>JBBSLH010000018.1:0-24179 GCA_038255425.1 Acidimicrobiales bacterium
CAAGGTCGCCGACGAGCAGCTCTTCTACCTGCGCTCGCGTGGTCTGACGGAAGAGCAGGCCATGGGCATGATCGTCAACGGCTTCATCGAGCCCGTCACCCGCACGCTCCCCATGGAGTACGCGGTCGAGTGGTCTCGCCTCATCGAGCTCCAGATGGAGGGCTCGGTCGGCTAAGTCGTTCGGGCAGGGCCTCACGACTCCTCTGCGGGGGTTCAGCGCTTGCTGGCGGCGAGGATCAAGAACGGTGGGCGGTCGCGCTCACCCGACCACTCCGGGTGGGCTTCGAATTGCGCGTCCGACGGGCCCCACTCCTCGAGATGGGTGAGCGTCAGGCCGGCATCGAGGATCATCTGGACATAGGTGCCGATGGTGCGGTGCTGTTTGACGACGCCGTCGACGAACCACTCCGTCGTCCGTTCGCCCTCGTCGAGGTAGCGGTCCAGTGGCCAGATGCTCCCGTGCTCGGTGTCGGCGAACGCGGGTCGTGACGGTGCGCTGAAGATCGGGTGCTCGACGGTGGCGACGAACGTGCCGTCTGGTGCGAGGGCGTCGGCGATGCGCTGCATCAACTGAGGGAGTCGCTGGATGTAGTGGAGGGCCAGCGAGCTGTAGGCGACGTCGAATGTCGCTGATTCGAGGGCGATGTCCTCGAGATCGGCGCGTCGGTAGTCGATGTCCGTCGAGGTGTGCGCTCGTGCCTCGTCGAGCATTGCTTCGCTGACATCGATGCCGACGACCCTCTTCGCTCCGTTCGCCGTGGCCCAGCGACAGAACCACCCGAACCCGCATCCGAGATCGACCACGGTCCTGTCGTCCAGATCTGGGAGGAGCTCTCGCACCGATGGCCACTCGGGCGCACCGTCGAGTCCGTCGACCGAGCGGGGCAGTGTCCGGTAGCCGGCGAGGAACTCGGAGTCGTCGTAGATGTTCTGCGTCACGAGCCCATGATCGCGGAGTTCTGGTCATCCCCGGCACCGACGCCTCAGAAGGTGGCGACATCGAGTCCGCCAGAACCGGCCCGAGCGTCGCCGGATTCTCCTCTGCGCGAAATGTCGGATCAGCGGCGGCTGCGCCAACGGAGCGGCAGCTCTTCAGCGGCCGACCGCCGACGGGGTGCACAGACCCAGCGAACCCAATCCACAACTCCTGCATCCGATGTCCACCTCGGGCCGTAGCGTCGGCGCATCGGACTCATGGCGCCAGCATTCGACGCAGTGTTCTTCGACTGGTGCGGGACCATCGTCGGCTATCCGAGCACCGAGGAACGACTGCGACCTGTGCTCGACCAGCTCAGCCGGCCGACGACCGACGGCGAACTCGGCGAGATCGCCGCAGCAATTCATGCCGCCGAGGGGCATCCGGATGCGATCGATGCCGACACTCGATGCGATCTCTCACGGGCGGGCCACGCCGAGGCGAAGCGAGTCGTCTGCGAGCTCGCAGGGATCGACGAGGAACTGGGCCTTGCGTTCGAGAGGAGCTTCGCTGATCTCACGACGTACCCCTCCACCCAGAAGCGACCGACGTCATCCATCGCCTCGGCGCCAACGGCATCGAGATGGTGATCGTCAGCGACTTCCACGTCGATCTCCGTCCGTTCTTCGCTGACCTCGGGCTGCTCGACCTGCTGATCGGATTCGCGCTGTCGTTCGAGGTCGGCGCCGTCAAGCCGGACCCGGTGATGTTCGAGCACGCACTCGCTCTCGTCGACGCTTCGCCCGAACGCTGTCTGATGGTGGGCGACAATCCCCGCCCGGACTGCGGGGCCGCGGCCCTCGGCATCGCCACGCTGGTCCTTCCGGTCCGACACGACCACGATCGTCCACCACTGCTTCGACACGTCGAGTCGCTGGTGTTGCCGACCGCCTGAGGCGACAGCGCGAGGTCAGTCCTCGATGCGGCGGTGTTCAACGACGAGCGCGACGCCGGCGACCAATCGTTCCTTGGCGATGGTGCGGAAGGCGCGCCAGACCGCCGCGGCGATGCCGATGACGGTGAGGGCCAGACCCCCGATGAGCATCGCTCGGAAGTTCACCGACAGTGGATCTCGAGGATGCAAGGTGATCGCCTCGAGTCCTGCGGCCGCGAGGATGATCCCGGCGACGAACGGTGCGTGGCACCACGTGTAGACGTCGCGGACATAGCGACTGAGACCCCGGCCGTCGAAGTCCGCGGCGCGGTGTTCGAGCGCTGGGCCCGGACGGTCGAAGTAGGCCCACCACAGGAGACACGCGAACACGCCGGAGGCGGCGAGGGCGATCACGGTGTCCGCCGTGAGGCCCGCATCTTCCTCGAGCGCGGCAACGACCGAGATGCCGATGGCGACGATGACTTCGCCCAGGGCGATGATCGTGATCAGGCCGTGACGTTCGGGGAGGTGGCCCGGTCCAGTCCGGATCATGGACCAGCACACCGACCAGTTGGGAGAACGCATAGACGAATGCCAGGTCGAAGAAGAGTTCGACTGGGTCGGCCGTGAAGTCCTCGGTGCGCTCCGGTACCGCGATGCCCCGCATGTGCCGAGCGTAGGAGGTCAGTCGAGAACGGTGGTCGACTCGGTCGCGGCATCGACGGCGGCAGTCGAGTACCGCATCGGCGACAGTTCGACATCGGCCCAACGCTGTAACTGGTCGGCGTGGTGGACGCTGGCCGGATCGCCGTGCACCCCGTGGGGTACGACCCAACCCGAACGGTCCCAATCGGCGACGTCGAACACGTAACGGGCGACCGGGCTGGTGACCGACTTCATCGACGGGGGAACGGTGCCCGCCGCCCAGATGCTCTCGTTGTCGCCTCCGAGCTCGACCGCCTCCGGACGTGGCAGCGAGCGGGCGAGATCGGGGCGGAGCGCGGCGAGGGGATGGTGGAATCCCGCAGTGTGGAGCGCGCCCCATCGCCATGCGGCGACGTCGCCGCCGAGTTGTTGGCTGAGGGTGTGGATCGCCGATCGGAACGCCGCCCCGAGCAGGTCGTCGGGCACGAGGTCGTCGTCGTCGACGAGGTGACCGACACGGATGTGCATGGCCCGGACCGTCTGTCCGAGTGTGTAGCCGACGCCTTCGATCGATGGTGCCCGGTGGAGTTCGAACCGTTCGGAGAGCAGACGAACCAACTCGGCGCGCGTGGTGGCGTAGATGACCGCTGGCCCCGACGATGCGTCCATGTGGCAGTCCCAGGATCGGAGAGCATCCTGCGCGGCGGTCTCCGTCGCAGAGCGCACCGTGAGGGAGGAGATCCGGCGTGCGAAGGACGCCGCGACGGCCGAATGGGTGTCGCCGAGGACGTCGCGGGCGTCGTCGGTCGTCCACGAGGCGCCATTCGACAGCAGCTCGGTCAGGCGGTTGGCCCGGGCGGGGTGGGCCCAGTCGTGCGACACGTAGGGGCCGTCGCCGATCGGGTTGTTGGCCGTGAGCAGGAACCCGCGGCCGGGATTCTTGATGCGCAGGAGGTCGGCGTCGTCGACGAAGCCAGTCCACGCGTTCGCAGGATCACCACCGTCGACGATGGTCCAGCCGTTCTCGTCACGACGGACGGCGAGGCGGCCGCGGAAGCGGTAGGCGATGTCTCCGCCACGGTCCGCGATCAAGACGTTGTTGCACGGAACGACCCACTGCTCGAACGCAACGTCGAGGTCGTCGGCCGAGCGGGCGAGCATCTGGGGGAGGAGGCACTCGTATGTCGTGTCGGGACCAGCGGTCGCCGTCCATCGCATCGCGACGCCGAGTCCGACCGATGGTCCACCAGCGACGATCGGCCCGTTGGCGGTCTCGAGACACTCGACCGTCTCGTCGTCTGCGTCGGCGACCGGGATGGCCTCGGTCCGACGCTCGACCACGGGGTCACTGTCCCCGAACCGTTCGAGGAACAGGTCCTGGTCGTCGGCCATGCCGTGCGTGATGCTCCAGGCGACGTCAGCGTTGTGGCCGAAATGCGGGAACCCGGGGACGCCGGGGAACGAGAGGCCGATGACGTCGGATTCAGGCCATGTCACGTGGTTCTGCCAGTAGACGTTGGGCAGGTCGATGGCACGGTGGGGATCGCCGGCCATGATCGGCAGTCCGGTGTCCGTTCGGCTGCCGGCGATGACGAAGTTGTTGCTGGCCGCGCCACCTCCACCGAGGACCTCGAGGTCGGCGAGGACCCGTGCGGTCTCTGCGACGGCGGAGTCGAGGCCGATGGTCGCGACCTCTTCGACGACGGCAGGGTCGATGTGCACACCGGGCAGCGAGGGCCAGAGCCTCGCCGCCATCGTGGGGCCGACGATCGAGGCGACGGCGGACCGCCACAGTTTGACCTCGGCGGTCCCCATCCAGAGATGACGGACCTTGAAGACGGCGATGCTGTGCCAGGGCTCCCATGGCGCCGGTGGGGGAGCGTCGAGCAGTGCGAACTCCGGCGGCAACCCGTCGAGGCCGGCCAACGCGTCGTTCACGCCGTTGGCATAGGAGGCGAACATCGCCTTGGCCCGGTCCGACAGTTGCTCGTGGTCGGCCCGGGCGCTCCGAGCGATGCCAAGACGCAGGTGGTACCGATCAGCGCCGACCGCAGCGCGCCCGACCACCTCGGCCAGCCGTCCCATCGCCTTCCGACGGTCGAACTCCATCTGCCACAGACGGTCCTGCGTCGCAGCGAATCCCTGGCCCCGAAAGGCGCCAGATTCGTCGTCGGATCGGACGTGCGCGATGCCGTCGGTGTCCCGGATGATCGTGGTGGCCACCCGCACAGCATGTCGCGTCGGGATCGCCGAGGGTCGGTGGCACAATGACGCCATGCCGATGCGGCAGGACTGCAAGTACTTCGAATCACGGAGCTATCCGAACGGTGACACCGTCCGGAAGTGCGATCTCGACCTCGCGCCCGAGGCACCGTGGCGCTGCCCCGCCGACTGTCCGAAGTACACGCGGCGATCGGTCGACGTGAACTGGCGACACGGCACGCTGGTGACGCCACAGACACCGGACGAGCCCACGAGCCTGGCCGACGACGACGGCTCGATCGCGGCCCTGCTGGACGCTGCCGAGGACATCGTGAACGCCGCAGGGCCGGGGATGATGGCCGACGTCGAGAAGGATCGCGAGCGGGCGTCGATGCCACGGTGGAAGCGTGCCTTCAAGCGGAAGAAGAAGGGCGGCGAGTAGGCCGTCTGTCACGTCGTCGGGCTGGGGAGATCCGCCCCGACGCCGGTAGGGTTGGCGGTCCCGGGGGCCAGGATCTGGCCCCGTTTCCGCGAAGAACGCCCGACGAGAAGCATGGTTCTCCCCGCCCGATGAGCTCCGCATTCAGCACCGATGCCGCCGGCGCCGTTCCCGGCCCCGCCTGGCAGGTCGAGCGCCGTCGCGCCGCGGCCGAGCGCTTCGCGTCGTCCGATCTGCCGACGGCCGAGGAAGAGGTGTGGCGCTACAGCCGCATCGGAGACCTCGACCTGTCGACGTTCCGCCCAGCCGATACCCCCGCCGCCACGGAGATCGACGCCGAGATCCAGCGCTTGGTCGACACCGCGGCGGCAACGGCCCTCGTCGTCGTCACCGTCGACGGGCGTACCGTGCACCAGCGCTCGGGCGAAGGCGCCGCGACCGCGATCGAGCCGCAATCTGCTGACGCCTCAGCGCTCGGCACCGCCCTCGACGGCGACGACGATGCGCTCGTCGCCCTCCACGAGGCCTTCGCCGCTCCGCTCGAGATCTCGGTGCCTGCCGGAGCTGACGGCGGCGAGGTCGTGGTCATCCACAGCTATCCGTCCGACGGCGTCGCCAGCTTCCCTCGACTCGTCGTGCATGCGCAGCAGGACTCGCGGGTGTCAGTCGTCGAGATCTTCACCAGCCCTGACGGCGTCCGTAACCTCGCAGTCCCGGTCACCGAGCTCATCGTCGACCGCGACGCCACATTGCAGCATGCGTCGGTCCAGGTCCTCGGCGACCTCACGTGGCAGATCGCCCGGGTCGCGTCGACGGTCGGCCAGAGCGGCACGCTGACGTCGGGCTCCGCTGCCTTCGGCGGTGACTACAGCCGACTGCGAGCCGACACCGTCCTTGCCGGACGTGGCGCGCACGGCGACCTCTACGCCGGCTACTTCGGAACCGGTAGCCAGCTCCTCGACTTCCGGACCTTCCAGGACCACGTGGCGCCGGACACGACCTCGAACCTGTTGTTCAAGGGAGCGTTGGGGGAGAAGGGTGCCTCCGTCTACACCGGGCTCATCAAGATCCGGCCGGACGCCCGTGGCTCGCAGGCGTTCCAGACCAACCGCAACATCAAGCTCTCGGAGGACGCGTGGGCCGAGTCGGTCCCCAACCTCGAGATCGAGAACAACGAGGTCCAGTGCTCGCACGCCTCGACCGTCGGCCCCGTCGACGCCGAGCAGCGCTTCTACCTCGAGAGCCGAGGCGTCCCCGCTGGTCGGGCGGAGCGACTGATCGTCAAGGGCGTGTTCGACGAGGTCCTCGATGCATTGCCGCTCGGCGGTTTCGAGGCCATGGTCCGAGAGCATCTCGACGTCGACCTGGAGAAGAGCCTCCCGTGAGCACTCGGATCTGTGCGATGAGCGACATCGAGCCGGACTCGGCCATCCGTGTCGACGTGGACGGCCACCGGCTCGCGGTGGTGCGATGCGGCGACGACGTCTACGTGATCGGCGATCGCTGCACGCACGCAGACATCTCGCTCTCCGAGGGCGAGGTCGACTGCGGCGACGGCACCATCGAGTGTTGGAAGCACGGGAGTGCGTTCCGCCTCGCCGACGGCGAGCCCGAGACGCTGCCGGCGACGAAGCCTGTTCCGACCTACGCCGTCACGGTCGACGACTGTGGCGACGTCCACGTGGAGTTGGACGCATGAGCGAACTGAAGATCGAAGGACTCGCGGCAACCGTCGCCGGCAAGGAGATCCTCACCGGGGTCGACCTGACGATCCGGAGTGGGGAAGTCCACGCGGTGATGGGCCCCAACGGCGCTGGCAAGTCGACGCTGTCGTACGTGCTCGCCGGGCATCCGGCCTTCACCGTCACCGGCGGTTCCGTCACGCTCGACGGCGTCGACCTCCTGGCGATGGCCGCCTGGGAACGAGCGCGCGCTGGACTGTTCCTGGCCATGCAGTACCCGACCGAGGTCCCCGGCGTCCGCCTCGACGAAATGCTGCGCGAGTCGGCGGTGGCCGCCGGTCGCGACGTCGAAGCGGTGGCACAGCTGCTGATCGACGAGGCACAGAAGATCGGCTTCGACGCCCGTTTCCTCGAGCGACCCCTCAACGTCGACCTGTCGGGCGGCGAGAAGAAGCGCAACGAAACGCTCCAGTTGGCGACGCTCCAGCCGAAGTTCGCCATCCTGGACGAGATCGATTCGGGCCTCGACATCGATGCGCTCCGTGATGTGAGCCGACGCATCGAAGTGTTCACCGACCAGGGCCTCGGCGTACTCGCCATCACGCATTACCGGCGGCTGCTCGAGGAACTGCGCCCAGACCACGTCCACGTGCTCGCACAGGGCCGAATTCAGCGCTCTGGCGGGGCTGAGCTGGCCGACGAGCTCGAAAGTGCTGGCTACGGGGCGTTCGGACCGTCCGAGAGCTGACCGGGGGGTCACCCCGTGGATGTCCGCAATGGTTGATTTTCCGTCATACAGTGTGTGGGAACGGAACAAGTCCACCGACGGCGAACGGACGGAGAGCAGTCCTCATCTGAGGGTCGCAGCGGGTGCCTGACGACAACGACACCGGCCCCGAAGTGGGGACATCCATCGCCGAGGCGATCGAACAGGGCGTGGTACGCGCCGTGTTCCAGCCGGTCGTGGACCTCGTGTCGGAACGCGCCATCGGTTGGGAGGCATTCGCCCGCGTCGGGGACTCCGAGGCGGGATTCGACGCGTGGATGCAGAGTGCGGTCGCCGCAGATCTCGGCGTCGAGTTCCAGTTCTCGGCGCTGCGGGCGATCGCCCAACAGGGTGCGCCCCCCGACGACGGCATCCTCTTCGTGAACGTCGGCGCCGAGTTGTTGCACGACCCCCGCTTTCTCGAGGAGTGCACACATCTCGGGCCACGGCTGGCGATCGACGTCCGCGGCACAGAGATCGAGTCACTGACCGGGATCGACCAGCATCTCGACGAGCTCGCCGCCGCCGGCATCCATCTGTCGATCGACGACACGACCGCGGCGAGTCTGGCGATGATCGCGAGGATCCGGCCGTCCTTCGTGAAGATCGACCCGTCGGTCGTCCGAGACGTGGTCAACGATCCCGCATCACGATCGGTCATCCGTGCGTACCTGGCCTTCGCCGACTCCGAAGACATCCACATCGTCGCAGAGGGCGTCGAGCGGCTCGACCAACTCGAGGTCCTGCGCGAGCTGGGCATCCGGTTCGCGCAGGGCTACCTCTTCGGCCGTCCTTCCGACTCGTGGACTCGACCGTCGACGCGTCGCGTGCGGCCGCCGGCGGTGTTCGACGACCGCCGCGACGTGCACGAGCGCTTCGAGGCCGCCACCGACCTCTATGCCGTGGCGGAGATCGCCTGTGCCGATCTCGGCGCTCGGGGCGTGATGCCATCGGTGTACTTCGAGCGCGAGGGCATCCTTCGGTGCATCGCTCAGCTCGGGTACTGGCAGGTCCTCGACGGCATCCCCGTTCGCGACAGCGTGATGGCACGGGCGTTCCGCACCGGTCAGAGCCAGTTGATCGACGCAGACGGTGTCGACAGCTTCATCTCGGCGGCTCCCGGAATCATCGCCGAACTCGCCGTGCCACTGCGCGTGGGACGGCGGATGATCGGGGTGCTCAACGTCGAGTCGACCCAACCCCTCGACGCTGCGATCGTCGCTGAAGCCGAGCTGATCGGATTCGCGATGGAACAGCGGCTCGAGGTCGTCGGCGCCACCCTCGACCAGTCGGCGCTCCATCGTCTCGCGCAGGCCAACGTGGAGCTGTCGGCGCTGACCGACGTCCCGCAGATCGAGAACACGTGCATCCGTCAGGCCTGTGAGATCTCCGGCCTCTCCTCTGCCGTGCTCGCCATGCTGGACGAGTCCGGTCAGCACGTCGTCAAGGCGCTCCAGGGTCCCCTCTCGCCCGAGCTGCGCGGCATCCCGGCATCGGTGCTGGTGGCCTTGGCGAGCGACCTCGATCAGGTGTCGAGTTGTCTGTCGAGCGGCGACCATGCGGGCCTCACCACCGAAGCGATGGCCAACCTCCGCGAAGCCGGAGCGTCATCGATCGCTGCGTTCCCCGTTCGAATGAACGAGACGGGGCAGGGTCTGCTGATCGTGGCCGACCATGCGCCGATCGCTCTCGATCTCGAGGAGCGCGAGGCCATGGAGATGCTCGCTCGTGAGGTCGGGCGATCACTCGACATGGCCAGGGTCATGGCCGATCTCCGTGACCGTGCGATGAAAGACGCGCTCACCGGACTCGGAAACCTGTCGTCGTTCCAGGAGGCGCTGTCGGCCATCGGCGGCCGTCGTCGTGGCCGATGGGCAGTGGCCATGGCCGACGTCGACGGTTTCAAGGCAGTGAACGACACGCACGGTCACCCGACGGGCGACCAGATCCTGCGCGACCTCGCGACCGTCATGAACACGGTGCTCCGATCCGAGGACCGCATGTACCGGGTCGGCGGAGACGAATTCTCGGCCATCCTCTACGACGTCGACGAGGACGGTGCCGCCGAGATCGGTCGGCGGATCTGCGAGGCGGCGGCGTCGGTGATGAATGCTTACGGCGCAGCACTCTCCGTTGGCATCGCCCTGCCTGCCGCCGGTGAATCGGCGACCGACTTCCTCGATCGGGCCGACAAGATGCTCTACCAGGTCAAGGCAGAGGCGCCAGGAACGTCACGGGTGGCGCCGTCGCCGGACACGGCGGCCGACGACTGAGGTCGGCTCAGAGTCGGGGTGGAGGCGCAGTGCGGTCGCGACGGAACCGGCCGATGCCGCGTCCCGCGTCTGTGGGTTGGTCGACGATCGCCGGCGCGTCTCCCGCCAGCGCCCCCAGCAGTTGCGGCTGACGGATCGGTGCGCCACCGAAGTACCAGAGCGCCCCGCCCATGAGCAGCAGCGTGATGATCGCGATGATCCGTCCGGTCCGACTCTCGATGAACGGTTCGAGGATCTGAGCGATCGGCTCTGGCAGCGCCGAAGCCTTGTCGGACTCATCGACGGCGTCCTCGCCGGACACGATTCCCGTCCCGCCCGACGTGAAGGTCGGCGAGTCGGTGAACGAGCCCCCCGAGTCGAAGGGCACCAGCGGCTCAGGAAGTGTCAGAGGATCGATCTCGGGCAGTTCGGCGATCGGTGCGGGGAGTTCTTGCCCCTGGCTCACCACCAGACTGTCCTCGCCCGGAGCCTCGAAGTAGACGCTGAAGACGTCGCCGGTGACCGGATCGGGCAGGATCACGATGTCGAGGAGTCGCTCGCCGAAGGGGAGGAATCCCTGGGGGATGTTGAACTCGACCGCCTTGCCGTCCGGTGACACGAGGCCGCCGGTCGAGATCCGATCGCAGTCGTGCGCAGGTCGGTCGGCCCAGGTGCCGTCGGGACCGGGGGAGAATTGGCTGAGCGCCGGACATGCGACCATCGGCCCGGCGGTCGAGGACCCGGGGGCGAAGGTCAGCGTGAGAATCGCAGATCCGACGTCACCTCGGTAGCGCAGTGCCGAGATGGCGACCGCACCGGCGGAGTTGTTGGCGACCCACAATCCACCGTCGGGGACGGTCGGGTTCGGGATTCCCGGGTCGGCGTCGGGTGGTGTCGTGATCGGGATTTCGGGAATCGTGGGCAGAGGTATTGGCAGCGGCACTGTCGGGATCGGGGCACCACCAGGATCTGCGGGGTCGATCGGCAGCGTGGGGTCGGTGGGGAGTTCCTGCCCCGGCGTGTACGGCACCGCTCGGGCCGACGACTGCCCCTCGACGTCGCCGGTGAGGGGGTTCGCTCGGCTCCACCAGCCGACTGCTTGAGGGCCGGCGGCCCCGGACGTCGCCGGCAGGGCGCCGATGCCCGCCGCGAGAGCGATGAGGACGACGGCGAGCGAGCGGGTGAGACGGCGCAGGATCATCAGTCGTTCCGTCCTGGAGCGACGAGCGGGCCCCGACGGCGACGGGCCGCAGGCGTCGAGCGGACGAGGTGTTCGGCCGGGGGTGGGGGTGCGTCGTCGTCCTCGATCACGAGGGTCGGGTCTGCCACATCGTCCTGGTCGGGGCCGCCGGATCGATTGATGATGTCGAGGTCGCCGCCGAGGTATGCATCGATCACTCGCTTGTTGCTGAGGACGGTGTCGGCATCACCTTGCACCACCACCTCACCGAGCTCGAGGGCGATGATCTCGTCGGAGACGCTGGTGATGAGCGGCATGTCGTGCTCGATGATCAGCACGGCGCACTTGGCCTCGCGTTGGATGCGCTTGATGAGCGGGCCCAGTGCCTCGGTCTCCTTCTGAGCGATGCCCGACGAGGGCTCGTCGAGGAGCAGGACCGTTGGGTCATGTGCGATCGCCATGGCCAGGTCGACGATGCGGCGCGACCCGGTCGAGAGCTCGGACACGAACTTGTTCCGGTAGTCGCCGAGGTTCATCAGTTCGATGAGGTCGTCGACCGTGTACCGGACGTCCATCTCGGAATCGAAGACCGCAGGCAGGCCGAGGAGCGGTGAGAGGTGGTCGCGCACCTCGATGTGGCGTTCGAGGCCGAGTGCGATGTTCTCGGACACGGTGAGCGACGAGAAGATCCGTGCGTCCTGGAACGATCGGCCGAGTCCGAATGCGGCTCGCTTGTCGGGAGACCAGTCGGTCACGTCCTCGTCGCGGAATCGGACGCGTCCGGCATCGAGCTTCAAGAAGCCCGAGATCTCGTCGAAGATCGTCGTCTTGCCCGCACCGTTGGGGCCGATGAGCCCGATGATCTGGCCGGGCATGAGCTCGAACGACACGTCGTTCGTGGCGGTGATGCCGCCGAAGCGCTTCTGGAGCCCGTTGACGGAGAGGACCGGGTGGCCCGGTTCGACGCCCGCCTTCTCGGACACGGCAGAAGCGAGGGATGCGGCTGCCGCGACACTCGACGCCGGATCGGCGGTCGTCGAGCCGTTGCTCGAGTCGGAGGCCGTGCCCTCGAGGAACACCGATCGGAGGATGTCGCCACGTTCGAGGAGGTCTTCGGTCTTTCCATCGAAGCGCACCTCGCCCTTCTCCATGAAGAAGGCACGGGTGGAGATCGTGAGCGCGACGTTGATCGACTGCTCGACGAGGATGATCGTCGTTCCCTCGGCGTGGATCTCGCGCACCATGCGGAGCAGCTGCTCGACGATGGTGGGAGCGAGGCCCAGCGAGAGTTCGTCGATGACGAGGAGCTTCGGCTTCGCGACGAACGCCATCCCGACAGCGAGCTGTTGTTGCTCGCCACCGGAGAGGTTGCCAGCGAGCTGGTTCCATCGTTCCTGGAGACGAGGGAACTCTGCGAGCACCTTGTCCTGGCGAGCCTTGGTCTCCTTCGGGTCCTGGTCGCCGTAGAGCCACGTGCCGCACTCGAAGTGCTCGGCCACGGTCAAGGTCGGGAAGACGGCCTTGCCGCCGGGAACGACGACGATTCCCATGCCGGAGGTGGTGACTGCATCGGCGTAGGTGATGTCCTCGCCGTCGAAGATGATCTGGCCACCGCACGGAGGAGCGAGCCCGGAGATCGCTTTGAGGATCGTCGACTTGCCGGCACCGTTGGTGCCGAGGAGAGCGATGATCTCTCCTTCGTAGACGTCCATGTCGACGCCGAAGAGGATCTGGACCGTGCCGTACTTCAGGTCGACGTCGCGGCATCGCAGGATCGGTGTGCCCTCGCCCTTGGCGAACTCCTGTGCCGACGCCAGTGACTTGGCGGCGTTGTCGGCGTCGGACTGGATGAAGCGCTGGGTCGAGATGCCGATGGCGCCGGCGATGCCGGTGATGACCGCCATGGCGATTGTCAGGCCGCGGTAGTTGCCTTCCTCGCCTCCGAAGATGCCGAAGAGGACCACGTAGGCCAGGCCGCCAGCCCCGTAGATCATCACGCCGAAGGCATAGGCCTGGGAGCGGAGGCGGGGTGGAGCGACCGTGCCCAGGAGTGAGAAGTACGACGGCTGCCAGCCGCCGTTGCCGACGGCGATGACGAACGCGCCGACGAGCGCGACGGCAGAGACCGGCGAGGCCGCGAGGATGATCATGCCGATCGCGAATGGGCTGAACGCGGCGCCCACGATGAATCCGAGCCGGGCGAGGTTGCCCTTGCGGACCTCGTTGGCCGCGAGCCGTGAGCCGGTGACGAGGCCGGTGACGGTGCCTGCACCGAGCACGAACTGGACCCAGCCGCGGGCAGCAGGTCCGAAGTCGAAGACGTTCTCGAAGTAGAGGCTGATCAGCGTGCCCAGCTGGATGGTGCCGATGCCGAAGAAGAAGGCGCCCCAGTAGAAGCGCTTCAGAGTGGGGATGGCGAACAGCTGCTTGCGCGCCTCGACGAAGCTGACCGGAGCCTTCTCGGCCTGCGCGGCAGCAAGGTCGGCGTCGACCGACTCGCCACGGTTCGGTTCACGGAGGCGGAACGATCCGACCAAGGCGAACGCAGTGGGGATGGCCAGGACGAAGAACGCGGCTTCCCAGGAGACCGCCCCGGCGATGACACCGGCGATCGGGCCGGCGATCGGCGCCGCAGCGTTGGCCAGTCGGTGGGTTCCGTAGACCTGCGGGTGCGATTTGGCGGGGTAGTAGTCGCTGAGGAGCGAGGGGTGCACGACCTCGTTCGTGATGCGACCGACGCCCGACAGGAACCGGACGAGGTAGAGGAGGGGCACGGCCCAGACGAGGCCGGTGGCAACGGCTGCGATGCCCCACAGGAATCCTGCGGCGATCGAGATCTTCACTCGGTTGAAGCGATCGGCGAGGATCCCCAGCGGCAGCGCGGCCAGGAGTGCGAATACCGAGGTGACCGCGGCGACGGCAGTGATGCCGGTGTCCGACAGGTCGAACGCGTCTCTGATCTCCGGCGTCAGCGCCGCGAAGGCGATCCGGTCGAATTCGTCGACGAAGTTGAGGGTGAACAGGAGTCCGAGCGGCAGCAGTGAGTAGCCCGCCGTCGCCTTCTTCAACCCGCGGACGTCGAGACCCTCGTCCTCGACCTCGATCTCGACGGGTGGTGTCGCAGTGTCGGTCACGACCGAGCCTCCTCGACCGGGTCGATGACCCGGATCTGGTCATCTCGGTCGGGTTGGAAGTGTTCGTGGGCGAGGGCGCCCTCGGGGCTGAACGCGGCGCCGCAGACCGGACACACGATGACCTGTGCGTGGTCGATCTCGTCGGCGTGCTGCTCGGCCCGCGTGATGATCGAGTCGTCGTCGGCGGTCACATCGCCGAGGTCCTCGACACGGAGCACGTCGGCGATGAGTGAGGGAACGATCAGGTCGTGCTTGCCGGCCAAGTGGCGCAGGTACCGGTCCCGGAGCGTGAAGAAGCCCTCGGCCAGGCCGCCTGGCAGGAAGAGGAGTACGGCGAGGAGTCCCGGACCGGTGACGAGGAGCGACAGCCCGTCGAGGAGGTCCTCACCGAAGAGGCTGATGCCCTTCACGATCACGACGCCGGCGATGGCGCCGCCGAGGGAGGTGAGCCCGCCGATGACGGTCGCCACGAACACGTCGATCGAGTTGGCGATCCCGAAGTCCTCGGGGTTCACGTTGATCAGCAGGTAGAAGAACAGCGCCCCGGCGACCGAGGCCATGGCGCCGGAGACGGCGAAGGCAGCCAGTCGGGTTCGGATGATGCTGATCGAGTAGCTCTGTGCCGCCCGCTCGTTGTCGCGAGCCGCGATAAGCAGTCGTCCACCGTGGTTCTTCCGATAGCTCGACGCGGCGAGGAACATCAGCACCATGGCGACGACGCAGAAGTAGTAGAAGCCACGATCGCCCGAGAACGGCCCGTTGTCTGCGACGAGCCGTCGGTAGTCGACGCGTTCCCACAGCACCGGTCGCTCGGCGAAGTCGATGTCGTCCGACGGCAGGATGGCTTGGCCGACCCGATAGTTGCTGTTCTTGTTGACGAAGAGATAGCCCTGCGCAGCTGCAGCCAGGGCCAGTGAGGTCACTGCGAGCAGGAGTCCTTGGACCCGAAGGGCCGGGAGCCCCACGAGTGCGGCGACGACGGCGCCGGCGACCGCAGCGGCCATGAGGGTGAGCCAGAAGTCCCAGCCCTGGTCGATGAAGAGCTTGGACGCAGTGACCGAACCGACGCCGACGAAGGCGAACTGGCCGAGTGAGATCTGGCCAGCCCAGCCCGTCAGGACCACCAGCGACAACGCGACCATGGCGAAGATCGGGAGGAACGTGAGTCGTGTGAGGTCGGCGTCACCCACGATCAACGGTGCGCCGATGAACAACCCCGCCACGATCACCACGAGCGCGGTCTTGACGATCCGGATCTCTCGGAGGTGGACCATCTCGGGCGGGATCGGACGGAACTCCTGGAGTGATTTGAAGGACGAGACGCCGGTGTCCTTGGCGCGGCTTCCGCCGCCCTTCTGGAGGGTCAGTGCGACGAGGATGAACACCAACATGACGGCGGTGGAGATCGATGACTCGCCCGTGTTCTGGACGGTGGCGAAGTCGACGATGCCGATGCCGACACCGGCGATGACTGCGGTCGGGATCGACTCCATCTTCGCCACCACGGCGGCGGCGAGTGCGAAGAGCAGGGTGCCGAATCCGAGGGATCCGTCGAGCGGGATCGATGTGACCGAGGCCTGGAAGAAGATGACCATCGAGCCGAAGACGCCGGCGATCATCCACGCCACTGTCTGCACTCGCTTGACGGGAATGCCCAGGAGTCCGGCTCGGTCGGCGTTCTCGGCGGAAGCCCGGAGCGCGATGCCGAGTCGGGACTTCTTGAAGAAGATCTGGAGGCCGAGGGCGCAGGCGAGCACGGCTCCGAGTGCGGCGATGTTGTTGCCCGTGCCGTAGAGGACACCGACGTCGTTCGTGAGGCGGAGCCCGCCGAAGGGCGTCTTGTCGGAGAAGTTCCCGGGCGGCAGGCCGTCGACCCCCATCCACCTCGGGATGTAGAGGTTGATGAATGCGAGGATCTGCGCGATGCCGATCGTGGCGACGGTGACGATGAGCCGGGGCGAGTCTCGGAAGCGCCGGACGATGAGGATGTCGGTCAGGCCACCGAAGAGCACACCACCGGCGATCGCGATCGGAAATGCCACGATCCACGGCACACCCTTGGTGAGCACCAACAACACTGCGAACACCGCTGGCACTGCACCGATGGCGGCCACGGCGAAGTTGATGATCTTGTTGGTTCGGTAGATCAGGATCAGACCCACGGCGAGCAGTCCGTAGAGCGTGCCCTGCGAACCGCCGTTGGTGATCGTCGGGAGGCTGTCGAGCACGCCGTCCCGACTCAGGCTGAAGTCGGTCCAGCCGTCACCCGTGAACTTCAACAGGCCAGGGGTGTCGAGTGCGACGAAGAACCCGAAGATGGCGAGTGCACCGCGGAGTCCCTTGGCACGCTTCGATTCGCCGGTGAACGGCGCTCGAACTCGGTCGGCCGCGTCGCTGATCATCGGTTCGCCGGGAGGGTCAGCTTCTGCTTCGCCCATCCGTCGATGCGAGTGCGCTGCTTGTCGAGGTGCACGTAGGTACCGGGCTTGCCGTTGTACGGGCTCGGCTTGTCCGACGACCAGTACACCCGCATGACGTCCTGACCCCAGCTGTAGTTGCCGGGGCTGATCTGGCGCAGGACGTTGTTCGCGTCACCGCGTGCGCCGAGGCGGAACGCGCCCTGCTCGAACGTCTCCGGGTTGAGGTTGGGGCCGGCCATCTGCGCGGCTGAGGCGATGAGGTTGAGGTAGTCCCACTCGGTGTCCGCTGATTCGTACGGCGTCGACCCGAGGGGTCCGCCGCCGGCCGCGGTCCACACCTGGTGGCCACGACCCGTCTTGGTCTTGCCCTGGGTTCCGGTCGACCGGAAGCCGAACGCCCCCTTGAATGCGCAGTCGCCCACCGGCTGGGGGCAGCCCACGGAACCCTCGTAGGCCTGGCTGGCCTGGTCGGTGTCCATGAATCCAGCGCCCGTGATGATGTTCTCCGGGTAGTACTGCTGGTTGTCCTGCTCCTGGTAGAGGAACGACGGGGCGACGAGATCGCAGAAACACATGACCGAGGTGGCGTCGTCCTGCAGGTTGGTCGCAGCACCGCGCATGGCGAGCACGCCGGCCCGTCGCTGTTGATCAGCGGTCGAGATGTCCTGGGCGTAGAAGTACTTGCGGTTGCCGTAGCTCTCGCCGCACTTGGCGATCTCGGCCTTGAGGTCGATCTCGATGGTCTGCTGGTTCTGAGGATCGTTGGTGGCGATCACACCCAGCAGTCGGTTCGCGTCCCGGTAACCGCGTGAGTACTCGGCCTTGTTCCCCTTGAGTTGGTTGCACCACATCCGCCCAGCGTGTTGGGCGAGGCGAGTGCCGCTCACGGTCACGTCGTAGTGATAGGGACGCCACCGCTGGCCGAACTCGTCGCGGAAGTTCCAACCGCCGAGGTTGACGGTCTTGAGCTTGGAGAGCTCCTCGTAACACTTCGAGCACAGCGACGTGTTCCATTTGACGGCGAATGGCTTCTTGTCCTGCACGAGGCGCCGCATCTCGCCCTGGAGACAGCTGATGTCCGGCGGAATCGTGTTGCACGTCCCCTCGACGACCTCGATCGTGACCTTTCGGCCATAGAGCTCGTAGTTCTCGTTGATGAACTTCGCGGCCTTCTCGTTGTAGGCCCGATGCTGGGCGGGCTCGACGAACGAACCCTGTGCCTGGAGGATTGCGTTCACGGCCGGGTCGCCGGCGCCGTAGTACTGGACGATCTTGATGGTGTCGCCGGTGACGCCCTGGTACGTCTCGCCGGGGTTCTTGCCGTCGGACTTGCCGACACAAGGTGGCGCGTAGAAGTCGATCGTCGGGTCGAACTGCCGATCGCCGACGCAGTGGCTGGTGTCACCCTGCGCCACTGGCGTGGGGTTGCCTTCGTTCCCACCGCCAGCGTCTCCGCCACCAGCATCTCCACCACCGGCGTCTCCGCCGCCCGCGTCTCCACCTGTGTCGATGGCCACCTCACCGGTGCCGTCGTCGACGACCTCGCCAGTCTCGGGGTCGGTGAAGTCGTTCGCACCGTCTCCTGGCGTCCCTGGGTCGAAGCCGCCAGCGCCGGTATCGACCGACTGGTTGTTCATCGTCGACGGTGCCACGGCGACGATGAGCAACTGGATGGCAACGATCGCTGCGAGCGGGAGATACCGCGCGCCAACAGTTCGTTTCATGTGGGTCCGACCCCTCAGATTGAAAGACAGAGGTACGGATCGCACCCCAGCGGTGTCTTTCGTCACCGGACCACCGAATCCCTGTCAGGACTCGGAGTGGGTTCAGCTGATGGCTTCGTCGATCCCCTGCGCCAGGGTGTTCCACGACAGCGTGGCGCACTTGATCCGCACCGGGAACTTGACCACGCCGCGGAGTGCCTCGAGATCGCCGAGCTTGACGTCGTCGGGGATCTCGCTCTCGCCGTCGAGGCCCGAGTCGCCCGACTGCTCCTTGCCTTCACCCTCGCCCGGCAGCGACTGCTCGTGGATCGACATCATGCCCTTGAAGGCTCGCGTCAGGTCCTTGACCTCGGCCAGGGTCTTGCCCTTGACGGCGGCAGACATCATCGAGGCCGACGACTGACTGATCGAGCACCCCTGGCCACCGATCTTGATGTCCGAGACCACGACCGGCTCGCTGGCGAGGTCGAGATCGAGGTAGACCACGATCTCATCGCCGCACAGCGGGTTGAACCCTTCGGTGCGCGTGGCAGGTGGGATCTCGAGCTCGCCCTTGTTCCGGGGCGACCGGTAGTGGTCGAGGATGATCTCGCGGTAGAGGTCTTCGAGTCCTGGCAACGGAGCAGTCCTGTCCTAGAAGGTGAAGAAGTCGCCGGCAGCTTCGATGGCATCGGCCATGGCGTCGATGTCGTCGGCGTCGTTGTACACGTAGAGCGACGCTCGGGCCGTGGCGTTGACGCCGAGGGTCTTCATGAGCGGTTTCGCGCAATGGTGGCCGGCGCGCACGCAGACGTTGTGCTGGTCGAAGACCTGCGTGAGGTCGTGGGGATGGATGTCTCGGTAACTGAACGAGAACACGCCACCGCGGATCGCAGGCTCTGCCGGGCCGTGGATGGTGATGTCGTCGCCGAAGCGTTCGGTGAGCGAGCGCAGGGTGTAGGCGGTGAGCTCGACTTCGTGCTCTCGGACGGCTTCCATGCCGAGCGCCGACAGGTAGTCACACGCAGCGCCGAGTCCGACCGCTTCGGCGATGGGCGGGGTGCCGGCCTCGAACTTCCAGGGGAGTTCGGTGTGGGTGAACCCTTCCTTGGTGACGTTGAGGATCATCTCGCCGCCGCCGAGGAACGGTGGCGTGGCCTCGAGGATCTCGTCGGTGCCGTAGAGCACGCCGATGCCGGTGGGGCCGAGGAGCTTGTGGCCGGTGAACGCCACGAAGTCGGCGTCCCAGGCCTGGACGTCGGTCGTCACGTGGGGGACGTGTTGGCTCGCGTCGACGACGGCGATGGCTCCAGCCGCGTGCGCAGCATCGACGATCCGACGGACCGGTGTGAGTGTGCCCAAGACGTTGGACATCGCCGAGAAGGACACGACCCGTGCGCCGTCGACGAGCCGATCGAGGTCGGTGAGGTCGAGTTGGCCGTCGTCGGTGACCGGAATCCATCGGAGCTCGATGCCAGTGCTCTCGACCAACTGATGCCACGGGACGATGTTGGCGTGATGCTCGAGTTCGGTGAGCACGACCGGATCGCCGGCCTTCAGATGCTTTGCGCCCCACGACCGAGCGATCAGGTTCAGCGCTTCGGTGGCGTTCTTGGTGAGTACGATGTTGCGGTCGGCGGGAGCGTTGATGAAGCGGCGGACCTTGGCCCGGCCGCCTTCCAGGGCCTGGGTGGCTTCCTCGGCGATCTTGTAGGTGCCGCGGTGGACGTTGGCGTTGGAGTTCTCGTAGTACCCCTCCATCGCGTCGAGCACCGACTGCGGTTTCTGACTGGTGTTCGCCGAGTCGAGGTAGACGAGGCGTTTGCCGTCGATCTCGCGGGCGAGGAGCGGGAAGTCCTTGCGGACCTTGGCGACGTCGATGCTCATTTTGCCTGCTTGCCGCGGAACGACTCGTAGCCGTCCGCTTCGAGCTGCTCGGCGAGCTCCATGCCGCCGGAGGCGACGATGCGACCCTCGACCATGACGTGGACCACGTCGGGGCGGAGATGGTCGAGCAGGCGCTGGTAGTGCGTGATCAACACGACACCGAGTTCTGGTCGGTCGGCCCGCACCTCGTTGACGCCCTTGGCGACGACCTGGAGCGCATCGATGTCGAGGCCGGAGTCGGTCTCGTCGAGGATCGCGATCTCGGGTTCGAGGATCGCCATCTGCAGGATCTCGTTCCGCTTCTTCTCGCCGCCCGAGAAGCCCTCGTTGAGATAGCGGTCGGCGAAGCTCGGGTCCATGTCGAGTCGTTCCATCCACTCCATGATCGACAGACGGAGTTCGAGGACCGACAGGTCGATGCCCTTGCGAGCCGACAGCGCCTGCCGCAGGAAGTTGATGACCGAGACGCCGGGGATCGACTGTGGGTACTGGAAGGCGAGGAACATGCCGGCCGTGCCCCGCACGTCGACGTCCCAGTCGGTGATGTCGTCGCCTCGGAGGAGGATCGACCCGCTCGTGACCTCGTAGTCGGGGTTGGCGAGCAGCGAGTTGGCCAGGGTGGACTTGCCGGAGCCGTTCGGGCCCATGATTGCGTGGATCTCGCCTGGTTGCACGGTCAGATCGATGCCGTGGAGGATCGTCTCGTCCGGTTGCTCGGCGACGCGAGCATGCAGATCGCGGATCTCGAAGAGCGGGGGCTGGTTCGATGGTCCGGACATGGCTGCCAGTGTATTAGCACTATGGCCGTAGTAGTAATGCCCGCGGCCACATTTTCGAGTGGTGTCTGGACGCGACGAGACCCGAGCATCTGCCCGGGTCTCCTGGTCTGGCTGCGGTGTCGATGGAACGTCGAGCGACGTCCCGGACCCGTCAGGCTTCTGTCGTCTTCTCTTCCTCGTCCTTCGCTGCGCCGTCTTTCAGGCCGCTCTTGAATTCGTTCTGGGCTTGACCCAGGGAGCGAGCGAGCTTCGGAAGTTTGGACCCGCCGAAGAGCACGAGCACGACGACAAGGACGATGAGGAGTTCAGGGCCACCAAGGTTCATATGACTTCTACGGTACCGCACCCCTGCACGGATGGCTCATGCACCCGAACCTCACGAAGAATCGCGGAGCTCTTCCTTCCAAGCTCGGAACTTCCGGTGGATCACGCCACTCGGGCCGGTTCCCTCAGCTGTGCCGTCGGGGAAGAGGTGGACCGTGAAAGCGGTGGTGAGGTCGTCTTGTCTTGCCGCCCAGTAACGCGAGTCCGCCTTGGTGGCCGGGCCTGCTCGCCACAGGATCCAAGGACCGATCCTGCGCTTGTACTCGGCCACCGGCTGGTCGGGCAGGTCGTCGCCGAGGATCAGCAGGCTGTCGGGCGCCTCGACCCAGGCCGTCGCCGGGATGTTGCGATCGCGGATCGGCGTGGGCGGGAGGTCGTCGGTGTGGACCGGGGTGTGATCGGTGGGTCGCTCGTCGTATCGCAGTGGTGCCGATCGCAGGGGTGACGGCGGGAGCGGGTCACCATCCACGGTCGATCCACTCCTGGAGGTGCGGTCGCTCGGTGGCGATGGTCGTGTCGTCGCCGTGGCCGGGGAGCACCAGGGTCTCGGGCGGAAGGGTGAGGAGCTTGCGATCGACCGACTCGATGATGGTGTCGAAATCGCCCTCGGCCGTCTTCGTGTTGCCGGGACCACCCGGGAACAGAGTGTCGCCCGAGAAGAGGATCGGTGATCCTTCGAGCCGGAAGCTCATCGAGCCCGGGGTGTGACCCGGGTTGAGGATGGTGTGGAGGCGGAGTCGGCCGACCTCGACGACGGATTCGTCCTCGAGGATCTCGTCGTACGACGGCAACATGGCAGCGTCCTCGGCGGTCACCTTCACGCTGTAGCCGGCGTCGCGGAGAGCGGGGACTGCCTGGATGTGGTCCCAGTGGCCATGGGTCTCGATGACCTCGCGCACGCCGAGACCGGTGCACAGCTCGAGCAACAGGTCATGCTCGTTGGCCGCGTCGATCAGCACGGCGTCGCCGGTCTGCTTGCACCGGAGCACGAACACGTTGTTCTCGTAGGGGCCGACGACGACCTTGTGGATCTCGGCCTGTTCGTCGTCCCAGTGGAGGGTGTTCGCCGGTGCTGCAGTCATGGCGCCGAGCCTATGGTTCAGATCGAATCGAGGTACGCGGCGACGGCGTCGTCGGCGTTGGTCCCGATGACCTCGTCGGCCACTGCCTGCACGTCCTCGTGCGCATTGCCCATCGCGACGCCGTGACCGGCCCATCCGAGCATCGTGAGGTCGTTGTGTTGGTCGCCGAACGCCACCACCTCGCCGTTGTGGATTCCCTCGGACTCGCACCAGGCTGCGGCGGCCGACGCCTTGTCGACGCCGTCGCCGGTGATCTCCACGTAGTCGGCGCCGGACGTCGTGCAGACCACGTCGTCGGGCATCTGCTCGTTGACGACGGCGGCGAGTTCCTCCTGCTTCAGCTCGCCGTCCCAGGCCATGATCTTGAACAGTCGCCGATGCAGATCGGTGTCGAGGGGGCCGGGTTCCCAGGCCGGATCGGCGAGTTCGGGGCTGTGCGAGCGGCGTTCGAGCCACTGCGGATCCCACCCGAACCCCTCGGCCGTCTCCCACCCGAACGCCATGGTCGGGAACGAGTCGCGCAGGATCTGGACGACCTTCGGCAACGTGACATCGTCGATGAAGCGGGTTGCGGCGAACGTCTCGCCGGCGATGTCCCACGTGGCCGCACCGTTCGAAGCGCAGATGGCCTCGATGGCAGGGGACTGGGTGAGCCGGGGGAGCGCGGTGCGATGGCTCCGGCCGGTCGCTGCGACGAAGCGGATACCGCGCTCGCTCGCGGCGGCGATGGCATCGACGGTGCGGGCGGTCAACTGGTGGTCGGGACCGAACAACGTGCCGTCGAGGTCGGAGACGACGAGGCGGATGGACATGCCGTCGAACCTACGGAGTCAACCGTCGTAGGGCGCGATGACTTCGAATCCGAGCGCTGCGGCCGCGGGGATCTGACGCCGGTCGAAGGTGAGGTACCGGATCGGGCTGGGGAGCCGGTCGGCTGCTGCGAGGTGGATCGCGTCGACCGATCGCACGCGGAAGGTCGCGCCGATCTCCACCGCGTGGGCGAGGCAGCGGTCGTCGACGGGCACGACGTGGAATGCGTCCCAGTCGGTGCGGAGGGCGTGCCACAGCGCGTCGTGTTGCCGTTTGCTCACCGCGACCTGGTGGAGCGCCTGCAGCGTCTCGGCGCGAGTGAGCGCGGACGCACACCACACCACGTCATCGGACATCGCCTCCGTCACGAGGCCGTGTCCGCTGCTGCGCACGTAGCGTCTGACCAGGGCCGATGTGTCGATCGCCAGCATCAGGAACCGCGCAACTGATCGAGGACGTCGTCGAGCCGGATGTCGATGGGCGGATCGAGCGGGTCGGGTTCGACCGCCTCTCGCTGCCGGCGCGGCGGCTCGACCAGTCCGGTCGCCACCAGATCGTCGAGCGAGGGCTCGGACGTCGGTTCGAGCGGGCCGAGCTGCGCAGTCGGCACACCGTCGACGGTGACGGTGATCCGCTCGCCGCCGGCGGCGCGCCGGAGCACGGCCGCGACGTTGTTCCGCAATTCGCGCACACCGATCGACTGCACGGGCCGAGCGTAGTGGGCTGTAGCACCAGTGTACACATCTCGGCTTGCTGTCGATCTGGTGCCTCTCTAGCTTGACCGCACAGTCAACGCGCCTGAACCCACCTGAAACAGGGAGCAACCCACGTGAACTTCGCCTTCTCCGAAGAGCAGGAAGAACTCCGGAACATCGTCCGGTCATTCCTCGAGAACAAGTCGCCCGAATCCGCCGTCCGCGAGCAGATGGACACCGAGAACGGTTTCGACGAAGCCGTCTGGACCCAGATGGCCGAGCAGATGGGCCTGCAGAGCCTCATCATCCCCGAGGAGTACGGCGGCTCC
>JBBSLH010000019.1:0-23783 GCA_038255425.1 Acidimicrobiales bacterium
AGGCGTCGGACTTCGTTGGCTTTGTGTTCGGGGAGCACTTCGGCCAGCACCCGGTCGATCCCGACGGTGCGGGCGATCGCTCCGGCGGTGCGACGGTTGTCGCCGGTCATCATGATGACCTCGAGGCCGAGACCCTGAAGGGCCGCGACGGCGGCGATCGAGTCGTCCTTGAGCGTGTCGGCCACCGCGATGACCCCGGCGGCGGTGCCGTCGATGGCGACGAGCATCGGAGTCTTGCCATCGGCCGAGAGTCGGTCGGCGTGGGCTTCGAGATCGGCGGGGTCGATGCCGGCGCCTTCGAGGAGACGGCGATTGCCGACCAGCACCTCTCGTCCTGCGACGGTGGCCCGCAGGCCCTGGCCGGTGACCGACTCGAAGCCGGACGGATCGTCGAGCTCGAGCGATCGGTCCTTGGCGCCGGCGACGATGGCCGCGCCCAGGGGGTGTTCGGAGGATCGTTCCGCCGAGGCAACGAGTCGCAACAGATCGTCCTCGGCGACCGAGCTGACGGCGATCACATCGGTGAGGGCCGGGGCACCCTTGGTGATGGTGCCGGTCTTGTCGAGGATGATGGTGTCGAGCTTGTGGGCGGTTTCGAGCGCTTCGGCGGAGCGGATGAGGACCCCGTTGGTGGCGCCCTTGCCGGTGCCGACCATGATCGACAGTGGCGTGGCCAGCCCGAGTGCGCAGGGGCAGGCGATGATCAACACCGCGACCGCAGCGACGAGCGCGAAGGTGAAGGTCGGCGCCGGACCGAACAGGAACCAGGCGACGAAGGTCCAGATGGCGGTGAGGATCACGGCCGGCACGAAGTAGCTCGACATCTGGTCGGCGAGCCGCTGGATCGGTGCTTTGGAGCCCTGGGCTTGTTCGACCATCTTGATGATCTGGGCCAGCATGGTGTCAGAGCCGACCTTGGTGGCCCGATACCGGAACGCGCCGGTCTGGTTGATCGTGGCACCGATCACGGTGTCACCGGCGGTCTTGGTGACGGGGATGGGCTCGCCGGTCACCATCGACTCGTCCACTGCGGAGGTGCCGTCGACGACCTCGCCGTCGACGGGGATCTTCTCGCCCGGCCGCACGACGATCACGTCACCGGGCACGACCTCCTCGATGGGGACGTCTGCTTCGACGTCGTCACGGATGACTCGTGCGGTGCGGGCCTGCATTCCGATCAACTGACGGATCGCCTCACCGGTGCCGGCTTTGGCACGGACCTCGAACAGTCGGCCGAGGAGGATGAGCGTGATGATGACGCCGACGGCCTCGTAGTAGACCTCGCGCACATTGGCCGGCAGCACCGATGGAGCGAGCGTCACGACCAGGCTGTAACCGAACGCCGCGGACGTGCCGAGCATGATGAGGGTGTTCATCTCGGCAGTGCGATGTCGCAGGGTCAGCCAACCGGTTCGGTGGATCGGCCAACCCGAATAGGCCATGACCGGTGCGATCAACGCCAGCTGCACCCACCGGTTCAACAACACCTCGGGCACCCAACCGGCACCGAACAGTTCATGGGACATGACCGCGAACACCACCGGGACGCTGAGCACGGCACCGATGACCACCCTGCGGGTCAGGTCGGCGATCTCGATGCGGCGGGCCTCGGCCTCGGCATCCTCACCCCCGACCGCGGCGTGATCCTCGGCGTCGCCGGGGTTCGCGCTGGGGTCGTCTGGGGTCGTCGGCTCGTGGCTGGAGGTGGTGTCGTTGGTCGGTTGGTCGGTGAGCGGCTCGTCGAGGACGACGAGGGTTCCGTGCACCATGTTCATGCCGCAGGCGAACCCGAACTCGCCGGCCTGGTCCGGGTCGAGGTCGACGGTGGTCTCGGTGAAGGCCGGTAGCGTGCGGTTGATACCGAAGTCGGAGAACACAACACGCGAGGTGCAGTCGCCGGTTTCTTGCCGGTCGAAGGTGAGCCGTACCGGGGTGCCACGGTGGACCTCGATGCGGTCGGGCGAATAGCCGCCCTTGACGGTGACGGTGATCTCCTGTGCCCCGGCCCGCAACTGCGCGCGGCTCGATTCCTTGGCCCCGAAGAAGAACCGCCACAGCACCGCGGAGAGTCCAGCGGCGACAAGGACGGCGGCGACGTTGAGGATGGTCATGAGAGTTCTCCAGTAGATGGGCACGGCGAGGCATCGGTGGTCATGAGGGATCGGAGGGAACAGCCGTGGTGGTCGCAGGCGAGCGCCGCCCACACCGCGCGCGGCAGGTCGTCGGCGATGCGGTCCTGGCTCACCCAGCCTCCTGCGCCCTGGTCGAGGGCTGACTGTCGGTAGGCGAGGTCGGGTTCGGGGCCGATGACCACGACGTGGTCTCGTCCAAGGTCCGTGAGGGCTGTCTTGCAGCAGGCCGGGAAGTCGAGGGAGTCGAGCACGACGACGTCTGGGCCGATCCTGGCGATCGCGTCCGCGAGGAGTTCACTGTCACCGGACTGGACCGTGGCCCAACACCCGCGGGCGCCTTCGAGCAACTCGGTCGTCCACCGACGCAGCACCGGGTGCCGGACGGCGACAAGCACAGCTGGCGTGCGGTGGCGGGCACGGCAGCGTTGCTGGGCGCGGATCGCCGCACTCGGGCGGGGATTGGCCCGGTCGGTCATCGGTGCGGTGCCGTCTCGAAGGTCGGTCGCGGGTCCACGTTCTCGAGTATCGGGCCGACGATCGTGTCTGGCATCGGGTGGAACTACGGAACTCGACTGCGGGTCCACCACCGAACCTCGTCGGCGCGTCGGCGTCGACGACGCGAGATCACATGTCCATGTTCCCGTCGGCGTCGGTGTGCGAGCGCATGAACAGGTACTCGCCAGCCACGACAGCGACGACTGCCACCGCCGAGATGCCCAGGATCAGCGGGTCCGCCGATGCCTTGACCCACAAGAAGGCGGTCAGCACGACCACGTCGAGGACGATCGCGGTGATCACGACACCGCGGTTGGCTTCGACCCGCGATCCGAGCTTTCGGAGCAGTCCCCAGTGGATGGCAATGTCCATGAGCACATAGAAGACAGCGCCGAGGGCGGCGATCCGGCGCAGGTCGAACAGCACCGTGAGGGCCATGGCGAGGGCGACGGTGTACACCATGGTGTGGGTGCGCAGCGGGCCGGGCATGCCGAAGTGCCGGTGGGGCACCTCCTTCATTCGGGTCAGCATGGCCAGCATGCGGCCGGCGGCGAACACGCTGGCGGTCACGCCCGACGCCGTGGCGATCACCGCAATGACGACCGTGAACCACACGCCAGCGTCACCGAACGCGGGGCGGGCGGCCTCGGCCAACGCGAAGTCCTGGGCGGCGATGATGTCGGGGAGGGAAAGGTTCCCGGCGACGGTGACCGCGAGCACGAGGTAGACGGCGGTGCAGATACCGAGAGCCCACACGATGGCGCGCCCAGTGTTGCGGTGGGGGTCGACGATCTCACCACCGCTGTTCGTGATGGTGGTGAACCCCTTGTAGGCCAGGATCAACAAGGCAACGGCGGCGAGGAACCCGTCGACCGAGAGTCCGACGCCGGTGTCACCGGACCCGCTGCTCAGGGTGGAGAAGCTCACGTATCGCAGCCCTGCGATGGCGAACACGGCAAGGCCGAGGACCTTTGCGATCGCCAGGAGACCTGCCGTCCCCTGGACGAAACGGTTGCCGGCCAAGTTCGCGGCAAAGGCCAGAGCGAGGAGCACGACACCGAGCGCGGGAACCCAGAAGTCACGCGGCCCGAGGTCGACGATCTCGAGAACGTAGGACCCGAAGGTTCGGGCAACGAGGCTCTCGTTGATCACCATCGACACGTACATGAACATCGCGAACGTGCCCGTAGCCGTCCCGAGCCCGTAGGCCTCTTTCAAGAACATGGCCACCCCGCCCGACGACGGGAACGCGTTCGCCAACTTCACATAGGAGTACGCGCTGAACGCCACCACGATCGCGGCGACGACGAACGCCACCGGGAACAGATCGCCGGCAAGCGCTGCAGCCTGGCCGGTGAGGGCGAAGATTCCAGCGCCGATCATCACGCCCGTGCCGAGCGACACCGCACCGAACAGGCTCACACTGCCCGGTTCGTCCTCCGGTGCGTGAGCGTCGCCGTGCTCGGCGGCTGGGGTGTCGTGGTCCTGCATTGAACTCCTCGAGCGAGCGCGGCGCGGTGGTCGAGACATCACTATCGGCGATGACCAACCGACGGCACATCCGTGCTGAGCACGGATCCGACCCAGGAGTCGGCACCGACAACGACTTACTGTCGTAGTTCCTGGTTAGGGTTCGGTCGTATGCCGCGACGTGTCCTGCCCACCTCGACGGCGTCTCCTGAGCAGAGAGACAAGGGATGGGGAGCTCGCATCCGCGTGCTCCTCGGCGCCGCCCTCGAACTCTCGGGTCAACACGACCTCGATGCCGTGCTCAGCCGGATCGTGCAGGGCGCAGCCGCAGTCGCCGATGCCCGCTACGCCGCGCTCGGCACCTTCGACGCGGACGGGCGGATCACCCGATTCGTCCACCACGGCATCGACGAGGCAACCGTACGGCAACTCGGAGCCCTGCCCGAGGGACGGGGACTCCTCGGAGAGGTGATCGTGGCCGATGGCCCGATCCGTCTCGACGACATCGCCGACCACTCGCAGTCGGTGGGGTTCCCGCCCGGGCACCCGCCGATGCGAACGTTCCTCGGCGTTCCTGTTGCACGCGGTGGACGCCGCTACGGGAACCTCTACCTGACCGAGAAGGTCGGAGGAGCTGGTTTCGATGACGACGACGAGGCGCTTGTCGTGTTCCTGGCGGCCTTCGCGGCCGGGGCGATCGAGAGCGCTCTGTTCGTCGAGGCAGAACGTTCGTGGACCGAAGCGGTTGCCGCTGCTGCCGCAGCCGAGGAGCGCGGGCGCGTTCGTCACGAGATGCTCGGCCAGGTCATCGATGCACAGGAGGCCGAACGGGCGCGAGTGTCCCGCGACCTCCACGACGACATCGGCCAGGCCCTCACATCGGTTCTGCTCGGTCTTCGCCTCGTGGACGACAGCCTCCATGACGATGGAACGGGTGTCGACCAGGCCGCTCATCGTCTCGCCGATCTCCGGGGTGTGGTCAGCGATGCCCTCCAACGGACCCGCCAGCTGGCCACGGACCTGCGGCCTACCGTGCTCGACGACATCGGCCTCGCCCCCGCGCTCGAACGACTCACCACCGACCTCGCCGCCCGCACCGCGCTCACCATCGAGTTCACCAACCATCTCCCGGAGGGCGACCGGCTCGCCCCAGCCATCGAGACCGTCGCCTACCGGGTCACCCAAGAAGCCCTCACCAACGTGGCCCGCCACGCCGACGCCACCACCGCCCAAGTCACCATGACCATCGGCGATCGCAGCCTGCGGGTCGAGGTCACCGACGACGGCTGCGGCTTCGACACCGAGACGCAGACCCGACACCTCGGCCTGGCTGGGATGGCGGAGCGCGCCACCCTCGCCGGAGGCGATCTGACCGTCACCTCGCGGCCTGACGCCGGCACCACCATCACTCTTGAGGTGCCCGTTGACTGAGAACGCGGGTCAACAACCCGTCCGGATCGCGCTGTGCGACGACCACGGTGTCGTGCGATCCGGACTGCGCATGATTCTCGAGGCCGAAGCCGACCTCGAAGTGGTCGGCGAGGCAGCCACCGCAGCCGATGCCATCCTGCTCGCCGAGCGGACCGTCCCCGACGTGTTCGTCATCGACGTCGGCCTCCCCGACCGCAGCGGCATCGATGCCACCCCCGACATCCTCGACGCCAGCCCCGAGACCCGGGTCCTGGTGCTGACCGTGCACGACGACATCGCCTACCTCCGGCGAGCGTTCGACGCCGGCGCCGCCGGCTACCTGCTCAAAGAGGCCGCCGACGTCGAACTCATCCAAGCGGTGCGCCAGGTGATGTCTGGACGCCAGTACGTCCACCCCAGCATGGGCGCCGCCCTCCTGGCCGGCGTAGTTCAACCGGCCCGGCTCGGCGGCCCGGGCGGCGAGCTGTCCGACCGAGAAATCGACGTGCTGCGCCTCATCGCACTCGGATTGACCAACCCACAGATCGCCGAAGAACTCTTCGTGTCGGTCCGAACCGTGGAAACCCACCGGTCCCACGTGTACCAAAAGCTCGGCGTCAGCGAGCGTTCCGAGCTCGTGCACCTCGCCCGCGAAGCCAACCTCCTCGACCCACCAGGCTGAGCGGCCAGAACCGGGGCGACCCGGCTTCTGCGAGTGAATACCCGCATCAGAGATCCGTACTTCGCCCGGATGTCCGATATCGCTGCGGACGCGACGATGAGCCTCATCGAAACGAACGAGGAGGACCGTGATGCGCTGGCTCACACAGAACTGGGTCTGGATCGTCGTCGCAGGTGGCATGGTCTGGATGCATCTTGGCCACGGCGGGATGCACGGCGGTCATGGCAGTCACCGCACGAATGACAGCCATGAAGACCAGCGCGACGCTCCCCAAAGTCACCGCTCTCAGCACCCGGAAGCCATCAACGACACGACGACACCTGCCCGGCCCCGGATCGTCCGCCAAGCCGTCGATCCTTGAACGACGCGCCGGTTGGCTCAGAAATCGGGATCGAGGGGAGACCAGACCCACGACAGATGCTGTGGATCACCGCGGCATGGGGCGCTTGCTTCATCCTCATCGAATGGGGACTACGCGACGCCCCCGTCCTCTGGTTCGCCACGCTGAGATCATTGATCGCCGGCGCAGCCCTTGTCCTCGTCGGCGAGGTCCAGCGCCGGCCCAGACCGAGTGGCCGACGAGGCTGGCTGCTCATCACCGCGCTCGGGGCCACGAACGGCACGCTCGCGTTTGCGGCCATGTTCGCCGGGGTCGCCGGGGTCGCCACCGGCACCGCGGCCGTGTTGGCCAACGCCCAGCCGCTACTCATCCTCCTCCCGGCCTGGTGGCTCTACGGCGAGCGGGTTGACGCTCGCGTTGCGGCTGGCATGGCAGTGGGCTTCGCCGGGTTGCTGGTCGTCGCAGTGCCCGGCGGTGGCGGATCGGGTGCCTGGCTGTCGATCCTCGCCGCAGTCGGTATCACCGGCGGAACGTTGCTGTCGCGCCAGCTCGGCGGGATCGACGTCGTCCAAGCCGCCGGGTGGCACTTCCTCATCGGTGGCGCCGGACTCGCCGTGCTCGCCGCCGCCGTCGAGGGCTGGCCACGCATCGACTGGACCCCGCGCTTCATCGCATCGCTGCTGTTCCTCGCCTTGGTCGCCACCGCAGCCGCATTCTGGGCCTGGTTCACCGAAACCCTCAGACGACCACTCGGCATGCTGTCGGCATGGACGTTCCTCACGCCCGTCTTCGGCATCACCTTCGGGCTGGTTCTGGCCGGCGAGCGCCCCGAACCCTGGACGGCGGCCGGACTGGTCCTCGTGCTCGCCTCGCTGTGGGCAGTTGTCGTTCGCCCCACGTCGCCGAGCCGGGATGACGAGGAAGTACAGGCCGTTTCGGAGTGAGATCCCTTGGCGAGTCCGGATGGCTCACGGAGCTCGCTGTGCCATTGCGATCACAGGCGCTGGGACTGCGTAGGTCCACGACCTCAGGAGTCTGTCGAGAGCACGGTCAATGGGAATCCAGGCGTGGCACGATCACCAACGGGCAGGCCGCGTGATGGGCGAGGTAGGTACTGATCGAGCCGAGCAGCAGGCCCTCGAACCCGCCGAGACCACGGGTACCGACCACGAGAAGATCGGTGCCCGATGCCGCCTCGATGAGCGAAGCGCCGGCGTGACCTTCGATCGAGCGGAACTCCAGTCGAGGCACCGTGTCGTGACGGGACCGCAACAGCGACACCTCTCGGTCGAGCATCCCTTCGGCACTGTCACGGAGGAGCGAGGAGTCGACAGTGATCCGCGCCTTGGCAGCCAAGATCGGCTGCTGCCATGTGTTCACGAGTTCCACGAGATCGAACGGTCGAGCGTGGGCCACCGCCCAGTTGAGGGCATGACGGGAATCGGGTGAGCCATCGATGCCAACCACGATGTGCTCAGCGCGTCTCTCGACCGGGTCGGTCTCGTCGATTGTGTACTCAGTCAGGGTTCCCACGCTCAGCCGATCGCTGCGCCAGCGGTCACGAAGACGAGCGTGATGGCGAAGAGGATCCCGAGCAGTGGGGCGATGAACCGCAGGTACTTGCCGTAGTTGACCTTGGCGAGGGCGAGGCCACCCATGACGACTGCGGACGTCGGGGTGAAGAGGTTCATCCATCCGGAGGCGGCCGCGTACGCGGTGACCGAGAGGGACCTCTCGACGCCGGCGAAGTCGGCGAGTGGGGCGAGGATCGGCATGGCGAGTGCGGCGTGTCCTGAGCTGGAGGGCACGAGGAATGCCAGAGGAATGTTCAGGACGAACAGCAGGCCGGCGAACACTGTCGACGAGGTGCCCGACACGGCCGATTCGAGGGTGTTGAGGACGGTGTCGGTGATCAGCGAGTTGTTCATCAGGACGGTGACGCCTCGGGCGAGGACGATGACGAGCCCGGCGGCGATGAAGTCGCCGGCGCCGCTGGTGATGGTGTCGGTGAGGCCCTTCTCGCCGAGTCGGGCGACGATCCCGACGACGACTGCCATGACGATGAACAGTGCGGCGAGTTCGGGGAAGTACCAGTCGAGCTGGAATCGGTAGGAGGCGGCGTCTGGGCCGTTGATGACCTGGGACCAGGGCACGATGGCGTAGATCATGAAGGCGAAGGTGCCGGCCATGATCCACAGGACCGACTTGCGGCGTGGGGTGAGCTCGACGACGTCGGTCGAGAGTTGGGCGTCTTGGTCCTCGGGTCGGAAACCGACGAGCGACTTGGTCGGGTCGGCCTTGATGCGGGCGGCGTAGCGGGCGACGTAGGCGATGCTGACGGCGGTGAGGGTCAGGTAGAGGAGGACGCGCAGGATGATGCCGTCGCCGATGGAGATGCCGGCTGCGCCTGACGCCACGCCGGTTGCGAATGGGTTCACGGTGGATGCGAGGGTGCCGACGCCGGCGCCGAGCAGGATCACGCTCGCCGCGGTGAGTCGGTCGTAGCCGAGTTTGAGCATGAGGGGTACGACGAGGGCGTAGAAGCCGAGGGTCTCTTCGGCCATGCCCTCGGTCGTGCCGCCGATGGAGAAGAGGATCATGAGCACGATGATCAGTGGCAGCCCGCGGCCGCCGAAGCGGGTGCCGACGCGGGCGATGCCGGCGTCGATCGCACCGGACTTCATGGTCATGGTGATGAACACGCCGATGGCGAGCACGAACAGGAACACGCCGGCGGCGCCGAACAGTTCGCCGGTCTCGTACGGTCCGATGAACCCGGTGTCTCCGTCCTGGACGCCGTACAGGCCGTTGATCGGTGCCATGAACAGTTCGTAGGCCCGGTCGTTGAACGACAGGCCGGAGTCGACTGCTTCGTAGCTGCCAGGGATGGGCGCACCGCTCTCGGCATCGAGGGCGTAGCGGCCGGTGGGGACGATGAAGGCGAGGAGCCACACCGCGAGCGTCACCGCCGCCAGCACGGTGAATGCACTGGGGAATCGCCACGCCCGCCCGGCGTCGTCGGCGATGGGATCGTCGCCTCCGGCGTCGCCGACCTCGGTTGTCTCGGGTGCGATGGTCGGGGCCGTCATGGTCAAGTCCTCAGGTGTCCAGGGGTGAGCACCCGACGTAGTGCGGGCTCGTCACCCAGGATCCATGTTCGGACCGGTGCGCCGGAAGGGTCGAACAGCCCTCATGCAATGGCCCTTCGGCCCGAGACACCGCGGCTCGTGGCTGCGAGCGTGATGACGAGCCGCCAACCACGGCACCATCCGCGCCACAGACAGGACACCCCGATGCAGCCACATGTCGACTCCGAGGTCGGACAGCTCCACCGAGCGATCGTCCACCGACCTGATCTCGAGCTCCAACGACTCACGCCGTCGAACAAGGACGACTTCTTGTTCGACGACGTGCTGTGGGTGAAGAAGGCAAAGGAAGAACACGATGCGTTCGCCGAGTCGCTCCGCGACGTCGGCGTCGACGTCCTCTACTTCGCCGAACTCCTCCTCGAGACCGTCGAACTCCCCGAAGCCCGCAAGCACATCCTCGACCTGGTCTTCGACGAGCGAGTGCACGGTCCGATGGCCGCGAACGATCTCCGCAACCTCTTCGACGCCATGGACCCCGAGGACCTCACCACCCACTTGATCGGTGGGATGTCCAAGCGCGAGGTCCTGGACCGAATCCACGAGCCGGCGTCGGTTCCGTTCCGCGACATGGCAATCGACGACTTCGTCGTGCCACCACTGCCGAACACGATCTTCACTCGCGACACCTCCGCGTGGATCTACGGGGGCGTGTCGATCAACTCGATGCGCAAGAAGGCCCGCATGCGCGAGACGATCAACTACGAAGCCATCTACCGCTATCACCCGTCCTTCGCCCACGCAGCGTTCCAGACGTGGGCGCCCGGTACCGCGAACGGTGTCGCAACCACCGAGGGCGGAGACATCCTCGTGCTCGGTCGAGGGTCCCTGTTGGTCGGCATGAGCGAACGGACCCGCGCCCAGGGCATCGAACGTCTCGCCATGGAACTGTTCGCCCACGACGGAGCACGCAAGATCGTGGCGCTGCGGATGCCCGAGAAGCGGTCGTTCATGCACCTCGACACCGTCATGACGATGGTCAACGCGGACACCTTCACCAAGTACGCCGGCCTCGGGATGCTGCCGTCGTTCACGATCGAGCCCGGTGACACCGGCAAGGACCTGAAGATCACCGAACACGACGCCGACGCGATGCACGACGTCATCGCCGGGGCACTCGGCATCGACCACATCAACGTGCTCACCCCTACCCAGGACGTCCGCGCCGCCGAACGCGAGCAATGGGACGACGGCTGCAACGTGCTCGCCGTGTCACCCGGCGTCGTCGTGGCCTACGACCGCAACGTCACCACCAACACCCACCTCCGCAAGAACGGCATCGAGGTCATCACCATCTCCGGCAACGAACTCGGACGTGGCCGCGGCGGACCCCGCTGCATGACCTGCCCGATCGAACGAGACGGGATCTGAGCGGAGATGACTGTTGACTTGCTCGGCAAGAACTTCCTCAAGGAACTCGACTTCACACCGGACGAGTGGCAGCACCTTCTCGCGCTCTCGGCAGACCTGAAGGCGGCCAAGTACGCAGGCGACGAAACCCGCCATCTGCGCGGCCGGAACATTGCGCTGATCTTCGAGAAGCCCTCGACCCGCACCCGTTGCGCATTCGAGGTCGCCGCCGCCGACCAGGGGGCATCGGTCACCTACCTCGACCCGTCCGGATCACAGATCGGCCACAAGGAGTCGATGAAGGACACAGCCCGGGTACTGGGTCGCATGTACGACGGCATCGAGTTCCGTGGAGCGTCGCACGACAGCGTCGAGACCCTGGGCGAATTCGCCGGGGTACCGGTGTGGAACGGCCTCACCGACTCCTGGCATCCGACCCAGAGCCTGTGCGACGTCTTCACCATGACCGAGCACGTCACCAAGCCGATCGAGGAGATCGCCGTCGCCTACTGCGGTGACGGGCGCAACAACGTCGCCAACTCGCTTCTCATCGGAAGCGCACTCAGCGGCATGGACGTCCGCATCGTCAGCCCCCAGTCACTCAGCACCGACGCGGAGGTCCTGCGGGATGCAAGACGGTTGGCCGAGACGACCGGTGCGCGCATCACCGTCACCGACTCCGTCGAGGACGGCGTTGCCGACGTCGACTTCGTGTACACCGATGTGTGGTTGTCGATGGGTGAATCGGCCGACCTCTGGGCCGAGCGCATCGAACTGCTCCTTCCGTTCCAGGTGAACGAGACGTTGATGAAGGCCACCGACAATCCCGACGTCGCCTTCATGCACTGCCTCCCCGCGTTCCACAACCGCAACACCATCGTCGGCGAGCAGATCTTCCAGACCGTCGGCCTGGACGCGCTCGAGGTGACCGACGACGTGTTCGAATCGCCGCGGTCGATCGTGTTCGACCAGGCCGAGAACCGGCTCCACACCATCAAGGCCGTCATGGTCGCCACCCTGGGAGCCTGACGATGCGAATCGTCGTCGCCCTCGGCGGGAACGCACTGCTGCACCGTGGCCAGATTCCCGACGCCTCGACCCAACACGCCAACGTCGTCGCAGCCATCGACGCACTCGCCCCCATCGCCCGCAACCACGAACTCGTCCTCACCCACGGCAACGGCCCACAGGTCGGCGTGCTCGCCGTCCAGAGTGCATCCGACCCGAACCTGACCACCCCGTACCCCTTCGACGTGCTCGGCGCACAGACGCAGGGCATGATCGGCTACTGGCTCCTCCAGGCACTCCAGAACCGCATCCCCGGCCGACAGGTCGCCAGCATCATCAACCAGACCCTCGTCTCCGCCGACGATCCAGCCCTCGCCGACCCGACCAAGTTCATCGGCGAGGTCTACGACCAAGCCACCGCCGAGCAGCTCGCCGCCGAACGCGGATGGACCGTACGTGCCGACGGGCCCCACTGGCGCCGCGTCGTCGGCTCACCGGCCCCACTCCGGGTCATCGAGACATCCCTCATCCGCCAGCTCCTCGCCAGCGACACCATCGTGGTCTGCGCCGGCGGAGGAGGCGTGCCCGTCATCCGCAACACGGCCGGGAAACTCGAAGGCATCGAAGCCGTCGTCGACAAGGACGCAACCAGCGCCACCCTCGCCACCGCCCTCGACGCCGACACCCTTCTCATTCTCACCGACGTCGCGAACGTGTTTCGTGGCTACGGCACCCCCGACGAGACTCCGATCGGCCTCACCACGCCATCCGGGCTCCGCCAGGTCGACCTTCCCGCCGGCTCGATGGGCCCGAAGGTGCAGGCCGCTTGCGAGTTCGTCGAGATCACCGGAGGATCGGCCGGCATCGGGCGTCTCGAGGACTCAGCCAAGATCCTTGCCGGCACCGCCGGAACACGCATCACCTCGACCGGGGCCTGGTCGTCCTGACCGTGACCGGATCGAGGACCATTGACGTCGCGCCTCTGACCCGCCGACTCCACCGGATCGAAGGACAAGTCCGAGGGATCGCCCGCATGATCGACGAGGACCGAGAGTGCATCGACATCCTCACCCAGATCTCCGCCGTCACCAAGGCAGTTCAGAGCGTCGCGATCGAGTTGCTCGATGAGCACATGCGATGCGGCGTCGCGGACATCACTGGCGATCTGGACCCGGGGTCCAGCCAGAGAATCACCGAAGCGACTCGGGCCATCGAGCGACTCCTCAGGATGTGAGATCCATCCCGAAGCAGCCGAACCACCGATCCAACTCCGTAGTCCACCGCGAAGGATCCGTACCCGCACCGGATGGCCGACACGAATCCCAATGCGACACTCGCAGCCAACCCCAACAACGGAGACCGTCATGAACCACCAATCACTCATGAAGCCGCTTCTCGCCGCCGGAGCTCTCGTGATCGTCCTCGCCGCTCTCGGCGTTCCAGTCGGTTACCTGGCATTCCCGCTGCTGATCGTCGCTTGCCCGCTCATGATGTTCTTCATGATGCGCGGCATGGACCACAGCGGCGGCGCTGATCGCAGCTCGAGCGACGATGCCCCGCGCCGCCACGAACACCACTGAATGCACCAAACGTCGCAGAGGCGCCCAGGTACCGGCGCCGGGTTCAGGCCGAGCCTCCACCTTGCCCGAGCCGGCTGACGACGGCAGCCTCTACCGGATCAGCCGTGGGGCCATACCCGGCGACGAGTACGCCCCGGGACCGACACCCCCGGCATTCGAGACCGACGACGATCGCCTCGTCTGCCGGATCGCTCGCCCCTTCGACCCGAAGTGCGGCGGTGACGTCGACGTCTCCGGCGGCGTGAACCCTTCCACACGTGTTGCACCGCAGGCCGTCGTCGGTGACGGAGTAGTCGGCGGTATAGCCGTCGAGTCGGAGACGATCGATCGCCTCGAGCACCGTGAGTCCCGAGGGCACCGCATCAGTCATCGCCCTCATGATGTCATCGCACCCCCGATCGCAGGAAGGAACGAACATGCTGAACACCTTGAACGAGGAAGTCACCATCCCCGGCTTCGTCTGCACCATCAAGAACCCAAAGTTGGCCAACGGACTGCTCGTCGGGCTCGTGTCGGTCAGCGTGGCCGCTGCCGTCTGGCTCCTGTCCGCGATGTTCGCCGGGCCGTGGCTGGCGGACACGATCGCAGTGGAAGCGACAATCTCGGGCATCACCGTCCTCGCGTTCGCGCTCTCGGCCCGGCTCTTGGCCCGGGCTCTGGGCTGCGGCCGGTGCGGCACACCCCAGTGCACCTGCGACTGAAGCAAGGGAGCACAGGAGGGCCACCACGGATGCGTTGGTCCGTAGGGCACACGGATGTCCAAGAGCCGATGGTCCGGCATGATCGTGGCCGATCGGACGATGAGTCAGGAGCATTGCATTGACCAGCGCCACGACCGCCTCAGATCGCGACGGGTCGACGTCGCCGACCCTCACTGGCACACCCGTAGACGCTGGTACCGAGTCGGCGGTGCTGTCGGCCACCGGCGTGACGAAGAAATACCGGACCGGAGTCTGGCCGCGCCGGCGGACCCTCGATGTGCTCACCGGAGCCGATGTCGAACTGGCCCGGGGCGAGATCGTCGGTCTGGTCGGCGAGAACGGATCAGGTAAGAGCACCTTGATGAAGATCCTCGTCGGCAGCCTCGCCAGCGACGGTGGATCCATCGAAACGAACGGGACCCTCGGGTACTGCCCGCAGGAGCCGATCCTGTACGAGCGGCTGACCTGCGACGAACACTTCGAGCTGTTCGGCGAGGCCTACGGGCTGAACCCGACCGACATCGACCGGTCGCGCGACGAGGTCTACGACGTGCTGGGCTTCGGGCGCTGGGCCGACGCTCGGGTCGAGGAACTGTCCGGCGGCACCCGGGCCAAGCTCAACCTCGGCATCGCGCTGCTTCCCGACCCACAGATCCTGTTGCTCGATGAGCCCTATGCCGGGTTCGACTGGGACACCTACCTGCGGTTCTGGGACATCACCGCCCAGCGTCGAGACGAGGGGCGGTCGTTGCTGATCATCAGTCACTTCATCACTGACGAGGAGCGTTTCGACCGGATCTACGACCTGCACGACGGCAAGACCGTGCGGCGATGACCACCGCAGTCGAGACCGGCCCGCGCCGGTTGCTACCGCTGCTGACCTGGCGGTACCTGGCCGAGTACGCCCGCCGTCCGCTCAACCTGGTGTTGCTGGCCGTGGTGCCGGTGGTTTTCGTGACCCTGTCTGCCGGCGCCATCGCCGACTTCGCAGACGTCCTCGGCGGCCTCACCGACCTGGGCACCATCGAGGCCGCCACCGCCGGTTGGGCCGCCTCACTGCTGGCGGGCATCGCCGGGTTCTTCCACGTCACCGGCTCACGCGCCGCCGACCGAAGGCTTGCCGCCGCAGGAGCGGGCACCTGGCAAGTGGTCTCGGCGCGGCTCGTGTCGGCGTTCGGTCTCGCCGCTGTTGCCGGCGCGGGGGCGCTCGCCGCTCTGGCGTTGCGGACCGGAATCGCCGACACGCCACGGGTCATCGGGGTCACGTTCCTCATGGCGCTCGTCTACCTCGGTATCGGCTCCACCGTGGGCGCTCTCGTGCACTCCGAGATCAACGGCTCGCTCATCGTGGTGTTCGTGTGGATGTTCGACGTCTTCTTCGGCCCGGCCATGGGCGGCACCGCCGGCATCATCCGAATCTTCCCCCTGCATTACCCGACCCTGGTCGTCACCGACGTCGCGTCCGGCCATGCCGGCCCACTCGGCGATCTCGGGCTGTCCGCACTCTGGGCTGTTGCCGCCCTGGCCACCGGCGCGGTCGCGCTCGTCGCCACCACCCGCCCGACACCACTCGCAGCGCCGACGATCCACGGGCCGTGGCGGCGAGTCGCCGTCGCGCTCCGGTACGGATTCCGCGACTACCGCCGCAACCTCGTGCTCTGGGTGCTCCTCGTCGGCCTGCCGGTCGCCTTCATCACCCTCAGCATCGCGGTCACTCCCAGCGATCCGGCTCCGGTCGAGCTGGTGGAGAACGGCCAGCGGGGATTGCAGATTCTGGCCATGGACGATCTGCACGGGGCGATCATGGTGCCGATCACCGTCGGGTTTCTTGCTGGCCTCGCTGGGCTGTTCGTGGCCCTCGGCTCGGCCGAAGGGGACCGGCGGCTCGTCCTGGCCGGCTACCGGCCCCTCGAGGTGCTCGCCGCGCGGATCGGCGTCATCGTCTTCGCCGCGCTGCTCACCACCGGAGTCGCCCTCGCTGTCGCCGGAGCCAGCTTCAGCCCCCAGAACTGGGTGACCTTCGCGCTCGCCAATATCCTCGCCGCCGTCACCTACGGCATGATCGGCGTCCTCGCCGGGCCGCGCCTCGGGCTCCTCGGCGGCCTCTACGTCATGCTCGCCCTCCCCTTCATCGACATCGGCATCGCCCAGAACGCCATGTTCGACGCCGCACCACCCGCGTGGGCCGTCCTCATGCCTGCGCATGGCGCCATACGCGTCCTCCTCGACGGCGCGTTCACCCCCAGCCTCGACGAATACGGCGCCCTCGCACTGGCAATCGCGTGGCTCGTCGGCGTCACCACCCTCGCCGCCGTGCAGTTCCACCGACTCGCAGCTCCCCGCCGCTGACCGACTTGCGCCCCTCCTCACCACGCTCCCACCATTGCCCGTGCTCACTGCTCCCCGGTTGTTGCTGGCCGTACGTCGCCTCGCGGTTCTCGTCGCCGTCGTCGCGATGCTCTCTGCGTGTGGCAACGGGAGCCCCGGAAGTGCGGCGTCCCACGCGAGGTGCCGCTCAGTTGCTCGGTCTGGCCGTCGACCCATCTGACCTCGACCGGATGATCGGCGTCGACTTCGAACAGGGCGTGATAGCCACCGACGACGGTGCGCAGACCTGGCAGCCGATCGCCGCCTCGCCTGAACTCATCGACATCGAGTGGACCGCCGATGCGCTCGTCGGCCTTGACGCAGACGGGACGGTCCACCGCAGCACGAACAAGGGACAGTCCTGGCAAGAAGCCGCCATGTTGTCTGGCGCGACGGCGCTCGGCACCGAGCAAGGCATCGTGTATGCCTTCGTCGAGCCGGCGACACTGCTTGTCTCGACCGATGACGGGGTCACCTGGGACGAGACGAACGGCTGAGCTGAAAGGGGCCTTCGCCTCTGGCTGGAGCCGCGCACACCTGATCTGCTGGGCGACATGGGAATCATCGACATCGCCACTGCAAACCCGATCACGTGCAGCCCCGATACGCCCGCAGCCCAGGTGGGACGATTGATGAGCGAGCACGACATCGGCGCCGTGATCGTCGTGGATGATGGCGGATATCCGGTCGGGATCGTCACCGACCGCGATTTTGCAGTGAGACTGGTGGCAACGGGTCGAGATTCCGAGACACCGGTCGATCAGTTCATGTCCCGGGAGCCTGCGACTGTCGCATCAGACAAGACCGTGCTCGATGCCGCCCACCAGCTCGCCGCCCGGGGCTGTCGACGCCTCCCGGTCATCGATCCGAGCTCCGGGCGACTCGTCGGTGTCGTCACGCTCGACGACCTGCTCCTCAACGCCACCGAAACGGTCGACCAGATCACACGAGTTCTGTCGCAGGAACGACACCACGACGGAGCGCTCCTCGATGCATGGCGGAACCGCCAGACCGCATGAACGTTTCGCTGACCCAGTCCGGGCAGCCACTTCCTCCGTAGCGAGCCGCAACCGGGTTCGGTAGCCCACCCGGATGCTGTCTTCCTTGACCCCCACGAGAGTAGGACCCATGAGATCCCGACCCTTCGTCAGCCGCCCTTCCACGTCGGCGTTTGCCGCCCTTTTTGTTGCCATCGCGCTGCTCGCCGCAGCGTGCGGCTCCGACGAGCCGGACGTCGCCACGCCCGTGGGCGGACAGGCCGGCGACGACGCCGGCGAGCACAACGAGTTCAGTTTCGGTGAACCGGCCGACGCCGCCGACGCCGACCGGGTCATCGACATCGACGCCGACGACGACTTCTCCTTCGATTCCGACGAGGTCGAGGTCGAAGTTGGTGAGACGGTCACATTCCGTGTCACCAACGTCGGCAAGCTGCCCCACGACTTCACCATCGGCGACTCCGACACCCAGGACGGCCACGATGTCGAGATGTCGGAGATGCCAATGGATGGCATGGGCACCGACGATGCCAACGCGATGACCATGGATCCCAGCGAGACCAAGGACATGACTTGGACCTTCACCGAAGCCGGCGAGATCCTCATGGGCTGCCACATCCCCGGCCACTACGCCGCCGGGATGCGAGGAACGATCACGATCGTGGATCCCGCCTGATCGGGCACCTGCCCACTCTTCGAGGCCAGTCACGGTCGACACGGCCCACCATCTCGATCCCGGGTCAAACCCACCGTCGATGAACAGCGACATCACTTCTGCGCATGACAACTAGCCCGTCTCTGTCATGAGAACGACGTCGCGGGTCGCGCTCGCACTTCTGGTCTTCGTCTCCCTCGCCAGCTCGAGCCCACGGAGCGGGCAGATTGATCGGAGGCGATCTTCCATAAGTGTGGCATGAGCATAAGCACAACGCTTATACTAAGCGGATGCTTATGGAAGCGTGGGATGCGATGCGCGATGCCGGCGTCATGGTGCGCCAGATCGAGCAGCCTGTCGCTCTGGCCGATGGCCCGCTCGACGCCGTCATCGACGCCTCGATCGGCGACGTCACGGAACGGTTCGCTGTCCAGACCAGAGCTCGGGCCCCGCACCCAGGCGAAGTCGACCGTGCCGCCGACCGATTCGACCGACCAGCCACGGTCGGCCGGCCGATGATCGTCGCCCCCTACATCTCCAAGCCACTCGGCGAACGCCTCATCGAGGCCGGTATTTCCTGGGCCGACGCCAGCGGCAACTTCGACCTGCGAACCCCCTCGCTCGTCTGCCGGCAACGCATGAGCGACTCGCCCCCGAAGACGAAGCGGTCGTCGCTCCCCCAAGGCTCGGGAAGCCTGGGCATCATCCGGTGCCTGATCGAATGCACCGGCACAGAGTCCGAAGCCCACTCAGCCACTGCACTCGCGGCCCAGGCCGGCGTCAGCCAGCCCCGGGCTTCGCAAGTGCTCCACCAACTGCTCGACCTCGAGTTGGTCGAGCGCACCCGCTCGAGGCGCTGGCTCCCCCACCGCGCCGAACTCCTCGACCGTTTCCTGGCCGACTACCGCGGCCCCGGCGGCTCCGAACGTTTCCTCTACAGCCTCGACCCACCCAACGAGGCCGCCGCACGAGCCGCGTCGCTCGGACTCGCACATGTGGCGGTGTCGGCCGACGTCGGGCCCGACCTCATCGCGTCGTGGCGCCGACCGACCATCGCGATCATCTATGCCGATGCCGAAATCGAAGCCGCAACGATCGGCGCCGTCGATGCCGTCGGAGCGGACGACGCGAACATCATCCTGCGCATCCCCGCCGACCGGTCCGTCTTCCCGAACCCCAGCCTCGCCGCCACCTACAAAGACACCGAGATCCCGTTGGCCGCCGTCACCCAACAGATCTGGGACCTCGAACAACTCGGCGGAGCCGACCGGCTCGAAGCCGCCGAAAATCTGCGCGCATGGCTCCTGAACCGCCCCTGAACCACCTCGTCCTCGACGCCAGCTCCGTGACCGACGACACCGGCTTCGTCGCGCTCGGCGATCTCGCCTCCATCGTCGGCGGCGACCAGGCGGACTACCGCGTCATCGGTGGCCACATGGTCACCGCCCTCGTCGCACGATGGGGCCTCGGCGCCGACCTCTACCGCGAGACCGGCGACACCGACCTCGGCGTCCCCCCGTTCGTCGTCGAAGACCAACACGTCATCCGCCGACTCAAACATCTCGGCTACGAACCCGTCGCCGGCAACCGATTCGCCCGCCCCCTCGACGACGTCCCAGCCGGCCTCGCGAACGACACCGGCGCTCCGCCAGCCGCAACCATCGATGTGCTCATTCCCTCCTACACGAGCCGGTTCCGCCAGAACCGCCGAGTCGGCGACGACCTCGTCACCACCGAAGTGCCAGGCCTCGCCATCGCACTCCAACGACCCGCCGTGAACCTCGACCTCGAGATGCATCGACTGAACGACACCGTGGTCCGAGCGTCGATCTGCTTCCCAGACGAAGTCTCCGCCATCGTCCTCAAAGCACTCGCAACGACGGTCCGCTCGAAGGCGACCGACGTCGTCGACCTCTGGCGCTGCCTCGAGGTCGGACTCGCCGCAGAACTCGAACCCGAAGACTTCGAGTTCGACGATGGCCAGGGAGCCATCTCAATCTTGCGACGGCTCTTCCGCCAGTCGGACGGCCCGGGCATGAGCGCCCTGGTCGAGGAACAACGCCTCAACGCCAGTGCCGCGACGAGACGGTTCACGCGCATCCGGGCCCTCCTCGGCCGCGTCGCTGGCAACACCTGACACCGGACTGCCTCAATCCCACCGAGACGGCCGTCACCTCCGACGGCGATTGGACGTCTGTGGACGTCCATGGACACGCGCCCGCGAACGACCGATTCGAAGCGCCGTCCACCTAGGTCCATCGAAGTCCACAGCAGTCCGTGGCCTACATCGCGGTCGCGCCTCGGTACACGTCGAGGACGGTTACTCCCGCGGTAACTCCCACGGGCCAGATTCGGAGGCTCGAAAACGCTGTGACCAGGGCTTTCGCGACCCCGACCAGGCCCGGGTTCGATTCCCCCCAGCTCCACTCTTCGTCCATGGACGTCCGCTGACGTGCGTGGACGTCCACCCCGTACAGGAAATCGTGCTATTCGCTATTCCGGCGGTCACTCCCACCGGGGATCAGGGCCGCGATTCGGGGACGCTCGCGCGCGAGATTCCGGGATGGCTCAGCATTCCTGACCTTCCCCTCGAACCGGCGGCATGGGACACGCGCAGCCTCCCTGGCAGCTACGGGTCGTCGAGTAGACCGGCCACCTCAGCCAATGGGCGCCGGTCCACCAACGGGTCTGCGTGCCGGTGCACGCGCTCCCAGCCATCGCCCGCACGTCGAAAGACCTCTGTGACACGCAGGTCCCACCGCCGTTCCTCCGGCGCCCCCTTGAACACGACTCTGGCTCGCTCGATGAACGTGAGCCACGCGAGGTCTCCGGCGGCGGCCCCGTTGAGGAACTCGATGCTGCCCGAACCCGACTCCCACTGGGCCGCGACGGCTGCCTGGCGAGCGGCGGTGTCGGGGCCTCCGAAGGAGTGTCCTCCGACCGCACCGAGGATCGTCCCTTCCTCCGGGAGGGCGTAGCCGGCGGCGTCCCCGTTGATCCAAGCGCGGTGGACGCGCCGACACCGCTCGAGTAGCTCCTGCAACACCGCGTCGTCCGGTCCAGCCACCCGCTCACTCTGCCTCATCTCGACACGCTGCGATCAGGAACACCGGCCCAAGGGGCGGCCCCCCTTGGTGGCCGATGTGGCGCGAACCCCGGGCCACCTGACCTCACCTCACGACTTCAGACCTCACACCGAACTGCCGCTCTGGGCATCATCGACGCCAGGCAATCCCGAACACGGACTACAGGCGCATCACTGGTGGGCGGTCACCAGGCGCCGTCCCCGCCGGGCTCGAACTCCTCGAAGCGTGTCACCTTGCCGTCGGACGAGAACGTGTACACGTGGGCCAAGCGCCCGGTGACCACGGTGCCGGTCGAGGTGACCGTGTACTCCTGGTCGCCGACGGCGACCACCGTGTCGCCCTCTGCGGCGATTGGGACCATCTCGAAGCGGGCGAACTCGAGCAGCGAGCCGACCTTGGTGAAGAACTCGACCACGCCGTCGAGACCCTTGTACTCGCCGTTGAGGGGCGAGTCCGAGGAGGCGTGAATCTGCCAGATCGTGTCCTCAGCGGTGATCGCAAGGATCGCCTCGATGTCGCCTCGCCCGAAGGCGTCGTACGCAGCGACCACCGCTGCCGTGTTGTCACTGGTGCCCATGGGGCCCCCCTTTCCTTGCGTCCATCAGAACGGAACCGCCTGGGCGAGCAGGCCGGCCCCCGTCGTCCGGCCTGAGAGCGTGCGGCAGAACTCGACGGCGTCGATCGTGATCCGCTCGCCGTTCTCGCCGGAGATGTACTCGTCGCCTACGGGGCCGGTGAGGACGAGGGTGAACGCCGCCCCGTGTCGGCGGGCCCACTCGGCGACCACGTCGGCCACGATGCGTCCGTCGTGCTCCGGCGTCAGTTCCATCTCGCGGTTGGTGGCCCGGGCGATGTCGGCGCGGTGCATCCAGGGGTCGCGGGTGAGGATGATGTCGAGCAGGTAGCCCATGCGCCACGTCTCCTGCTGGCCGGCGACCTCCTCCTTCATCGGCATCCTGCGGAACAGCGCCCGTCTCGTCGCCCGCCAGCGAGCGGCGCGGGGCCCGACCTCGTCGACCTTGGCGATGAGCTCCGTGCTCGACAGGTCGGCGTGGTCGGAGACCTGCGTGGCCGTCAGCGCGTCGATCATCGGCCCGCCGGCTTGCTTAGCGGCCTTCGTTGCCGCGCCCATCTCGCGCATCAGGGTCCGATAGCCAGTGAAGGTCGCCAGCATCCCAGCGGTGTGGCCCGCCATCGCCCGCACGTCCCACAGCGCGCAGTCGGTCGGTTGTGACCAATCGTCCGCGTCGAGCGACCGGAGCTGGTCTGCGACCCGCGCGTACTCCGTTCTCGCCAACCCTTCGACCTCTGCCCGCGTGATCGGCGGGATCGTCTCCACGCGTGTCGTCGTCATCATCTCGCTCGTCTCCCCTTCGTAGGTGTCTTCGCCTTGTTGGTGATGTGTTCGTAGAACATCTCGACGGCGTCGTCGATCAGCCGGATCCAGCGATCGCCGCCCGGATCGTTCGACACCTGCTGGTCAGCCAGACCCGTGCCGAGCGCGGTGAGCAGGTCGAGCATCTCGGGGTCGCTCACGCCGCAGCGGGCGAGCAGTTCGCCCACCTCGGCCAGGTTGTCCTCGGAGATCTTGAACGACTCCGGAGACGGCTCGAAGCCCGGGATCGTGCGCTGGAACAGCAGCTGATAGCGGGCGAAGTCAGCCGCGCAGAACTCGACGAAGAAGTGCACACCGGCCTTGAGCGCCTCGAGAGGAGCATCGGGCGTCGGCATCGACGCCTTCTGCTCGTCCACGAACTGTTGCGCGCCCTGCGCGAACATGGCGTCGTAGATGGCGTGCTTCGAGTCGAAGTAGCTGTAGAGCGACGGGGGCTGCATGCCGATGCTGCGTGCCAGCTCTCGCAGCGACAACGCGGCGAGGCCGCTCGTCCGGACCTGCTCCCAGGCGGCCTCGAGGATCTCCGCCCTCGTTGCCGCATGCCGTTCGGCCTGACGATCTCTGACCGGTTGCTCTAACACCATTCGGACTATCGAACATCGCTAGCTTGCTGTCAAGTCCCGGGTCTCCTGATGAGATCGGTGACCCGCCAACACGGCTGAGGGCTGGACCACTCCCACCTAGCGATCCGGGTATGGCGCGTTCCAGACCCCACTACCCGTGTAACGACCCGGAGACCCGCTACTGCGCGGATAGCGGGCGATCGCGCGGTGCGCCGACCGTCCCAATAACCGCGGTGGCAGCGAACCGCGACAGCATCCTCAAGGTGCCTGCTTGAGACTTCGGGTGGGCGCGACGGCTTGTTCGTAGCGTCTCGAGGTCTCTGACGGGTTCGCTCTCGAAGTGCCTGCCGCTGGCATCGCCGGTTGGCTGTCGAACGAACAGCGTCCCGTCAGAGATCTCACCG
>JBBSLH010000020.1:0-23046 GCA_038255425.1 Acidimicrobiales bacterium
CACGCGAGAATCCAGAACGAGTCGTACTTCGCCTTCCCCCCGATGCTGCTCCGATTCACCAAGCCGTCGCCGGCCGAGATCCCGGTGATGGTGATGGGGGCGGAGTCGGACGGGCTCTTCACCGTCCGATCGCAGCGGCGCCTTGCAAAGGCGCACGGTGCGACGCTGCAGCTCGTGCCAGGGGGACATGACGTGATGCTCGACGTCGCTTCGGACGGTGCGCTCCATCTGGTCCTCGACTGGGTCCGCCAGACGTTGCGCTGAGCATCGTGAGTGTCCACGACCGCGAGATCGGGCGGCTGGCGATCCCTGCGCTCGGTGCACTCGTCGCCGAGCCGCTGTATGTGCTCGCAGACACGGCGGTCGTCGGCAACATCGGGACCACCGAGCTCGCCGGACTCGCAGTCGCTTCGTCGGCGTTGCTGTCGGGCTACGCCATCTTCATCTTCCTCGCCTACGGCACGACAGCTGCCGTCTCCCGGCTGCTCGGCGCCGGTCGCGAGGACGACGCCGCCACGCAAGCAGTCCAGGGACTGTGGCTCGCGGTGGGCATCGGGCTGATCGTCGGGACTGCGGTCGCGACACTGGCCGGACCGATCGTCGGAGCGCTCGGCGCGGAGGGGGCAGTGCGGACCAATGCAGAGGTGTATCTCCGCATCTCCGCGCTCGGGATCCCTGCGCAACTCCTCACGTTCGCCGGCACCGGCTACCTGCGGGGACTCCAGGACACCCGGACGCCTCTCGTCGTCGCGGTGGCCGCCGCCGTCGGCAACCTCGTGCTCGAGGTGGTCCTGATCTCGGGACTCGGCTTCGGCATCGGCGCCTCGGCCCTCGCGACCGTCGCGGCCCAGGTCCTGACCGCAGCGGTCTACGTGTTCATGATCGGACGAGCAGTCGCTCGCCGCGGACTGTCGTGGCATCCGTCAGCGGCATCGATCCGTGCGCTCGGCCGCACGGGCGGCGATCTCCTCGTCCGGACGATCGCGCTGCGCGGAGCCCTCACGCTGACGACCGCCGTCGCTGCTCGGATCGGCACGACCGAGGTGGCTGCGCACGAGATCGCCTTCGCGGTGATGAGCCTGTTCGCGCTCGCCCTGGATGCGATCGCCATCGCCGGTCAGGCGCTGATCGGGCGCTACCTGGGCGCTGACGACCCCGCGACCGCTCGCGCTGCCGGGCGACGGATGCTCGAGATCGGCGTGGGGGCCGGCATCGTCTCTGCCCTCGTCGTGCTGAGCGTCCAGCCGTTCCTCCCCGAACTGTTCAGCAACGACGACGAGGTCGTCGCGCTGGCGGGATTCCTTCTGCTGTGGGTTGCTGCCCTCCAGCCGGTGAACGCGCTTGCGTTCGTGCTCGATGGGTTGTTGATCGGTGCCGGCGACATGCGATTCCTCGCCGCAGCGATGGTGGGTGCGCTCGGGTGCATCGTTCCTGTCGCCGCCGCGGTGCTGTGGCTCGATCTCGGCGTCGGATGGGTGTGGGCGGGAGTGGGCGTGCTGATGGCGTCGCGGGGCATCGCGTTGTCGCTCCGGTGGCGATCAGGGGCGTGGGCGGTCACGGGCGCCGAGCGCTGACCACCCGGACGACGATGACGATCGCCGCGGCGATCCAGACGACAGTCCACACGGTCAGGACGGACGCGGTGTAGTTGCGAGACAGGAACGAGGGCTCGCCCTCGGCGATCCCGTAGGCGCGAACGAAGGGCCAGGCAACGAGGGCCACGACCCCGGACACGATCAGCGCCGCCTGCACCGGCGCGACGGCCACCCGTGGGACGAGGCGGAGCACCAACCAGCCGATGAAGCAGACCAGCGGGGCGAGCACGAGGTCGTGCACGATCGCGGCCCCCACGAAGTAGGTGAGTGCACTCGTGAGCTGGACGTCGGGGAGGTTGTCGTACGCGCCCTTCAGCCCGTACGCGAGGATCGGCGACGCCAGGACGAGTCCGATCCAGAACCCCTTGGTGTAGGTCGGCTTCGGTTCATCACTCGCCAGGAATGCCTTCATGAGACCCGCACCTCGGTGACCCACTTGGTCTGGTTCACGCCGGGACGGTTCGGGCCGATCAGACGGACGGGGAATCCATGATCGATGTGCAGCGTCTCGCCGTTGATCTCCAGTGCGAGCAATGTGTCGGGGTCATTCGCGTGGCGCTCGTTGACGAACGACGACCGGAAGCCACCTCCTTCCTGCAGTGAGACGACGGTGCACGAGCTGGCTCCGGCGGCCCCGGCCATGGCGAGAAGGTCGCGGATCCGGACGCCGCGCCAGCTCGCCGACTTGCTCCATCCCTCGACACAGGCGATGGGGAGTTCTGCTTCGTGCAGTTCCATCGTCCCGAGTTCGTCGAGCGTGAAGCTCAGCTCTCGTTCGACAGCACCGGTGATGCGCAGCCGGTAGTGGGGCGACATCGCGGCCTCGGTCACCCCCCTGCGGTCGGCCGAGGAGTTGACCGGGAACCCCTGCGGCCCCTTCGACAGATCGCGCGGCGAGAACAGGCCGAGTCGACGGAACGGCGCGATCGACTGCGACTCGACCGACACTGCGAGGAACAGCGCGAGCCCACCGACGACGGCGAAGAAACCTCGACGGCCGATGCCTCCGTCTGCTCTCGGTTCGCCTCGGCCGCTCCCCCGCCGGAGGACCTCGCGAGTCGTCGCGACCTTGGCGCCGATGTGCGCCACGAGACCGCCGATCGTGATCCATGCCGCCCAGTAGTGGGCAGCGACGAACCCGAACTCCCAGGGGTACCAGGCGGCAACGTTGTTCACGCCACTCAACAGGAGGAAGAGGCCGCCACCGACGAGCGGCAACAGCGATGCACGCTCGATCAGGTGCGGGAGAGAAGCAACCGGCGGCAACCGGAAGAACTTGGGCAGCACCGTCCAGAGCTTGGCGAGCAGGAGTGGGATCGAGAGGACACCGGTGAACACGTGGAGCGCCTGCGTGACTCGATACAGGCCGGCTGGCCGAGCCGGGAACGCGATGATCGGGTCGGTGCTCTGCGCCCAGTGCGAAAAGAGACCGGTGGCGAAACAGATCGTGAAGCTGACACCGAGCGCGATGCCGAGGATCGCCGCGGTCTTCTCGTCGCGGAGGGGGGACGTCTTCCGTTCCTGCTCGCCGATCCCCCGCCGGAGGAGATCCGGCCACTCGATCGAGGTTGCCATGACGGGAACCTACGGACCGCGCCGTCAGCGAGGCTCGTGTTCCGTCGCCCCTTCACCGGTTGTTCAGAACCTCACAAAACGGCGATGTTGTGAGCGCCAGCGAACAACTCGGTAGCGAACGATCGCCCTGCGATCAAGGAGCGGCGCACACCTGATCTCGGTAGGCGGCGACCCGGACGCCCACATCGGTGAACTCGGGCGAGTCGAGGAACGAGAGGTCGGCGTCGGCCGCGCCGGCCGCGCCGAAGTCGTAGCCATGTGCGTCGAGCGCCTCGTCCAGTGCTGTCAGTCCATCGGCGAGCATCGCAACGTCGTCGGTGAGGTCCGGTGGCGCCACCGCTGCCAGTTGGTCGGCCCGCACGACGAGTGCCCGGAGCCGCAGCTCGACCTCGCGCGCGTCGAGTCCGGACTCGAACGGATCGAGTACGGGACGATCGTCGAGGACCGCAGCGCAGAACGCGGAATCCGGATCTCCGGAGAATTGCGGAGCCGCCGTCGAAGTCGTCGACTCGACGATCGACGACGACGCCGTGGCCGACGGTGGCGCTGGTGTCGTGTCGTCGCTGCATGCGAGCAGCGCCATCGCGACCAGCAGCGTCAGCGGCAGCGCACGAGTCATCCGCGTCGCTGCTGGAGCAACTGGTTGACGATCTTGCCGTCGGCCTGCCCGTTCGTCTCCCGCATGACCTGGCCGACGAAGAACCCCTGCATCTTTCCTTGCATCTTGGCGTCGCCGTCACAGAATCGCTGCCACTCGTCCGGGTTCGCCTCGATGAGGCCACCGACCAGTGTCTCGAGCTCCGATGTGTCGACCGCTTCGAATCCGTGCTCGGCGGCGAGCTCTGCCGGTGGACGATGACTCGACGCCATGTCGGCGAGCACCTGCTTCGCCTGGCTGGCGGAGAGATCCCCAGCCGCTTCCATGGCGACGAGCGCTGCGAGATCTGCTGGGTCGATCCCGTCCGCGCCGTCGAGCGCGAGGTCGTTGACCGCGCGGGTCAGGGTCCGGTCGGCGTCGGACCCCGCTGCGATGGCTCCGGCAACCAGATCGTCGAGCCCACGTTCGACCAGGATGGCGATGCGTTCGTCACGCAGCTCGACTCCGGCGACCGCGGCCAGCGACGCTCGACGAGCGGGCGGGAGACGCGGCAACGATGCGTCGATGTCGGCAACGGTCGTCTCGTCGGGAGCGATCGGCACGAGGTCGGGTTCGGGGAAGTATCGGTAGTCCTCTGCCTCCTCCTTCGAGCGCAGTGTGTGCGTCCGCCCGTCCTCCTCGTTCCAGTGGCGCGTCTGTTGCACGACGCGCTCGCCCGACTCGAGGAGGTCGACCTGGCGCCTTGCCTCGTAGTCGATGGCCCGACCGAGCGACCGGATCGAGTTGAGGTTCTTGATCTCACACCGCGTACCCAGAGGCTCATCAGGCTGGCGGACCGAGACGTTTGCGTCGACCCGCATCGACCCTTCCTCCATCTTGGCGTCGGACACGCCCGTGGCCAGGAGCACGGCACGCAACTCCGAGACGTATGCCCTCGCCTCGTCGGAGGTGCGGAGATCAGGGCGTGAGACGATCTCGACCAGCGGGACGCCCGACCGGTTGTAGTCGACCAGTGAATAGCCCGCGTCGTGGATCCGCCCCTTCCCCCCGACCATGGCTCCGCCCATGTGTGTCGACTTCCCGGTGTCCTCCTCGACGTGCGCACGTTCCACGCCGATTCGGGTGCCGTCGGGCAGATCGAGATGTCCATCGCGGTTCAGCGGCTGGTCGTACTGGGAGATCTGATAGTCCTTCGGCATGTCCGGATAGAAGTAGTTCTTCCGGGCGAAGACCGACGGACGCACCTCGCAGTTGAGCGCCCGGCCGAGGATCATCGCGAGCTCGATGGCGCGCCCGTTGAGCACTGGCATCGATCCTGGAAGTCCCAGACACACCGGACAGACGTTGGTGTTGGGGTCGTCACCGAACTGGTTCGGGCATCCGCAGAAGAGCTTCGTCGCTGTGGCGAGTTCGGTGTGGACCTCGAGCCCGATCACCATCTCGTAGCCGTGGGACAGTTCGGGAGCGCGGGCGGCGTCACTCATGGTGCCGACCCCTCGATCGCGGCGGCCACACGGAACATCATGGGCTCTCCCAGGGCCGGGGCCATGACCTGGATGCCGACGGGCAGATCGTCGGCGCCGACCCCGAATGGCACCGACATCGCAGGGTGGCCGGCGAGGCTCGACGGGACGGTGCAGACGTCGTTGCGGTACATGGCCATCGGGTCTGCGGTCTTGTCGCCGAGCCGGAACGCCACGCAGGGGGAGGTCGGGCTGATCAAGGCGTCGAACCGCTCGTATGCCGCCTCGAAGTCGCGGATGATCGTCGTCCGGACCCTCTGGGCCTTGCCGTAGTAGGCGTCGTAGTACCCCGCCGAGAGCGCGTAGGTGCCGAGCATGATCCTTCGCTTGACCTCGGCCCCGAAGCCAGCGGTACGGGTGGCGTCATAGGTCTCTGGCATCGTCGCTCGCTCCTCGCGGAGTCCGAAGCGGACGCCGTCGAATCGAGCCAGGTTGGAGGACGCCTCGGCCGGCGCGATGAGGTAGTAGGCGGACAGTCCGAAGACCGTTGCGGGCACCGACACCTCCTCGACCGTGGCGCCGGCAGCGGCCAGCGCGTCCGCCGCCTCGCGAGTGCGGGCCGCAACCTCGGGTTCGACTCCCTCTCCCAAGAGTTCGGAGATGACGCCGATGCGCAGCCCGTCGACGCCGCGCCCGAGTTCGGACCGGAGCGACGGGAACGGCTCGGGGATCGATGTCGCGTCCCTCGGGTCGGGACCGCTGATCACCTCGGTACAGAGCGCTGCATCGGCGACGTTCGTGGTGAACGGCCCGATCTGGTCGAGACTCGATGCGAAGGCGATGAGGCCGTAGCGAGACACGCGACCGAACGTCGGCTTGACGCCGACCACACCGCAGAGCGCGGCAGGTTGTCGGATCGAGCCGCCGGTGTCCGAACCGAACGAGGCGGCGGCGAACCCCGCCGCCACTGCCGCGGCGGACCCACCCGACGAGCCGCCCGGCACCCGCGTCGTGTCGACCGGGTTCTTGGTTGGGCCGAACGCCGAGTTCTCCGTCGACGAGCCCATCGCGAACTCGTCCATGTTGGTCTTGCCGACGATGACGGCGCCGGCATCGGCCAGCCGTTGGATCACCGTTGCGTCGTACGGCGGCCGCCATTGCCCGAGTATCTCGGACGAGCATGTGGTGGGCACGCCCCGCGTGCACATGTTGTCCTTCACCGCGATCGTGACGCCTGCGAGGGGTCCTGGATCGCCGCCCGATGCAACGGTCTGGTCGATGGCGTCGGCGGTGTGTCGTGCCTCGTCTGCCGTCACGTGGTTGAAGGCGTGGATCGAGGGTTCTTCCGATTCGATGCGGGCAAGGTGTTCGTCGAGCACGCTGCGAGCCGAACGCTCGCCGGACCGCACCGACGCGGCGATGTCGCTGACGCTCATGAGGACTCACCCAGGACGGGGGGCACGCGGAACATCCCGGCCTCTGTCGCTGGCGCCTGGCTCAAGACCTCGTCTCGATCGACGCCGGGCGTCACCTCGTCGGGCCGGAACACGTTCTGCAGCGGGTACGGGTGATACGTCGGCGGCACATCGTCGAGGTCGAGCGATTCGACGTCGCGGGCGTGCTCCAGGATCGACCGGAGTTGGCCGGTGAAGGCCTCGAGTTCGAGGTCGGTGAGCGTGAGGCGCGCCAGTGACGCGACCTTGGCGACGTCGTCGGCGGTGATGGGCGTCGTCTGCGCGCTGGGCGAGGTCTCGGGCACGACGGGCAAGCCTACGAGATCACCCCTGCGCCGCCAGAAGCGCCTTTCGTCAGAAGCCCTGCGAGACCGAGACGGCCGCAGGGCCCAAGATGACGATGAACAGTGCCGGAAGGATGCAGAAGACGAGCGGGAAGGTGATCTTCACCGGTACCTGCATGGCTCGTTCCTCTGCCCGGGCCCGACGCCGATCGCGGAGTTCGAGTGCCTGGAGCTTGAGGATGTTCGCCAACGGGAAGCCGTGCTTCTCGGCCTGACGAACGGCGGTGACGAACTGTTTGAGGTCGACGACGTCGGTCCGGTCGGCCATGGCCTGGAGCGCTTCGCCGCGGGAGAGCCCGAGCTGCATGTCGTTCACGGCCTTGAGGAGCTCCGTGGTGAGCAGGCCGCGACCTTCCTGGCCGGCCCGGAGGAGGGCGCCGTCGAAGCTCATTCCCGCCTCGACCGTGACCTTGAGCTGGTCGAGGACGTCAGGCAGCTCGTTCGTGATCGCCTTCCGACGATCGTCCGCCATGCGCTTGATCTTGGCATTGGGACCCATGCTGAACAGCGCAACGACCAGACCACAGACCATGAAGTTGGTGCGGGTGGAACCGGAGCTGCTGAGGTACCAGGCCGAGAACAGGAGGCCGAACACCAGGCCAACCGCCTGCATGCCGATGATGATCTCCGGTCGCCAGCGCTTGTCCAGATCCGCGACGCGCAGCGTGTGCGCTGTCGAGTCGAGGACGCCATGGGGCATGAAGCGGGTCACGACGTTCGAGATCGCTGCAGCTGTGGGCTCGAAGATGCGCTCCCCGGCCGATCGTTCGAGTTCGACGGCGCGAGAGGTGGGAACGACGTCTTCCGGGTCGACGCCGATCGCGATGACCTGCGGGTCGGGCTTGAGCGCCCAGAGGGCGAGCGCCACTCCGAGAGCGACGATGAGAGCAGCGAGCCAGACGATCATGACGTCCTCCGATGTCCGAGACCTGCGAGAGAGGGGGCCGAGTTTTGGAGCATCAGAACTCCGGGTTGACGAGTTTGCGGAGCCAGAGGCCGCCGATGGCGAGCATCGTCAGCGCAACGCCGACCATGACGTAGCCGATGCCCGATGACGTGAGCGGCGCGATGTAGTCAGGGTTCGTCGCAAAGATGAAGCCGCCGAGGCCGAACGGCAGGAAGAACAGCACGAGGGCGGAGATCTTGCCCTCGGCGGTCAGCGCGTCGACCTGACGCTTGATCCGCACACGTGCACGGATGGTCTCGCCGACCTGTTCGAGGATCTCGGCCAGGTCGCCACCGACGCTCGCCTGGATCTTGATGGCGTCGACCACCCAGTCGAAGTCTGGAGAGTTGAGACGGAGCGACATCGCGTCGAGTGCATCCTCGAGGCTTCGCCCGAGACGAGTCTCCATGACGACTCGGGAGAACTCCTCGCTCGTCGGCGATTCGGTCTCACGGGCGACCGAGTCGACCGTCTGACCGAGGCCGTAGCCGGCGGTGAGGGAGCCGACCATGAGCTGGAGCGTGTCCCCGAGCTGCTTCACGAACGTCTTCGTCCGACGCTTCGTCAGGTACTTGAGCACGAGCGGGATTCCGAGGAACGGCACCGCGAGGGCGAGGAGGAAGAACGGAATGCCGAACAGGAGGATGCCGACCATGAGTGAGGCGACCGTGATCGCTGCGCAGGCGACGACGAACTCGTTCGACCGCAAGGCGAGACCAGCGCGGTCGAGGGTGTCGTCGAGTGACCGACCTCGATCGTTGGCCTCGAGCATCTGCGCCGAGAGGCCCTCGAGCCGCTCCTGCATCCCACTGACTCGGCGCTTCCGATCTTCCTTGCGCACCTCGCGATGCTGGTTGCGTTCCTCACGCCGTTCGACCGCACCGTCGGAATTGCGGAGTCCCATGAACAGGATGAACGCACCGATGCTGACGAGCAGGGCGGCGGCGACCGGAACGAAGCTCGACGCGAAGATCCCTGCGTCGCCGACCGTCCTGGAGTCGGTTGCGATCTCCGGCACGAACTGGCGGGTGGCCTCGTGCTGGAACTCGGTCGTGACCGTCTCGCTCGGATCTGAGGCCAGTGCGATGTCGAGAGCCGCTGAGTCGGACGTCGAGACGGACCGCCACCGGATCTCGTAGAGGTTGCCCAGTCGTGCGCCCACATCGCGGAAGGCGTCGTCGAACCCGGCCGCATCGTCGACCGTGAGGACCTGGCCGCTCGACGCATTCCCGAGGACGTCGAAGGTCTCGAGGTTGAAGTCCGCGCCTTGGAGTGCCACGAACGAACTGTTGACGTCGGTCGTCGCGAGCCGGCTCAGCGTCTCGTCCAACGTGCGAGAACTGGCCGAGTCGGCGCCGTCGGAGAGAACGACGAGGGCGCTCGTACCGCCTTGGGTCCCGAGCTGCGCGATGCTCAACTCGATTCCGTCGTACAGCGCGGTGCCGCCGGCGGCGATGAGCCCGTTGACCGAGTCGAGCGTCACCGGACGGTCGGTGGTGAAGGTGCTCTGCAGGACCGCGCCGTCGCCGAAGCTCACGATGGCGACGGGGACCGTCTCGGGGAGGATCGCCAGGAGTTCGCTGACCGCCGACTTCGCCTGCTCGAGCGGCTCACCCTCCATCGAGCCCGACACATCGAGCGCGAGGACGACATTGAGCTCGTCACTACGGAGCCGCACGACATCGGGAGTGATCGGCTCACCGTTCTCGGTGACGACGAACGCGTCGTCCAGCTCGCCGGACACGGCCGGGCCCGAGACGACCGCCCGGACCAACGGGAAGCCCGTCGCGTCGACACTCTCGAGCACCAGACCGTCGTCGACCTGCGCGGCGGCGAGACCCGAGAATGGCGCGGCCACCGCGACTGAGAGGACGACTGCAGCGGCGACGAGCCGGCTCAGCCGGCCGGCGTACTGGCGGGCTCCACGAATGCGGATCATTGGTCTCCTCCGAAGATGCGTTCCTCGAACTCGATGCCCATGTCGTGGATGTGGTCCACGAATCCGGGGCGGTAGCCAGTGGGCTTGAGTGTGCCGAGGACCCTGCCGTCCTTGTCGAAGCCGGGCGAGTGGTCGAACTCGAAGACCGGGATGACCTCGATCTCCTCGCTTCGTACCCGTCCGACTTCACAGATCGATGTGATCCGGCGAGAACCGTCGCGCAGACGCCCGATCTGGACGACCATGTCGACCGCACCGGCGATCTGTTGACGAATGGCAGCCATCGGGAACTCGATCCCCGCCATGAGCACCATGGTCTCGAGGCGGGTCATGGCATCTCGCGGGGTGTTCGCGTGCAGCGTCGACAGCGAACCGGCGTGACCGGTGTTCATCGCCTGGAGCATGTCGAGCGCCTCGCCACCACGGCACTCGCCGACCACGATGCGATCGGGTCGCATGCGCAGCGAGGTACGAACGAGGTCGCGGATCGAGATCTCGCCCTTGCCCTCCGCGTTGCCGGGACGGGTCTCGAGGCGGATGACGTGATGCTGGCGGAGTTGCAACTCGACCACGTCTTCGATCGTCACGATCCGGTCGGCCTCGGGGATGAACGACGACAAGACGTTGAGCAGCGTCGTCTTTCCCGAGCCGGTGCCACCGCTCACCAGGATGTTGAGCTTGGCGTGGACGCAGGCGGCGATCATGTAGAGCGACTCGATGCTCGCGCTCGAGTTCTCGATGAGATCCTCGGCCGTGAACTGCTTCACCGCGAACTTCCGGACCGTCAAGGACGAGCCGTCGACCGCGAGTGGTGGGATCACGGCACAGACTCGGGAGCCGTCGGGCAGTCGGGCATCGACCATCGGCGAGGACTCGTCGATACGCCGGCCGAGCGGTGCGACGATCCGGTTGATGACCTTGCGCAGGCTGACCTCGTCGTTGAACCGGATGTCGGCCTGGGACAGACGACCGTTTTTCTCCACGTAGATCGACTTCGTGCCGTTGACCATGATCTCCGAGATGCTCGGGTCAGCCAGCAACGGCTGGATCGGGCCGTACCCCAGGAGATCGGCGTTGATGACGTCGACGAGCCGATCGCGCTCCTCCGACGACAGCGGCATGTCCTCTGCCTCGAGGACCTTCGACATCTCTGCGACCGCGAGCTTCTTCAGGTCGTCGTCGTCCATGTCCGGCTCGCCGACTCGGTTGCCCAAGGTCAGGAGCAAGGCGTCCTGCACCTTGACCTTGAGGTCGGCGAACGTGTCGGACTCGAGCAGCGCCGCCGTCATCTTGACGTCGGCGGTGTGCGACTCCTCTGTGGCCGCGGTCTCGAGGATGGAGAGGTCCAGCGGCTCCGACGCCTGCTTCACCCGTTCGCCCAGTTTCACGGGTCAGCCTTTCCGCTTGAAGAGTCGTCGGCCAGCGGCCGGACCGGAGGCGCCGGCAATGCGGGCGGAGTCGAACTTGTCGGCGAGCTGGTCGAACGCCTTGACGATGCCGTCGTTGGAACGCGACTGCATGATCGGGACGCCACCGTTGGTCGCCTTGACCATGTCGATCGAACTCGGCACGCTCACGTCGATCGTCGCACCGACAGCGGCCTCGATCTCGTCGAGTTCGAGGCCGACCTTCGCGTCGGCGCGATTGAGGAGGAAGTGACGGGTCGGACCGGTGAGCCCGATCACGTCGAGCGCCTCGAGCGCCTTGGCGAGACCCTGGATCGATGGACGCTCGGTCGCACAGACCATGACGATGTCCGTGCAGATGTCGAGCGCCGACAGCACCCGCTCGGACAAGCCGGGGTCGGTGTCCACGATCACGTACTCGAAGGATCGCTGGAGCACGGTGAGCACGCCGGCCACATGGATGGCGGCGACGTCGTCGGCCTCAGCCGGCGTGAGCGGCGCACACAGGGTGTAGAGGCCACTGGGATGACTGGTGAGCGCGAGCTTGAGGTTCGCACTGTCGACCGGCCAGCGACGAGCGATGTCGCCGATGGTGGTCGTCGGCTTCTGCCGCAGCACGCTGGCCACGTCGCCGAACTGGAGGTCGAGGTCGACCAGCACCACCTTGCGTGGATGCCGGGCAGCGAGTGCGACGGCGAGGTTCGTGCCCACCGTCGTCTTCCCCGCTCCTCCCTTCGGCGAGAGGATGGTGATGATGCGGTGCGCAGGTCCTGCGCCGTCGGACTCGGCTGCCCCTCGGGTCGTCTCGTGGTTCGTCGCCTCCCCAGGAGTTGTCAAGGTGTCAGCTCCCATGTCAACCGTAGATTCGGTCCGTGGTCTGGATCCCGGTGCCGGCCTCGTTGGCATCGACCGGTTCGATGGCGAGCCACAGGTCGCCGTAGCTCGAGGCGAAGACGATCCGCTCGGCGTCGACGGCGTCGACGGCGAGGGTGACGAACAGCGAACCCGCGGGGGTCGGTGTCCGCTCCTCGGCCGTGGCGGCCCGGGTGGGGTCGGCCACGGGAGCGCCCTGGACGTTGGTGACCAGGATCTTGTGGAGCAGGAAGCCCGAGGTGTCCTTGGCCGCGATCGCCGCGTCATCGGTCTGGAGACCGGTGAACGATGCGATCACGCCGACGAGATCGCCGGGGCGAACCGTGCCACCGACCGTACGGACGCCGTCGAGCGGGACGGTGATCTCGAGCTTGCCCTCGGGCACGCTCACCGATCCACCGCCGCGTCCGACCCGAGCCTGGAGGGCGTTGAACTCCTCGGCCGAGACGAGCCGGCCTTGGGTCAGCTGCTCGCCCTGGACCAGGTCGACAGAGACGACCATGCCGTCGGCGTCAGAGATCCCGGAGAGTGCGCCGGCCGCCTGCACCTTGGTGGGCACCGACTCGATGCGCACGTACTGCTGGAGCTGGTTGGCCGGGGTCCCGGCGGGCACATCGGCATCCAACACGAGCACGTCGACGAGTTCTTCGCCTGCGAGTGCCCGGTCTTCTGCCTTGTTGACATAGGTGACCAATGCCAAGGTCCCGACGGCGACCAGTGCCACCGCGGCAATGAGGCTCACACGCTTCTTCTTCACCAGATTCCCCTTTGGGATCGTTCGATTCGCTAGTACTGCATCGGCAGACAAACGAGAATCTGAAGAAGGAATTTGGACATCGCACCCGCCATACGGGGCGTGAAATGTCAGCGGTAGGGGTCGTCGTCCTCGGGGGCCTGCCACCAGTCGATCGGGGTCTCGACCGGTTCCTCGACCTCGTAGATGCAGTCGACGGGGCACGGATCGATGCACTTGTTGCAGCCCGAACAGAGCTCCGGGATGATGATCACGTCCATCCCGTGATTGAAGATCGCCCCGAACTGCGGTGGGCAATGACGGATGCACGTGTCGCAGTTGATGCAGATCGACATGTCGATGTAGAGCGGCGGATTCTTCCACTTCGGGTTCCGCTCGCGCTTCTCCATGCGTTGCGCACGTGTTCCGGGGGCCACAGTTCGGAGAGTACCAGCGGCCGCGACCGCGCTGACGTGCTTGACCGTGAGGTCAAGAGGCGGGTTCACTTGCTCCTGTGTCGACCGTGCCCGATCCAACGCTGGACTCTGATCGCCAACTCACGGCGCAGGGACGCGAGCGAAAGCAACAGTTGATCGACTGCGCGGCCACGCTCTTCGCCGAACGCGGGTACTCCGAGACGCGGATCAAGGACATCGTCGAGGCGGCCGGCGTGGCCAAAGGCCTGTTCTACTGGTACTTCGAGAACAAAGAGGCGCTGTTCTCCGAGGTGGCGACAGACATCCGACTCCGTCTTCGCAAGCACCAGGGGGCAGCGATCGACACGACGGCTGCACCGCTGCGCCAGATCCGCCAGGGCGCCGAGGCCTCGGTGTGGTTCATGGCCGAGCACGCACACTTCTTCTCGTTGCTCGAGGTCGAGAACGACAAGGAGTCCGACCGCTCACGCCAGAAGGGCACGAACCAGCACATCCGCGACGTCCGCACCATGATCGAGGCCGGGCAGGCCGACGGCTCGATCGTCGACGAGGAGCCGACGCTGCTCGCCCTGGGAGTCGTCGGGTCGGTCGGCTACTACAGCCACTTCCACCGCACCGGACGACTCGACGTCGAGGTCGCAGAACTCGCCCGGTACGTCGCCGCCAGCGTCGTGCGCACCCTGGCTGCCGACAGCGAAGCTGCTGGAGCGGCACTCTCCTGAGCAGCACCCCGAGCCGATTGATCGGATCAAGCGCCAGCGCCGATCAATCCAGGCCGGCGAGCGCAGCGAGTGGCCGCAGCATTACGGTAACGTCCGTTTCCAACCTGTTCGACCGATACCCAGGAGCTTGTTCGTGGCCACCTATCCTTTTCTGTCCGACGAGTGGATCGCTGCCGCCCGAGAGATCCGTGAGGAGGGGCCAGCCGCGCCGGTCCCCCACGTGATGAAGATGAACCTCGTCGTCACCGAGGTCCCCTTCGGCGATTCCGACATCGACGCTCACATGGACACCACCAGCGGTGAACTCCAGATGGACACCGGGCACCTCGAGGGCGAGGACCTGACGGTGACCGTCGACTACGCCACCGCGAAGGCGATCTTCGTCGAGGGCAACCCGCAGGCGGGTATGCAGGCCTTCATGGCCGGCAAGATCAAGGTCCAGGGCGACATGACCAAGATGATGGCAATGCAGACCGCGGCGCCCGACGAGGCCCAACTCGAGGTGGCCAAGCGGATCAGCGAGATCACGGAGTAGTCGTCAGGCGGGGCTGGGGACGTGGTCCTCAGCCTCGACCTCGTCGTGGGTGCTCGATCGCACGAACACGGCGAACACGAGACCGACGAAGGCGGCGCCGGCACCGACCAGGTAGGCGTCTCGGAACGCCGCCGCCTCGCCGACGACCGATTCTCGGGCAGCCTGGGTCGCCTGCATGACCTGGATGCCCACCACGACGCCGAACTGCGTCATCATCTGCTGCATCGCGCCCACGACGCCCAGGTCAGCATCGTCGACCGTGTTCGCGATCGAGGCCACGAGCGACGGCGCCGACATCCCGAGCCCCACGCCGGAGAGTGCGAGCGAGCCGACCACCACCAGGTCGGACGACTCGGCGCCGAGCGTCGAGAGCCCCAGCATCGAGATGAACACCGCCAGCGCACCACCCACCGCGGCGAAACGTTCGCCGGTGCGCACTGCGAGGTAGCCGAAGAGCGGCCCAGCGATCGCGAACGCCAGCGGGCGGGAGATGAGCAGCGAACCGGACTTGGTCTCCCCGTAGCCGAAGACGCCCTCGAGCAGCAGGGGCGTGATCACGAACCCGCCCATGTAGGCGAAGTTGGTGAAGACCTGGGTGAGGATCGGGATCGAGAAGTTACGCCGTCGCAGATAGGCCAGAGGGAGCAATGGGTCGGACGTCGTGGCCTCGATCCGCACGAACAACCACGCCGCCAGCGGCGCGAGCAGGAACCCCCCGACGACGATCGGCGACGCCCAGCCGACGACCGGTCCGCGGTTGACCGCGAACAGGAACGAGGTCGCCGCCACCGCGAGCGCTCCAGCGCCGGCGATGTCGAATCGCACGGTCTCGATCTTCTCGGTTTCGGGGAGCACGGCCAGCGCGAGGAGAAGACCGGCGATCGTGAGTGGGACCTGGCCGGCGAAGATCCAGCGCCAGCCGAACGCCTCGACGATCGGTCCGCCGGCGACCACGCCGATGACCGGCCCACCGGCGGCAACCATCGACCAGTACCCCATGGCCTGGGCGCGACGGTTCCTGGGGAAGAGTCGGTTGATCAGCGCCAGCGACGTCGGCCCCACCGCCGCACCGGTCGCCGCCCCGAGCACCCGGAACGCAAGCAGGCTGGCGGCATTCCACGACAGCGCCGTCAAGCCGGCGAAGACGATCACGCACGCCATCGACCAGGCGTAGACCCGACGCTGTCCCCGCAGATCGCCGAGCTTTCCGGCGCTGGGCCCGAACACGGCGAACGCCAGGATCGGACCGGTCACGAGCCAGGTCAGCGTCGACTCGTCACTCCCGAGATCGCCGGCGATCCGGGGGATCGACACCGACAGGATCGTGATGGTGAACCCGACGCTGAACAGGCCGAAGAGGACCGTGCACAGCACCAACCACGGGTACTTCGCGGATTGCTGCAGGCGACCCTGGAGGCGCTCCCGGAACAACACCGGCCACGCGAACACTGCGACCTCGTCGGCACCAGGAGCGTCGATGCTGAGTTCATCGAGGTGATCCTTGGGCCCTGACACCGGACGGAAACTACTGCCGCCGCCTTCCAGACCCGTAAGTGCGAGGACTCCGTGACCGATACCGGACCGGCCCTGGTGGGACGGCCGCCTCGTCGCGGTGGCTGGGGATCACCGCGTCCGGCAGACCGTCCCACCGGGATCGGCCCGATGTGAGGCCGATGTTATCGCTCGCAGATCTGCCTGCGGACTCGACGCCCGTCGTCAAGACCCATTCGCGGCGAGTGCCGGAAACGCTCCCGCCAGGTCGTCGAGCGTCCACCGGCCCTCCCGTTCGATGCCCTCGCTGAAGTGCCAGCCGTCCATCAGGCGGATGCTCCCGCCCTGGACGAACACAGTGCGACCGGTCACGGTCGACTCCGCTGCCGCGAGATACGCGACGACCGGCGACACGTTGGCGGGGTCCCACACGTCGAAACCCGATCCGTCGGCTGGCGCGGCAACCACGTCCGAGAGTCCGGGAGTGGCCTCGGTGAGTCGTGTCCGCGCGGCCGGCACGATGCAGTTGGACCGGACGCCATAGCGACCGAGCTCCTGCGCACAGATGGCAGAGAACGAGGCAACGCCGGCCTTGGCAGCCCCGTAGTTCGTCTGGCCCGGATTTCCCAGCAACCCCGAGGTCGACGAGGTGTGCACCACGCACGCAGCTCGCGGGGTCCCCGCCTTGGACTGTTCGCGCCAGTAGGCCGCGGCGAACCGGGTCGGTACGAAGTGACCCTTGAGATGCACCGTCGTCACCTCGTCCCACTCTTCCTCGCTCATGTTGACCAGGGCCCGGTCGCGGAGGATGCCTGCGTTGTTCACCAGCACGTCCAGGCCGCCGAACTCCTCCACTGCGGCAGCGATCAGTCGCTGGCCGCCCTCCCAGTCGGTCACGTCGTCGTGATTCGCCACCGCCTCGCCGCCCGCAGCGACGATCTCGTCGACGACCTCCATGGCGGCATCGTGGCCGACCTCGCCGAGGTCGTTGACCACGACTCGGGCGCCTTCGGCCGCGAAGAACCGGGCGTGCGCTCGGCCGAGACCTCGCCCCGCCCCGGTGATGATCGTGATCCTGCCGTCGAGCGATCCCACGCCTGTCGGTCCCTTCTCCAAACGTCCCGCCGACCCATGATGGCAGGGTTGCTCGCCGGTCAGGTACGTCGGGGCAGCGTCACTTCTTCAGGAGCAGGTTCACCGCAGTCCCACGAGGGACCGACGCGCCGGCCTCGGGATCCGATGCAACGACCTCTCGGTTGCCGCCGCTGCCGGTGAACTCGCCGAGCACGAGACCCGCCTTGTCGAGTGCTGCTTCCGCCTCGTCGAGGCTCATGCCCTTGAGATCGGGGACGTCGACGACGTCGGGACCCTTGCTCACGACCACGGTCACCGACGACCCCCGGGGGACCTCGGTTCCGGGCGCAGGGCCGAGGCGGATCACCCGGCCCTTCTCGACCTCGTCGCTGAACTCTTCCTTCTGCTCGGCCAGGAGCCGAGCCTCGTCGAGAAGGTTCTTGACGTCGGCGAACTCGGCGTCGTCGGGAATCTCGGGCACGAGGCGGGGCTCCGGCCCCTTCGACACCACGAGCGGCACGGTTTCGCCTTTCGGGAGATTCGACGCGACCTCGCCGTCGACACCGATGACGTTTCCGTCGACGATGTCTTCGTCGAAGACCTCGGTGGCGCTGATCTCGAGGCCTGCCTCGTCGAACGCCGTGGCAACCTCCTCGAGGGGGCGGTCCTCCACGTCGGTGGGCACCTCGGTCAACGAGTTGCCCTCGGACACGACCACCACCAGGATCCCGCCCTCGGCCAAGCGCTCACCGGCCGCTGGTTCGGTCGAGACGATCTCGCCAGCGACGGTGTCGTCGCGACGCGTCTTCTTCTCGTCGAGCGTCCAGTCGTTGTCGGCGGCGATGAGTTCGATGTCGTCGATCTGGCGGCCGATGAGTTCGGGGATCTCGTGCGTCGGCGTCCGCAACTGTTGCGTGAGGAAGAACCCTCCAGCACCGAGCGCGACCAGCAGGATCGCGGCGAGTGCCCACGGCCAGCGTCGCGATCCTCCGGCTTCGTCCGAGTCGGCGGGAGACTTCGACACCGGTGTCGAGGTGGACGTCGTCGCGTCGGCGTCGAGAAGCGGGAGCAGCGTCATGGTCTGGTCGGCCTCGGCCGGTGATGCGGAGGTCTGATCCGCCTCGGCGAGGGCGCCCACCAGGGGCAGCGGGTCCGGCGCCGGAAGACGTTCGGAAGCAGCCAGGAGCAGGATGCCCAACTCCTCGGCGTCCGGGCGGTCGTCGGCGTGCAGCCGGCCCGCTCGCTCGAGCGCTGGACGGAGCGGCCCGAGCTCGGCGGGGACCTCGAGGTCCTTGTCGACGCGTGCCATCAGCGTCCCGAGCGTGGTGTCGCTCGCGAACGGGGCCACACCGGTCACGGACTCGACGAGCAGTACGGCCAGTGCGTAGACATCGGCTCGACCGTCGAGCCGCTCGCCCCTGGCCTGCTCGGGCGCGGCATAGCGAGCAGTGCCCATGACGGCACCCTCGGGCTCGGTGATCGATGCCTCGGCGATGGCGCGTGCGAGGCCGAAGTCGGCGATACGGAGCCTTCCCTCGGTGTCGAAGAGGAGGTTGGCGGGTTTCAGGTCACGGTGGACCAGCCCAGCGTTGTGGGCATAGGCGAGCCCACGGCACACGTCGAGTCCGACAACCAACGCCTGCGACGGCGTGAGCAGTTCGCCCTCACCGGCGGCTGCAGCATTGAGGATCGCTCGAAGGCTCCCACCCGCGAGGTACTCCGAGACGAGATACGGGACATCGTCCTCGCCCCAGTCGTGGATGACCACCACATTGGGATGGCTGATGGCCGCCACGGTCTGGGCCTCGGTGCGGAATCGTCGAAGGAACCGTTCGTCCTCGGCGAGCCCGGGTTGGAGCATCTTGACCGCGACCTGGCGGCCCAGGTTCACGTCGTCGGCCAGGAACACCTGCGCGGAGGAGCCCGCGCCGAGCGGGGCAACGAGGCGGTAGCGGGCATTGACGACGCGACCGACCTCGTCGGAGAGGCGGGTGGAGACCACGGATCAACGATAGGACCCATCGACGGAACCGCGGTGGAGGGCGGCCCCGTGCTGGGGAGATCCACGCCCTGCCTGCGAGACTGCCCGAGATGGACCGATCCGACACGACGACCCGGGCACCCGTGGCGCTGACCGTCGTGTTCGTGATCGTGCTGGTCGAGACGGTCGCTGAAATCGCGTTCGTGCTCGCGAGAGACGACTACGGGCCCGGGGGCAAGGGCCTCATCGCTGGACTCTTCGCCCTGAAGATCGTGCTGGCGGCATCGACTCGTCGTCTGAACGCAGGCGGCGCTCTGGGCCTGCTCCTGTTCGAACTCGTCGGCATCCTCGTGGCCACGGGCGCCGAATGGTCCATGGCCCTGCGTCTCGTCCTCGTGGCGTGTGTGATCACGGTCTACGTGCTCGTGCTCTCGTCGCTCCATGCCTTCCCGTCCCCGGAGATCCGATGACCGACCCCACGACGCCCAAGACATCCGTCAGCTACCCCACCAGGACCAAGATCGTCATCGTCGTGGTGCTGTTCGTCGCGATCAGCGGGTTCGTCCTCGCCATTCTGCGGACCGCCGAGGACCCGGAGGTCGAAGCGGCCTTGTCGGGCGCCGATCCACAGGTGACGCAGGTGACCATCGCGAACGGCGTCGAGCGGCTGCAACCTGCCCGGGGCACGCAAGCCTTCGCCCAGGAGTCGGTCGAGATCGACCTGTCTCCCGGGTGGCGGGGCGAGTTGGTGCTCCAGCCCGACTCCGGTGGCGCGATCCCGCTCCCCGAGGACGAGGTCGAGTTCACCAGCCTCAACGAGTTGATCTTCGAGCCGGGCGAGGGCAAGACCATCGAACGGCTTCCGTCCGGTCAGGTCTGCGTCCGAGCCACGATCTGGGACCAGGTCCGGGGCCGCGCCGCCTCCGAACGGGTCGAGAGCTGGTGCTTCGACGTCACCTGACGTCGTCGTCGCTCAGGGCAGCTCGCCGGTCTCCAGCAGCCGTTCGAAAGCCACCTCGTCGAGGATCGGCACACCCAACTCCTCGGCCTTGGTGAGCTTCGAGGCTCCCGGGCCCTCGCCGACGACCACCGCGGTCGTCTTCTTCGAGACACTGCCAGGCGCCTTCCCGCCACGCGACTTGATGGCGTGTTCGACCTCGTCACGGTTGTAGTTGGCGAGCGTCCCGGTCACGACCACCGAGAGCCCGTCGAGCGTCTGGGCCACATCGGCCCTCTCCGGTCCTTCGAAGTTCACACCCGCCGTCCGCAGACGTTCGAGCAGCGCCAGGTTGGGCTCCTGAGCGAACCACGCGCAGACCGTCTCGGCGATCTTGGTGCCGACGCCGTCGATGGCCGCGACCTGCTCGACACCGTCGGCAGCCGTGGTCGCTGCGATGATGGAATCGAGGTGCCCGAAGTACTCGGCGAGCGCCTCGGATGCCGACGGCCCGAGGTGGCGGATGTTGAGGCCGACGAGCAGGTTGGCCAGTGGACGTTCGGTCGACTCGACGATCGCATCACGGAGGTTGTCGACCGAGGTCTGGCCGTACCCCTCGAGTTCGAGGATCCGATCGAAGTCGATCTCGTAGATGCTGGCGATGTCGGTCAGGATCCCGAGGTCGAGGAACTGGGCGATGCTCCGCTCCCCCAGGCCCTCGATGTCCATGCTGCCTCGGCCCGAGTAGTGCTCGATCGCTCCCTGGAGTTGGAACGGACACTCGGGATGGAAGCAGCGGGTGTCGGACTCACCCTCCGGCCGGACGAGGTCGGCGCCGAGCGGGCAAGGACACGTCGTGGGGAACTTCCACTTGCGAAGGCCCTTCTTCCTGGCGGCGAGCACAGGGCCGACCACCTCCGGGATCACGTCGCCTGCCCGGCGCACGATGACCATGTCGCCCGGACGCACGTCCTTGGCCTCGACCTGATCCTGGTTGTGGAGGGTCGCCCGCTCGACGTTGGCCCCGCCGACGAAGACCGGTTCGAGGACCGCGTACGGCGTTGTGCGGCCGGTGCGACCGACCGACACCTGGATGTCGAGGAGCTGGGTCGTCCGCTCCTCGGGCGGGAACTTGTATGCGATGGCCCACCGGGGCGCCCGCGCCGTGAACCCCAGCTGGTCCCGGACGGTGAGGTCGGACACCTTGGCGACCGCGCCGTCGATCTCGTAGGGCAGATCGTGCCGATGCTCCTGCCAGTGCTCGCAGAAGGCGATGACCTCGTCGACGGTGTCGACCACCCGGATCTCCGGGTTCACCGGAAAGCCGAGCTCGCGGAGCAGGTCGAACGTCTGCTCGTGCCGCGCCATCGCCGGGCCGCCCTCGACCTCGCCGAGTTGGTAGCACCACATGGCCAGATCCCGCTCGGCCGTGGCCGCGGCGTCCTTCTGACGGAGCGAGCCTGCCGCAGAGTTGCGCGGATTGATGTACGGCGCGTGCCCCTCTGCGGCGGCCCGCTCGTTGAGCGCCTCGAACGCCGCTGCGCTCATGTAGACCTCGCCGCGGACCTCCAGCACTCGAGGCGCACCCTTGGGCAGCGTCGTCGGGATCGGCCCGATGGTGCGGACGTTGGCAGTGACGTCCTCGCCGACCTTGCCGTCGCCACGGGTGGCGCCCTGGACGAGCTCCCCGTCCTCATAACGCAGCGAGATGGCCACCCCGTCGATCTTCAGCTCACAGACGTGACGCAGGCCGCCGGGCCTGTCCAATCGGCGGAGGAGGCGGTCCTCCCACGCTCGGAGCTCATCGGCGTCGAAGGCGTTGTCGAGGCTCAGCAGCGGCGTCGAATGGACGACCGGGGAGAAGGTCTCGGACCGTCGTCCACTGACCTGATGCGTTGGCGACTCCGGCGTGTCGAGCTCCGGGAACTCCTTCTCGATGCCTCGGAGTTCGGCCACGAGCGCGTCGTAGTCGGCGTCGCCGACGATGGGCGCATCGTCGATGTAGTAGCGCTCGTTGTGTTCGAGGAGCTCGTTGCGCAGCGCCTCGACGCGATGAACCGTTTCCTGGGGCGCGTCAGTCACTGGGGTGAAGATACGCGTCGGTTGTGACGGTCAAGCTCCCACCGCCAAGCGCACGCCGAAGGACTGGCGTCGGACCCGCTCGGCCAGCTCGACGGAGAGCGACAGCAGATGCTCGGCCTGGAGCGGGTCGTGGTTGGCGAGACCGCACTCCGGCGTGACCAGCGCCTGGTCGCGCAGGCGGAGGGCGTCGCAGCCTCGCTGCACCAGTTCACACCACGTCTCCGAGAGCGCACGCCAGAGCAGGGAGGGCTCGCTGCCGATCGGACGGTTGGTCGGAACGGCGCCCCACGCCACCCAACCCCCTCGATCGAGGTGCACGCCGAGGGCGCCAGCGTGGTCGATCACGCTGGCATCGGTCGGCATCGACACGATCTGGGGTCCGGCCGCGAGCGCGAGGCGCCAATCGGTCTCGCCACAGCAGTGGAGTCCGGTCACGGCATAGGGCTCGATGGCCGCCAACGTGCCCGACACCAGATCGACCGCGTGGTCGGTGGAGACCGGGAAGTCGCTGTGCGACAGGGCGACGAGTCCCGGTTCGTCGACGAACATGACCTTGTGGGCCAAGGGCGCGATCCGCGTCGCCTCGTCGAGCATCGCCACGGCGCGTTGTCGGACCGCGGCACCGGCAGTGGCGAACGCTCGATCAGCGTGCACGCCGGCAGCGATCAGGCCGAGGGCGAGGGTGACCGGACCGGTGACCTGGAGCTTGATCGGAGCGGTGCGATGACGCGTCGCCTCGAGGAATGCGCGGGTACCACCGAAGGCCGGGCCTTCGACACCAGGACCAGCGGGACCGAACGGGTCGCCGGGGTCGAGCTCACCGGTGATCTGGATGATGCCGTCCTCGGCGATGGTGACACC
>JBBSLH010000021.1:0-23038 GCA_038255425.1 Acidimicrobiales bacterium
CAACGACTTACTGTCGTAGTTCCTGGTTAGGGTTCGGTCGTATGCCGCGACGTGTCCTGCCCTCCGCTACGACGTCGTCGTCGGCTGCGCACGGCGACGCGGGTTGGAGTGATCGCATCCGTGTGCTGCTCGGCGCGGCACTCGACCTGTCCGGTCAACACGACCTCGACGCCGTGCTCGGCCAGATCGTCCGAGGCGCGGCAGCGGTGGCCGATGCCCGCTACGCCGCGCTCGGCGTCTACGACGCCGACGGTCGGATCACCCGGTTCGTCCACCACGGCATCGACGAGGAGACCGTGCGCGGGCTCGGAGCCCTACCCACCGGACGGGGACTCCTCGGTGAGGTCATCGTGACCGACGGGCCGATACGCCTCGACGACATCGCCGATCACCCCCACTCGGTCGGGTTCCCGCCCGGGCACCCGCCGATGCGCACGTTCCTCGGCGTTCCGGTTGCACGCGGGGGACGCCGCTACGGAAACCTCTATCTGACCGAGAAACTCGGTGGCGCCGGTTTCGACGCCGACGACGAGGCCCTTGTCGTGGTCGTGGCCGCCTTCGCCACCGGAGCAATCGAGAGTGCCCTGCTCGTCGACGCCGAACGAACCAGGACAGAAGCGGTTGCCGCAGCCGCCGCGGCCGAAGAAGCCAGCCGCGCCCGCCATGAGATGCTCGGCCAGGTCATCGATGCCCAGGAGGCCGAACGAGCCCGAGTATCCCGTGACCTCCACGACGACATCGGCCAAGCCCTCACGTCCGTACTGCTTGGGCTCCGCCTGGTCGACGCAAACCTCCACGACGATCGCCCCGACGTGGACCAGACCGCCCATCGTCTCGCCGATCTCCGGGGTGTGGTGAGCGACGCCCTCCAACGAACCCGCCAGCTGGCCACCGACCTGCGGCCAACCGTGCTCGACGACATCGGCCTCGCCCCGGCGCTCGAACGACTCACCACCGACCTCGCCACTCGAACCGGGCTCACCATCGAGTTCGCCAATCACCTCCCGGCCGGCGACCGGCTCGCCCCAGCAATCGAGACCGTCGCCTACCGGGTCACCCAAGAAGCACTCACCAACGTGGCCCGCCACGCCGACGCCAACACCGCCCAAGTCACCATGACCATCGACGGTCACAACCTGCAGGTCGAAATCACCGACCACGGCTGTGGCTTCGACACCGCAACCCAGCCCAAACATCTCGGGCTGGCCGGCATGGCAGAACGGGCCGCCCTCGCCGGAGGCGACCTGACCATCACATCGCGGCCTGACGCCGGCACCACCATCAAACTCGAGGTTCCCGTTGACTGAGGACGGCGGCCAGACCCCCGTCCGGATCGCCCTGTGCGACGACCACGGTGTCGTGCGATCAGGGCTACGCATGATCCTCGACGCCGAAGCCGACCTCCAGGTGGTCGGCGAGGCAGCCACCGCGGCCGACGCCATCCTGCTCGCGGCGCGGACAGTCCCCGACGTGTTCGTGATCGACGTCGGCCTCCCCGACCGCAGCGGCATCGACGCCACCCCCGACATCCTCGACGCCAGCCCCGAGACCCGGATCGTGGTGCTGACCGTGCACGACGACATCGCCTACCTCCGGCGAGCGTTCGATGCAGGCGCCGCCGGGTACCTGCTCAAAGACGCAGCCGACGTCGAGCTCGTCCAAGCGGTGCGGCAAGTGATGTCAGGTCACCAGTACGTCCATCCCAGCATGGGTGCCGCGCTACTCGCCGACGATGCTCCTCCGGCACGCCTCAGCGGCCCGGGCGGCGAACTGTCGGACCGAGAGATCGATGTCCTGCGCCGCATCGCGCTCGGATTGACCAACCCCCAAATCGCCGAAGAACTCTTCGTGTCGGTCCGAACCGTGGAAACCCACCGGTCCCACGTGTACCAAAAGCTCGGCGTCAGCGAGCGTTCCGAGCTTGTACGCCTCGCCCGGGAAGCCGGCCTCCTCAGCGAACCGGACTGATCAGGACGCACGAACGACAGCCAGGAAGTTCGCCGTCCACTCCGGCGCTGCCGACCGCCGCGCTCGAGCTCAGTAGTGGCCACTTCCCCGAGATCCGTACTTCCACCGGATGACCGGCAATACCCCCAGCGCGACGCTCACAATCAACCCACAATCGGAGACCGACATGAACTACCAAAACCTGCTGAAGCCGCTTCTCGTCGCCGCAGCGCTCGTGATCGTGCTCGCCGCGCTCGGTGTGCCGGTCGGCTACCTGGCATTCCCGCTGCTGATCGTCGCCTGCCCCCTCATGATGTTCTTCATGATGCGCGGCATGAGCCACGACGGCGGAGCCGACCACGACGGCGGAGCCGACACCCCCCGCACCCACGAACACCACTGAATGCCCCCTATTCAGTTTCCGACTCGCCGCCCCCCGACGATGACCTCCGTACAGAGCCGCAGCTCCGATCAGTGGTCTGCCCGGATGTTGCCTCAGATCCCCTGCGAGAGAGTTGGCACCATGAGCTACCGACTTGTCACCGACCGCCGCTCGACCTCGGTCTTGGCTGCCGCGTTCGTTGCCATCGCGCTGCTGGCTGCCGCGTGCGGGTCCGACACCCCCGACGTCGCTGCTCCCATCGGCGGGCAGCACGACAACGGCGACGCCGAGCACGCCAACTTCAGTTTCGGTGCACCAGCGGACGCCGCCGACGCCGACCGGGTCATCGACATCGATGCCCACGACGACTTCTCCTTCGATCCAACCGCCATCGAGATCAAGGCCGGCGAGACGGTCACCTTCCGGGTCACCAACGCAGGCAAACTTCCCCACGACTTCACCCTCGGCGATGCCGACACCCAAGACGACCACGACGCCGAAATGGCCTCAATGCCGATGGACCACATGGGTGCCGACGAAGACAACGCTGTCACACTGGACGTCGGCGCCACCAAGGAAATGACTTGGACCTTCACCGAGGCCGACGAGATCCTCATGGGCTGCCACATCCCCGGCCACTACGCCGCTGGCATGCGGGGCACCATCACGATCGTCGGGTCAGACTGACCTCGGCGACAGTGCTTGTCTTTCGCCGGTACGACGACTCACAGGACGACGCAACCCATGACCAGAACGCTCGAGGTCTTCGCCGACGTGACCTGCCCGTTCACTCACGTCGGCCTTCACGTCGTCACGTCACGGCTCGCGGAGTTCGCCGAGCCGGTCGCCGTGGTCGTGCGAGCTTGGCCGCTCGAGTGGGTCAACGGCGAGCCACTCGACAGCGACGGTGTCGCGGCCAAGATCGACGCCCTCACTGCTCAGCTCGACCTCGAACTGTTCACGGGCTTCCGAGCAGACCGATGGCCCACCACGTCGATCGCAGCGCTCAACCTCGCCGACAACGCCTATGCCGTCGACGCTGACCTCGGCCTCGTCGTCAGCCTCCAACTTCGAGACCTGCTCTTTGAACAAGGACAGGACATCGCCGATCCCGCTGTCCTGGCCGAGCTGGCCAAGGCCCACGGGCTCACACCGCCCAAGACCGATCCGGTCGACGGGGTGAGGGCAGACTTCGACGAGGGCCGGAGCCGAGGCGTCCGCGGCTCCCCCGACTTCTGGATTGACGGCGACGACTTCTTCTGCCCCACCCTCGAACTGGGCCACGACGACTCCGACTCGCTCAAAGCACAATTCGACGCCAGCGGCCTGCAGACAATGCTCGATCGTGTCACGACCTGACAAAGAAAGCGCTGGGTCGAGACGAGCCACACCCGCCACCGCGATGCATGCGTCAGGTCACGGAGAGCGACTCTGCGGCCTGTGTTGCAGTCGGGCGGCCGTCGCCCTCCCGCACGAGTGTCGATTCCCTGACGCGGCGGCGCGTCGCCCGGTATGCCATCACGCGGAGAATCCCGACGGAACCCCCGACATAGGTGACGCCCTCGGCAACACATGCAGCGCACATGGGCCCAACCGTATCGAACGTGGGCCGACGTCGACCGCGTCGGACGGTCGCTCCTTCCCGGTGCTCGAAGGACCCGAGCGCGGTGTCGCGACGGGCACCGTCCATCCATGGCCGTCCGGTGGATGACAGAGTTGGACGGATGTCCGGTCACAGTCACGGCCACGACGACCACGGCTTGGAGGTCGGACCCATACTGCGGGTCGGCGTGATCGTCATTGCTGTGGCCACGTTGATCGGGCTGGTCGTGTTGTGGCCCCGTGGCGCCGCACCCGACCTGTCGGCCTCGACCCGTGGCATCGACTACGTCGACGCCACGATCACCGACATCGAAGTCGCCGACTGCAACGACTCGCTCGAAGGCGCACCCACCCAGTGCCAGACCGTCTCCGTCGACATCGACTCCGGCCCGGACAAGGGCGGAACCGGCACCTTCTTGTCGTCGCTGCTCGACTTCAGCGCACCCGACTTCGAGGTCGGCGAGGAGGTCGTGCTCGCGGACAACCCCGCAGCACCAGCGGAGTTCCGATATGTGTTCGTCGAGTACCAACGGCAGACGCCACTGATCGCTCTCGGACTGTTGTTCGCGGTGGTGGTGATCGGATTCGGCCGGTGGAAGGGGGTGCGGGCCCTGGCCGGGCTCACCGTGAGTCTCGGCGTGATCCTCGTGTTCCTGCTTCCATCGATCCTGCGCGGGAACAACGCCGTCGCCGTCGCACTCGTGACCACCACGGTGGTCGGGTTCGCGGCGCTCTACATCGCGCACGGCGTCTCACGGTCCACGACTGTCGCCCTCGCCGGGACTCTGCTCAGCGTGTACCTGATCACGTTCCTGGCGTCGATCGCGACCGGTCTGGCGTCGGTGACCGGGCTGTCTGACAGCAGTCTCCAGATCCTGCGCGTCACCGCCGACGCAGTCGACCCCCGCGCCATCCTCATCGCAGGAATCGTGGTCGGCGCGCTCGGCGTCCTCGACGACGTGACCGTCACCCAGGTCTCCGCCGTCGCTGAACTGCGTCACGCCAACCCGTCGATCACCCGCAAGGAGCTCTACCGGGCGGCGATCCGCATCGGTCGTGACCATGTCGCGTCGGTCGTCAACACGCTCGTTTTGGCCTATGCCGGCGCGTCCATGGGTCTGCTGTTGTTCTTCTTCCAAGAAGGTCGCACCGTCGCCCAGATCCTCAACCGCGAGATCGTCGCCGTCGAGATCATCCGTACGCTCGTCGGGAGCATCGGGCTCGTCATCTCCGTGCCCCTCACCACCGCGCTCGCCATCGCCACCAGCGACACGCGACCTCGATCACTCCAAGGTTCTCCTGTCCGACGCCGGTGGCGCCGAGTAGCGCCGGCCGGATCCGACCCCGCGCCGGACGGCGGCGGCGGCGGCGAACCGGCACCGGCCGACTGGTCAGCATTCAGCCCAAGTGAAGACCCTGAACCATGAAGATGCTCAGAACTCGTCCGGGTTCGGCGTGAACTCCTCCCACGCATCGTCCGATCCTGGGGCCGGATCCGAGTCCGCCGGCACCACTGCGTCAGGCGTTGGGTCATCGGGGTCCGGACCGGCGGCTGGGGCCGCGGTCTCGGCCTTTCTGCTCGAGGATCGCAACGCCGGTAGCCCGGTGCCGGTCACGACCAACGCAGCAAGCAGGGTGGTGAGCGGCACCGCGGAAACCAGGCCGATGCTGCCAACCAGCGTGCGGATCACCTCGACCGCGATGACCTCCGACGTGACCGAGTCGGAGAACCCGAGTCCGATGTTGGAATAGAACAACAACAACGGCAACGACGCACCGGCATACGCAAGGACCAGAGTGTTCACCGTCGAGGCGATGTGGTCCCGGCCGATCGTCACCCCCTTGCGGTACAGATCGCGGACGGTGTAGTCCGGATTCGCCTCGCGGAGGCGAGCGACCGCCGAGACCTGCGTGACCGTCACATCATCGAGGACACCGAGACTGCCGAGCACGATGCCCGCCAAGACCAGACCTCGCAGATCGATCCCTTCGGCCGACACCAACAGATAGATCTGATCCTCAGACGCCAACCCGGTGATCTTGGCCGCACTGATGAAGATCGCCCCCAACACCCCGGTGAGCACCAGCGCTGCCATGGTGCCCAACAAGGCGACGGTTGTCGTGTCGTTCACCCCATGCGCGAGATACAACGCCGCGAACGCGATCACCGACGCTGACACCAGGGCCACCGGCAGGGGCGGTTGCCCGCCCAACAACGCGGGGAACACGTAGAAGAACAACACGATCGCCGACACAACGAGCCCGCCGATGGCCCGAAAGCCCTGGAACCGGCCGAGCGCCACCACCGCGACCACGAACAACACCCCGAGCAGGATCAGCGGACGGGCCCGCTGGTAGTCAGCAAACGCATACCCGAGGTCGCCCGTGTCACCGAACTCGAACTCGATCACCACGATCCGGTCACCGACCGACAGCGGCGGGATCGACGCCTGCGACTCCGGGAACAGCTCAAAGCTTCCCACGTTGCCGGCGTTCGTCCCCTCGGTCACCTCGATCTGGACCTCCTCACACTCCGCAACCACCCCGAAGCCCGAACCCGCGCACGCGATCGGCTCGATCCCGACCACCGTTGCAGTCACCCGCTCGCCGCCGGTGTCGTTCAGGTTCTGGGGAAGCGACTCGGTGGCCCCCGGTCGCCACACGACCAGACCCACCACGGTCAGTACTGCCAGCCCTGCGACGATCCACCGAAGCAGCTTCGCCACCCTCGCATCGGTCGTGAGCTCACCATGGTCATGCGAATGATCGTGCACATCAGCCATCACCACATCGTTCCCCAACGTCCACCAACAGGCGCGCACCCCACTTCGCCGACCCGGCCCACCACGGAGCTTCCAGGCTGACCAGAACGATGGGGACTCGGCCAGCGACCTCGCTGCGGACGGCTACGGCCATTGCGTATGGACAACGACGAGCTGACGAAGACATGACGACCACCATCGTCGTCGTCTCAACCCCAACTCCTGCGGCGACTCGACCTCCGATCGAGCTGACGCTCAGGACCTCGGCATGTGCCACGCGGCGACTCGCCAACCGAAGTCGTGCCAGTCGACTTCGACATCGACGAACCCAGCCCGCCTTCGGCGAAGTTCGGGAGAGAGCATCCAGAAGCAGGAGCCGTAGACGAAGCCGTAGGCCCGGCGACGCTGAACAGGTTCGGCGACTTCGGCACCGACAACCCGCCTCCTCGGCGGCCATGTCGCAACCGAGGTCTCGAGCGCGCCGCCATCCTGACTCCCTCCCGGAATCAGTCATCACCGGAGACCGACAGGCCGAGCGAGAGACAAACAAGCTTGTCTGTAGATGATCGGAAGCGTTATCGTTCGCAAGGATCGAACAGCTCGGGGAGCCGTCTGAGATGAGCTTGAAGCGAGCGCGAGGGACCGTGGGAGCGATCTTCGTCGTGCTGGGAGCGATGATCGCCTTCGCCGCGACCCTGCCGGCCGCCGATGCAGCCCCGGTCGGAGCCGGAGTCGAAGCACCTCAGGTCACCCGAAACATCCGACTCCCTCTCTCCGACGGTGTCGAGATGGAGGTGAAGCTCGGCGGACGCGGCCCACTGGTCGGTGGGGAACTCCCCGCCCGCCCGGTGATCGTCGAGTTCAGCCCCTACCGGCCGGGCTGTTGCCCCGAGTTCGGCGGCCCCGGCTACAACTACCTCCAGGTCCACATCCGCGGCACGGGCGACAGCGACGGCACCTTCGACGCCCTCGGCCCCCGCACCCAGGCCGACGTGGTCGAGGTCCTCGACTGGGCTTGCGAGCAGCCGTGGCACGACGGCCACGGCGGGTTGTTCGGGTTCTCGGCCAGCGCCATCACCATCTACAACTCGCTCCACCTCGACCTGCCGTGCGTCGACGCCGCGGTGCTCGGATCCGGCACCCACGAGCTGTACCGCGACCTGCTCTATCCCGGCGGCGTCCCCAACGGCCTTCCCGCCGCCGGTGTCCTCGGCCTCATCGGCGCGCCAGCGGTTGGGGCGTTCCCGGACCGACTCGGCCGGGACCCGCTGTCTCTCGTCCCGGTCACGCTGGGCCTCGGAAACATCGCGGTCGACTACAACCTCCACCCCACCCTCGACGAGTTCTGGCAACAACGCGGATTCCGGGGCGACGTGAACGACCTGCCGATCCTCATGGTCGACGGCTTCTTCGACGTCGAATCCCGCGGCGCGTTCCAGGCGTTCCAGGAGCTACGGGACGACGGTGCTCATCTCCTCGTCGTCGGCGCCCACGACGGCGTCCCCGTCGACTCCGGGGGTTCGGACCGGCAACGCGAGGCCTGGTACGACCGGAACCTGCGTGGCGTCGACAACGGCATCGACGACGAACCCAGTGTCCAACTGTTCCTCGCCAACGGCGACCGCGAGGACATGCTCCTGAACGGCGACTTCGTACAGGCCGACGGCAGTGACTGGCCAATCCCCGGCACCACGTGGCCAGCACTCAACCTCGACCCAACGCCCAGCGGCACGGCCACCTCCATCAACGACGGCACCCTCACCCTCGGCCCAGCCACGTCCGCGACGCAGTCGTATCCCACCGTCCCCTCACTCCCCACCGCCACCGACCCCTACAACGCCGCCATCCTCGGGATCTTCAACCAATCTCCCACCCTGACCGACATGACCCTGGCCGAACCGTTCGGGCTCAGCTACACCACTGGACCATTCGCCACCGACGTGCGCTCCGCTGGCCCCGCCAGCCTCGAACTCGTCCTGTCATCCACCTCGCCCGAGACCGACCTATACGCCGTACTCTCCGACGTCGACCCTTCCGGCACCGCGCATCCCATGGCCACCGGGAGGCTGCGCAACTCGTTCCCCGACATCGACTTGGACAAGTCGCTGGTCGACGAGCACGAGAACGTCGTCCAGCCCTATGGCACGTACTCGACCAAGACGCCCGTCGCCTCCGGCCAGGAACAGCGCTACCACGTCGAGTTCTGGCCCATCGGCAACCGGTTCCAGACTGGCCACCGCCTCCGCCTCCACATCCTCGGAATCTCCGGCGCGTCTGAACCCGGGACCTCCGCCGTCAACACCATCCGCCTCGGCTCCGACGGCTCTCGCCTCCTGTTCCCGATCCTCCCCGGAAGCGACCTCGCCCTCGCCGTCGGATCAGGCCCCGCCCCGGCCGGAGCCGCCGCCCCATTCTCCCCCAACTTTGGAGTGACACCGCCGCCAGGCGGCGCGGCGGTCGAGGCAGTGCCCAGACTCCCCGCGACGGGCCGCGACGCCAACCCGCTCGTGATCGCGAGCGCGGCCGCCGCACTCATCGCGCTGTTGACGAGGCGACTCGGACGGCAGCGGGTCTGAACGGCCGCCGATGACGGACCTGGCCGACTCCATCGCTCCACTCCCGAAGGGACGCCACAACCTGAGCCGCGGCGAGGTCGAGCGATCGCAACGCCTACGCCTCGCGGTCGGTATGGCCGAAGCCTGCGCCGACGCGGGATACGCCAACACGCCGGTCAAAGCGGTGCTCGAACGCGCCGGCGTTTCTCGCCTCACCTTCTACGACCTGTACGACGACAAACTCGGGTGCTTCCTCGAAACCCTCGACCTCGTCGGCGAAGTCCTCGTGACCCAACTCGCCGCCGCGCTCGACCACACCACCGGCAGCGGCATGGAACGAGCCACAGCCGCCATCGACCACTACCTGGACGCGATCGCCACCAACCTCGCCTTCGCCCGTCTCTACATCATCGAGGTCCACGCCGCCGGACCCGACGCATTGATCCGCCGAGCCGCGCTCCAAACCCGCATCGTCGACGCTCTCGCCGCCCTCCTCGAAGCCGACAACCCCACCGACCGCTTCGCATGCGAGGCGTACATCGCTGCGGTCTCCGCTCTCGTCACCGTCCCCGTGGTCACCGCAGACATTGACGCCCTCCGCGCGCTACGGGGACCACTGGTGACGCTGCTCGAACCACTCGACCGCTCATGAACGGCGGACAACGCCGACCGGAACCGAGTGTCGGCGGACAGGAGATTCTGCCCGTCGACGGACAACGAAGCTGCACGGCAATGTCAAAGTCCAGTGGATGTGTGACCCAACCGTCTTCGGAGACGACAGTCCGGTCGCGCGCTCTTCGATCGGCGGTGTGCACTCCACGCTGCCGCCGTCGCAGTTTCGTTCGTCTTCGCGCTTGCTCCAACGGCACTCGCCGCCGGGACCGGAACGCCACCGGCGATCGAACTCGGCCCGCCGATTGACTCGCCGACTGGGAGCGCGATCGGCCCCGGTCCGGGTGCGCAGACCATCGCCATCGCCGACCTCGACGGCGACGGCGACGATCGACCTGACGCAGTGGTCACCGACTTCGAGTCGAACACCCCCCGTGCCCTCCTCAACATCGGCGACGGCCGGTTCGGCCCAGCGGTCTCGCTCCCGAGTGGAGGTGCCGTGCTCTCCATCGCCGCGACGGACATCAACGAGGACGGGGGGACAGAGACGACCTCTGCGTCTCGATCGTCCCATGCGCAATCCCAGCGCAATCAGTGACACCGGTCACTGACAGACCCGATCTCGGAACAGGTGTACGGTGAACGCGACGCGACAGAGACACCCGAACGTGTCGGACCAGCACATCCGCTGGTTCGGGGGCGGTGCTCTGGACCCTGGTAGCGCAAACGTGGCTCGCAACGATCCATCCGGGAGCATCCATGTCCCCATCGACGCACCGCCGTTCTCGGTGTTCTGTCGCGCAACCGACAAAGGACCAAACATGAAGATCCAGATCAACACCGACGGCAGTGTCGAAGGCAGCCAAGCCCTTCGCTCGAGTGTCGAAGCCGACGTGCAGTCTGCGCTGGAGCGCTACGCGGACCGACTCACGCGAGTCGAAGTGCATCTCGGCGACGACGACGGAGACAAAGACAGCGGACAGGCCGACAAGCGGTGCCTCCTCGAGGCCCGGCCTGCGGGCATGGAGCCCGTTGTCGTGACCGCCGTCGCCAACACCGTCGAACAGGCCTGCCACGACGCGACCCGAAAGATGCAGCGTCTGCTCAGCAGCACGTTCGGCCGCATCGATGGACGCGACGGGGACGCGACGATCCGTCAGGCCGAGAAGGGCTGACGTCCACGGCCGCGATCACGGATCGACGCGGCGTGTCTCCGACCAGGGACTCTCCGGATCGCTCGCCACCAGGAGCAACCCGAGCAGGATCCCGAGCGACACACCGACCATCGACGTTGCGGTGGTCACGAAGACCGCGGTCGTTTCAGCTCCCCCACCACCGAAGAGCCGGGTGACGCCGTCGAGACCCAGGGCGCCGGGGACCAGGAGCCAGAAGCCGGGGAGAATCGTCACCAACGGTGAGGGCGCAGTTCCCTTGCGGGCCGCCAACACCGCGGCCGTGGCCATGGCGAACGCTCCGAAGAAGGCGGAGAGCGCACTGCCGAAGAACAGCCCCCCGATCACCTGACCGGCATATGCGACATACATCACGAGCAGGATCCAGACCCGGGCGGAAGATCGGGCGCCGTAGAACCACACCAGGCCGACACCGAACACCGCAACGCCGAGCCAGGGCGTCAGCACCCCGACCGTTCCCCCGGCATCGCTCCCCAGTTCGCCTGTCGGCACGCCGACGAGCTGAGCGCCGGCGATGAGGCCGATCGCCAGGAGGACGAGCCGCAGTACACCGGATGCCAGTCGCGACGCGCCGGAGACGATCTGACCGGTGGCGAGTTCCAGGGCGGCAATGGTGAGCAGTCCGCCCGGAAGGAAGGTGGTCAGCGGGGCGATCAGGAGGGGGAACGTCAAGAGATCATCGATGACCCGGGTGAGCGCGAACACCGAGGTCGACACCGCGGTCGCGGCGATCAACACGACGAACGACTGATAGGACGAACTGAAGCGCAGGGTCCAGAGGCGGAACGTGCCCACCACCGCACCGAGAACCGCAGCCAGAACGACCTCGATCCAGGTCGCGTGGAGGATCAGCGCCAAACCCGCCGCCGAGAGCACATGGCCGACGAGCACGAGTCCCGGCGAGTACGGCGCCGCGGCCAACCGGATCTCCGCGAGCTTGCGTCCTCCCTCGACGGCACCGATCGATCCAGCCTCGGCGTCGTAGACCAGGCGCAGCACGTCGTCGATCTGGTCGAGGCGTAGCAGGGCACGTCCAGGGGTGCCGATCTCCGTGACGACGGTGTCGCCATCGGGCACCGACACGATGAGCGCATTCGGCAACACGATCACCCCGACGCCGTCAGCCCCGTTCACTCGGGCGATGGTTCGCAGCGCGGACTCGATGTGGCCACCTGCTGCGCCGGCGTCCATCAGCGCCTCGCCCAGACCGATCAGGAACTCCGGGGTCGACGAGTCGAAGGACGGCCGGTCCGGCGTTGGACGTTCGACCACGACATCGGCCAGGAGCGAGCGCCGCCGGATGAGCGCGTACGAGGCGCCGCCGACGGTCCCCAACACGAGAAGCGCCAGCGCGATCGACCCGAAGGGAATCGAAGAATCGCTGACCTGCGGTGACGTGCCCGGTCGAACCGGGATGTCGCCGGTCACGGCGATGGTCGTCGTCGGATCCTCGTCGTCGCCGTCCTCTGACGTGGCCGGCTCGGGGTCGGAGGTCGTGGTGGACTCCTGATCGACCGACACACCAGGCGCAACGGTCGTCGTGGATTCCTGCTCCAGCTCCTCGCCGGGCACGGCGGTCGTCGTGGTCGCCCCGTCGCCGAGACCTTCTGGTTCGGTCGTCGTTGGACCTGCCGATGCACTCGCGACAGTCCACGGCTCCGCTTGTTGCGGAGTGACCAGCAGCGCGAGCGAACCGATCGCCCACAGCAGGACCGAGCGCGACCTCACGAGCCCGAAACGAAGGCATCAGCGTTCGTCGACGGCGTCGACCGGGCTGGTGTTCCTCCCATGCGGCATCCCCGGTTCACGTGAGCAACGCCACCAGGGTCCGGAGCAACGAAGGATCGAACGAGGCGCTCGACAGTTCCGCCGCCTCTGCAGTCAGGGTAACCCGGGTCTGGTGCGCCCGTGCCCTGGGGAATCCCTCACGGGGTTCGCTGTCGGGAGCGACCGTCCAGATGCTCGAGCTCGACGGCAGGTCAGGCGATGCGAGGCGAGCCGAGACCCGAACCGGCGGGGGTCTCGTCATGGCCGGTGTAGGCCATGGCGATGTCGTGGTCCTTGGCGGCGAAGCCGGACATTGCGTCGACGGCAGCGTCGAGTCCTGGTGGGCCGTTCCGGTAGACGTTGCGGCGCGCTGCGGTCACGCCGGGAACACGGTCTCGGATCCCGACGAGTCGGGCGTTGATACGGGCCGTGTGGCGGAAGACCTGACCGTGGGTTCGGTACGGCACCTTGAATTCGGGCACGCCTTCGACGAAGTCGCGCACCTCGCGGAGCCCGAAGACGGGTACGAGCGGCGCGATGATGGCCCCGGCGAGCCCTTTGCACGCCGCCGTCACAAGCGGACGCCGGGCTGGTCGCAACGGTCGTGGCAGGTACGCCGCGGCCAGTGCCTCGAAGGGCTGTCGGACGGTGTGCATCATCTCCTCACGCCAACCGGAGGGATCACCGCCTCGGGAGAAGATGTAGTTGAGGGACCGGACCATCTCTTCGCCATCCCGAGCGCGGAGTCGGTCGGGAGCGCCGATCACGTGGCCGAACCAGCCGGCGTACATGGCGATGTCGTCGAGATCGCGAGCCGAGAGCCGACGGCCGAGGCGGTGGTCGACCAGCCGCGTCAGCAGCGGTCCGTTGCCGAAGCCGAGCAGCGATGTCGCCGCGATCGGTTCGCCATAACGCAGATAGTGGTCGTCGCCCCACGCCCGACGGAGCCCACGGCTTGCCAGCGCGTGCATCATCCGTACCCGGACGATCGTCTGGAACACCTCCGATCGCTGGTCGTAGATGTCGGGCTTCAGCGCCAGCGCGAACATCCGGACCGTCTCGGAGTACCGACGAACGGAGTCGCGCTTGAATCGGCCGGTGGCCCCCGTTGATGCCGAGATGTCGGTGGTCATCGCTGTTTCGAACAACGCCCAGCCGGCAACGATCCGGATCGCGGACAACGACGCGGTCGACGCCAGCACCCGGCCTCGCTCGGCAGAACGTCGGTCGAACCACGCCGGCGGCTCGGCCAGGAAGGCGAACAGGTCGGTGAGTTCCACGGGTGCATCTGCGACGGTGTTGATTCCCTGGGTGAGGGCCTGTTCGAACATCGGCCGGACCGTCGGCGATCCGTCGCGGTCGAAGAGGTCGACCATCGGGATGATCCGTTCGTCGGCCTGCCAGAACATGTCGTCCCGTGCCGCCGCCAGATCGCTGGGCGCCCCGGCCTCGTCGATGTCCATCCACTGCCCGAACAGGAAGTCCCGGCTCGGCCGCCACCGCTCGGCGAACACGTCTCGCCCCGGTGGGATCGGGCGGAGCGGTCGGTCCTCGTGGTCGCGTCGGTTGAACTCGACGTCGGCGAGGGTCAACGGCATCGTGGACGTCGTGATCGTCATCAGGCTCCTGCCGGCTGGTGCTGATCGAGATGGTCGAGCAGTTCGCGGGTGAAGTCGTCGGCCGCGAGTTCGGGGATCCAGTGGCCGATGCCTTCGAGGACCACGAACCGGTACGGCCCGGTGACGTGATCGGCGGTGGCATGCGGTCCCGCCGGGCCGATTGCGGGGTCTTCGTCGGACCAGACGAACAGGGTGGGGATGGTGATGTCGGGGAAGTCGACCGACATGCCCGACGGTTTGTCGGATTCGCGTTCGAGCGCGCCGGCCCGGTACCAGTCGAGGACGCCGCGCATCCCCTCCGGGGTACCGAGGAGTTCGACGTATTCGTCGATGTGATCTTGCGGCAGTCCGTCGAGCAGCGCTCGCAGGACCTGGCCATCGTTCCCGACGAAGACCTCTTCCATCTGTCCTCGCGGTGACTTCGAGATCTGGCGCATGTACCCGGAGCGTTCGTGTTGGTCGCCGCCGTCCGCGTCCTTGTTGCGGTAGGCGGAAGCGAACGCGGCCGGGTGCGGGACAGACGCGATCGCCACGGTGTCGACGCGGTTGGCGTGGTAGCCGGCAAGGGTCCAGGCGACGCCGGCGCCAGCGTCGTGACCGACCACGTCGAACCGGTCGATGCCGAGCGCGTCGGCGACACCGAGAACGTCGGCCGCAAGCTTGTCCATGGTGAAGGCGGCGACGTCGTCGACACGAGCCCCCGGCGAGTAGCCCCGTTGGGTGAACGCCACCGCGCGGTAGCCGGCATCGGCGAGTGCCGTCATCTGCGCGGTCCAGCACACCGACGACTGTGGGACGCCGTGGAGCAGGATCACCGCTCGGCCATCAGCCGGGCCTGCGTGGCGCGCTTGGAAGGTGAGATCGCCGACGGTGACGTCGAATCGTTCGATCGTGGTGGTGGTCATGCGACCACCGCCAGGACGTCGTCGCGACTGATGCGCGGGGGTCGAGGGCGCGTCGGTCGGTCATCGGCCCGTGCGCTCGACGCGGCGACGACTCGCTGCATGGCCTCGGCATGACGGAACAACGTGTCCGGAGGTTCGAGCAGGTTGATCATGCGCATGAGGTCATGGAGCAGCTCCGGTTCGTCGCGGGCGCCGTTGATCATGGAGAACAGATCGGGCACTCCCCCAGCAGCGTTCGATGACGAACCGGGCGTCGACGAGCGCTGGCTCTGTTGCATCTGATCGGTCATGACCGACGCGTGGTACCAGGGTTCGACCCTCACCTTGCTCGCCGCTTCGTAGCTACGCCCGGCGGCTTGGAGGTCGTCGTGCTCGGTGATGGCGTCGACCGCGAGTACCGCTTGGAGGAGGGCGAGGGACTGACCGCGGCCGTAGGCCGGGTTGGTACAGGTGTGGGCGTCGCCGACGGCGAGCACACCGATTGCGAGGGGATCGCCGGATGCGTCGGTGTATCGGCGTAGCCGGTTGATGAGCCCGGTCATGAGGTGAACGGGGTGGATAGGAGTGCCGTTCATCGCGACCACATCCGCCAGTTCGGGCATCAGGCGCACCGTGGCGTCGAAGCGGTCGGAGTCGTTGAGATGGGTTCGGAGCTCACGGTCGTCGGAATCGACAACGGCGGTGATGGAGTAGGTACCGGCGTCAGCGCCGATGACGCCGCAGACGAGGCCGGCACCGATTGCGGCCCGGAATCCGAAGTCAGAGAACTGATCGGATCGATAGAACCGGGAGAAGTAGACGGCCTTCGCGTCGTGGATGGTCTCGGCCACCTCGATGCCGTGCTCGGCGAGCCACCCGGGGAGGTCGCTGCGGCGTCCGGTGCTGGCGATGACCAGCTCGGCATCGACGGTGGTGTCGTCGTCGAGCCGGACGCCGGTCACCGTCGGCGCTCCGTCGCCCGACGCGACCTGGAGGCCGGTGACGCCGACGCCGACTCGGAGGGTGACGTTCGGTTCGGCGATGACGATGCGTCGCAGGACCCATTCGAACGTGGTGCGGCGGCATCCGAGGAGGAAGATGTCGTCGTCGGCGAGGAGCATCTCGCGGGTGCGCGCGCCGAGGTCGCCGAGCAACGGCGAGTCGGCCATCGACACCTCGTTGACGCCGTTGTCGAGGAGGGCTTGGAGGACGTCGGGGAATCGGTCGCGGAGGATGGTTCGGGCCAGTCCGAGGAACGCGTGGGGATGACGGACCTGGGGTGCTCCCCGCCGGTCCCAGTCGAAGGCGCCTTCGATGTCGGCGGGCATCGGGGTGTCGTCGCGCTCGAGGAGCGTGACTCGGTGACCGGCACGTGCAAACGCGAGCGCAGAACCGAGCCCGCCGATGCCGGCGCCGACGACCGCGATGTCGAGTGTCTTGTTCATCAGTTCATGCTCCAGTCGCTGTCGTCGTGGCGCGGCGGCTCCGGAGAAGGTGCCCGGCTCGTGAGCCGGTGTCTTCGTCGTTGCGTCGCATGACCTCGCCGTTCACCATCGTTGCGAGATAGCCGGTCGAGGGTTGGAGGATCCGGGCCGCGTCGGTGGGGAGATCGCGACGGACATACGGCGTGCCGATGGTGAGGTTGTCGAAGTCGATCACGTTGATGTCGGCTCGGTTCCCGACGGCGAGGACGCCACGATCTGCGAATCCGTACATGCCGGCCGGCGCGCCGGTGAGCTTGTGGACCGCAGCCTCGAGCGGCACCCGCTCGCCCTTCGTCCGGTCACGGACCCAATGCGTCAGATGGAATGTCGACGTCGAGCAATCCGAGATCATCGTCACGTGGGCACCGGCGTCGGAGAGCCCGCTGACGGTGTTCGGGTCGAGCAGCATCTCGCGGCACGGCTCGAGGGTCCCGCCCCCGAAGTTCGAGCCGAGCAACGCGTAGAAGTCCGCTCCCCCGTTCGCGATCAGCAGATCGTAGAAATGATGGAGCGGCTCGACGCCGAGCGCCGTTGCCTGCGCCTTCACCGAGTCGGACCGGTCGGGCTCGTAGTTGATCGGCGCGGTCAGCGGATACATGCGACTGAGACCGGCGCCCAACCCGACCGCGAGCATGGCCCCGAGCCCGCCGCTCAGGTCGTCCTGGTCGGCCAGGATGCGTTCGCGGACCTCGGCCTTGGCCATCTCCGCGATCCGAGCCGGGACCGGGAGGTCGGCGATCGCCTGGTAGCTCGGCCGGTTCATGAACGGGTGGTACGTGTCGATGTTCGACATGACCGTGACCGACCGCGGAATGATCTGCGGTCGGAGTTGTGCGCCGTTGGCGTTGTGGTGCGCCGCACCGTCGAGGACCCGGCGGAAGACGTCGGATTCTCTGCTTGCCTGGAACGTCGAGAACGTCAACGGACGGCCCGAGGTCCGCGACAACGCTGCAAGCATGTCGAGCTCAGGCATTCCGTCCTCTTCAGACCCGGGCGTGATCGTGCCGTCGGCGATCGCCTGGATGAGCCCGTGGCCCGCTTCCCCGATCCGGTGTGCGATTGCCGACAGCTCGGCCTCGGGAGCGAACGTGCCCGGCACGACCTTGCCCGACTTCGACATGTGCAGCCGGAACCGGTTGGACGAGAACCCGGCCGCACCGGCGTCGAATGCATCCCGAACGATCGAAGCCATCTGCTCGACCTCATCGGCCGTGGCGTCGTGATCGTCGTAGGCCCGCTCTCCCATCACGTAGTAGCGGACCGGGCCGTGCGCGATGTGGGCCGCCACGTTGGCGGCGTAGGTGCGCGAGTCGATGAGGTCGAGGTAGTCGCTGAAGGTCTCCCACTCACCCCATGGCATCCCGACCGAGAGTGCGCTGCCGGGGATGTCTTCGACGCCTTCCATCATGTCGATGAGCGACTCGTGGTCCGATGCGCGCACGGGAGCAAACCCGACGCCGCAGTTGCCGAGCACGACGGTGGTGATGCCGTTCGTGGCCGATGGCTCGAGCGCGTCGTCCCACGTGACTTGGCCGTCGTAGTGCGTGTGCAGATCGAAGAAGCCGGGAGTGACCAGCGCGCCGTCGGCGTCGATGGTCTCCCGTGCTGATTCGTCGACGGTGCCGACGGCGACGATCGTGTTGTCTCGAATGCCGATGTCGCCCGTGAAGGTCGGGGTACCGGTGCCGTCGACGACGGTCCCGCCCGTGATGATGGTGTCAAGCATGAATCGCTCCCACGGTGGTGATCGAGGGGCTCATGCGGTCATGTCCTGGATCTTCTGCTGGAACGCTTCCTGTTCCGGCGACGACCCCATGGACTGCATGGCCATGAGCTTGGTCATGTCGCCCTCGACCTTGATCTGGCCGGACATGAACGCCTGCATCGCGGCCTGTGGGTTCCCTTCGATGAGCATCGCCTTGGCCACGTCATAGGGCACGGTGATCTTGGTCGGCGCACCGTCGACGTGGCCTCGGCCGAACGCCCCCGCGGTCAGGTTCGCGTCGGCGACCCCGTCAGGCGCCTCGGTCACTGTCAGATTCACCGACAGGTCGGCCATGGCCGCGGGCGGCTCGGGTGCGTCGGCGGCGAGGGCTTCGACGGCGGTGTACCAGTCTTCGGAGAGGAATGCGTGGGTCATGGGATGTTCCTTCTTCTTGAGCGGCTGCGTGCCGGTGTGATCGGATCGGGGTGGATGTTGGCGATGAGCGACGTGTCGCGTGCGAGCTGCCAGTCGGGCGCGAGGCGGGCCATGTAGCGCTCGACGTAGAGGATCTGTTTGGCGACGAGGACCAGTTCGCGCGGAGCGACGGCGCCGAACTGCGTGAGTGTCGAGAGGACCAGTTGCAGGAGCTCGCCGAGCGCGACGTTGGTGATCGTCGTGCCGAGCATGGGGGCGATGATCGACTCGACTGCGGTGGCCATCGATTCGGGGGTTCCGAGGCCAGCATCGAGGACACCGAGTCGGGTGAAGTCGCCGATGAGTCGCTGATAGTCGCCGTCGACCATGACGGTGGCGAGCAGGTTCCGGAACCCGGCGCGCCACTCGTCACCGAGGTCGCCCATGATCCCGAAGTCCAAGAACGCGGCACGGCCGTCGTCGAGGAACCAGAGGTTGCCGGCGTGGAGGTCCCCGTGGAACGGACCGTGGATACAGACCGCTTCGAGCCAGGCCTTCACGCCGACCCGAAGGAGATGCTCCCCATCGGCACGGTCACCGGCGTAGCGATCGACCGGGGTGCCGTAGATCCGTTCCATACAGATGACCCGGCGACCGCAGAACTCGGGATAGATCTCCGGGGCGGTGACCTCTGCGTTGTCGCCAAAGGTGTGCAGGGCGTCGCGGAATCGGGTCTGGCGGTCGGCCTCCAACGTGAAGTCGAGTTCTTCGTTGGTGACGCGGTGGAGGTCCTCGATGACGGCAATCGGGTTGGCCATGCGCAGGTGTTTGCTGCGATCCGCTCCCTTGGCCAGGACGTGCAGGATCCGTAGGTCGGTGTTCATGCGACTTCGGAGATGGGGGCGTTGCACCTTCACCACCGCGTCGCGACCGTCGTGCAACACGCACGCGTGGACCTGGGCGATCGACGCCGCCGACAACGGACGTGGATCGAACGAGGCGAACAGTTCGCTCGGGTGGGCCCCGAGGTCGGCACGGATGACCGACGCGATCTCCGCGGTCGACGCCGGTGCCACGCAATCGAGCGTGCGACGGCATGCGGCGGCCAGCGGCGCGGGGAACAGCCCAGGAGACGACGCGATGAGCTGCCCGAACTTCACGAACGTGGGACCGAGGCCCTCGAACGCATCGACGACCGCCTCCGAGGCGGGCGCCGCAATGCGTCGCTGCCGGACGATGGTCGGCGTCGCTCGAACCAGCTCCGTCGCCACGCGACCAGCAGCGGACGCGGAGCGCGCCGCCTCTCGCCGGCCGAACCGGTCGAGTCGCGGTGCCGGCCGGAGCATCGCGGTCATCCGTGCGACGCCGACGACAGTGCCCATCGGACCGGGAGATGTTTCACACCACCGACGAACGCCGCCGCGGTGCGTTCAACGGGACCGGCCAGTTCGATGTGGTCGAGGCGCGGGACCAACTCCTCGAGCAGGACTCGGATCTCCGTGCGGGCCAGGTGGGCGCCGAGGCAGTAGTGCTCGCCGACGCCGAGCCCCAGGTGAGGGTTCGGGTCGCGGTCGACGAGGAACTCGTCCGGCCGGTCGAAGACTTCTTCGTCTCGGTTGGCCGATGGATAGAACATCACCAGGGTCTCGCCGGCCTTGATCAGTCGGCCCCCGACCTCGACGTCCTCGGTCGGTGTCCGGCAGAACTGGATGACGGGGCTGGTCCAGCGGATGATCTCGTCGGCCGCTGTCGCGCACGTGGCTGGGTCGTCGCGGAGTCGGTCGAGCTGACCCGGGTTCTCGAGCAGCGCCAACAATCCCCCAGCCATGGCGTTTCGCGTCGTGTCATGGCCAGCGGACGTCAGGATCAGGAAGTAGGAGACCAGCTCCATGTCGCCGATCGGCTCGCCGTCGATCTCCGCGTTGACCAGAGCGCTGTACAGATCGTCGACCGGCTGGGCCAGGCGATCTTCTTTGAGGCGGCGGTAGTACTCCATCATCTCCATGGCGAGGCCCGCGATCTGCGGCGCGTAGTCGGGGTCCTCGATCCCGAACACCGTGTTGGCGATGCGAAGTACGACGTCCTCGTCCTCAGGAGCGGCACCGAGGACACCGCAGATCACCTTGAGTGGGTGGTAGGCGGCGAAGTCGAACACGAAGTCGAACGGGTCCGGGCCGGTTCGACCGTCGAGGAGGTCGCTCGTGATCGCCCGCACGGTGGACTCCAGCGACCGGATCGCGCTCGGCTTCAAGAACGGCGCCGCCAGGGCCCGGTAGTCCCGATGCTCGGGAGGATCCATGTTGATCAACATCCGCGGCGACATCGCTCCGGACATCATCTCGATCTCCTCCGAGAACAAGATGGTGCGCGGTTCACTCGAGAACAGCTCCGGATGCGTCGACAACCGACGAACATCGGCGTGACGAGTGACCGCCCAGAACGGCCGGAAGCCGGGGGGTTCGCACCAGTGCACCGGCGACTCACGCCGCAACGTCGCCCACGCCTCATGGGGATAGCCGTGGGCGGCATAGCCGGCCCCGTCGACCAGCACCCTGACGTCGATCACCTCGGGCTGATCGTGCAACCGCGAATCGGTACCGGACGGTGCGAGCGAGGTCATCGATTCTCCTCCTGATCGGGGTCGAGCATCGGAAGCAACAGGTGATCGAGCGCCTCCAGGAGGTCGCCCGGCGGTGGCGTGATCAGACAGGCCATGCCGATTCGCGTGATCCAGTGTCCGAGCGCCAGTGGGTCCTGGTCCCGGATCACACCCGTCGCCATGGCCGCGGCGAGCAGCGGCGCGGCGACCTCCGCAGCCTGCACAACGAGGTCGTCGAGCCGACGGGTCGCGAGCCGCCCGATCCATTCCGCCTCGTCTCGCAGGATCTTGGCGGACATCGGATGGTCGCGGAATCGCTCGATCGATGCCGCCAGGAACACGGTGATCACACGCGGGCCATCGACCCCGGCGATCAACTGGGGCATCGCCTCGAGCAGTCGGTGACCCTCCCGAGCCATCACCAGCAGAGCCGCGTTGTCGACCGAGCCGACCTTTCGATACACGGTGCTCGGCACCACCCCCATCTCCCGGGCGATGTCGCTCAACGACGACTTCGACAACCCGTGCCGAGAGATGCATTCCACGGTTGCATCCAGCACCGGATCCAACGACGCCGGCGGCGGCACCGGCAGCTGCTCGGCAAGAAGCGGCAGCGGAATGACCTCAGCAGACTCGGATCCCATGCGACGACCCTAAACCGATATGCGACATAAATGCAACGATGTTCACTTGTCTGTGCATTCATCGGCCTGCGCCCATGGTGCGAAACGGAGGCCCTCCCCGGGTCACGGAGTTCACGAGGCACCCGTTTGTGCGCCACGCACGATGGGACTGCCGCGGGGTCCGGCGACAGCGGAGCTGTAGTGCCGAGAGGCGCGACCCAGAGGGTGGGCCGATCCCGGAGCAGCCGAGGACGCAGCCAAGACGATGCTCGACCAACTCGCCTGGTTGGCCCACGCCCTGCGCGACGCCCGGCCCTACGCAGCCTGATGACCACTCACACCGAAACCCGTCACCATCGGCTCCGACGGCGCACCACACGTCTGTCCGGTCGGCCACCGCTACGACGACGACCACGGCACCGTCGACGCCTTCGTCATCGACGACGTCCGCGTCAGGCTTCGTCGGCCTCTATCTCGCGGAATCGCCGATACCCGCCTCGCTCGGCACACCACAGGTGCGACGCGCGTACGCAGCGGTTCAGATAGCCGATTGACAGAGGGCGCTCACGCATGTGGTCGCCCCAGGTACCCCCACGTAAGGCCTCGTTGGCCTGCCGCAGGTGGTAGCTCGGGATCCGGGTCGACACGTGGTGGGGGATGTGGACGTCGATGTTCAGGTGGAGGAACGACAGCACACGCGGAGCGTGCACGTTGACGGTGCCGTCCATCTGCGCGGCGAATGGGTTCCACTCGTCGGTTCGGAGGAAGGCGACGTCGTCGGCCGTGTGGTGGAGGAACGTGTACAGCGCCATGAAGCACTGCATGCCGACGGCCGGGATCAACCAGAAGTGGAGGACCGCCAACGGGGACCCGAAGGTGACCCAGAGAAG
>JBBSLH010000022.1:0-22565 GCA_038255425.1 Acidimicrobiales bacterium
CGACTTCGCCGAAGGCGAAGCGTGGAGCTAAGGGGAATCGAACCCCTGACCTCTTCCATGCCATGGAAGCGCTCTACCAACTGAGCTATAGCCCCGTGTCTCACGAGGAGTGGAGTCGTCCACGATAGATCACGTGCCGCAGCGACAACGCAATCGGATCTGGGGTGGGCGTCCACGTACGATTCGTCGCTGTGGAACCCGGGAACACTGTTGACGACACCGCCGCCGACGAGGAGCGTCTGCCCCTGTACGACCCGCAGGCGATCGAGGCGAAGTGGCAGCAGCGGTGGATCGACGAGGGCACGTACGAGGTCGACAACGACGACCCGCGCCCGCCGTACTACGTGCTGTGCATGTACCCGTATCCATCGGGTGCGGCGCACATGGGGCACGTCCGCAACTACACCTTCGGTGATCTGATCGTCCGCTACCGGACGATGCAGGGCTACGGGGTGCTGTCGCCCATCGGGTTCGACAGCTTCGGCCTGCCAGCGGAGAACGCCGCCATCCAGACCGGCAGACACCCGCGTGAGTTCACCGAGGAGAAGATGGTCGAGCTGCGGTCGTCGCTGCAGCGGATCGGCGCCGGCTACGACTGGCGCCGCCTGCTCACGAGCCATTCGCCGAGCTACACCCAGTTCACGCAGTGGATCTTCCTGAAGTTCCTGGAGAACGGCCTCGCCTACAAGCAGAAGGCGGCCGTCAACTGGTGCCCCGGTTGCCAGACCGTGCTCGCCAACGAGCAGGTCCTGGCCGACGGCACCTGCGAACGATCGGGCGACCTGGTCGAGGCGAAGGACCTCGAGCAGTGGTTCTTCAGGATCACCGACTACGCGCAGCAGCTGCTCGACGACCTCGACCTGGTCGACTGGCCCGAGCGCGTCGTCACCATGCAGAAGAACTGGATCGGCCGGTCCGAGGGCGCTGAGTTCTCGATGTCGGTCGTCGATGCCGAGGGCAACGCCCACGAGAGCGGCGCCGAGATCGCCGTCTACACGACGCGCCCCGACACCGCGTTCGGCATGACCTACGCCGTGCTGGCGCCGGAGCACCCTGCTGCCTTGACCGTGACCACTGCGGACAATCGGTCATCGGTCGAGGACTTCATCGCCCGGGCGCGCAACACGTCGGAGATGGACCGTCTGAGCTCCGAAGGCGCACTCGACAAGCGCGGCGTCTTCACCGGCTCGTACCTGCTCAACCCGTTCACGCAACAGCCGGTGCCGCTGTTCCTGGCGGACTATGTGCTGGTCACCTACGGCACCGGGGCGATCATGGCGGTGCCGGGTCAGGACCAGCGCGACTGGGACTTCGCCCAGGCCTACGACCTGCCGATCATCCGCACCGTCCAGCCCCCGGACGGTTGGGTCGGCGAGGCGTACAACGGCGATGGGCCGGCCATCAACAGCGCTGGCGAGTCGCTGGATCTCGACGGCATGGAGGTCGACGAGGCGAAGTCTCGTGCGATCGAATGGCTCGACACCTGGGGTCTGGGCGAAGCGAAGGTCAACTTCCGCCTGCGTGACTGGTTGCTGTCACGCCAGCGTTTCTGGGGTTGTCCGATCCCCGTCGTCTACTGCCCCGATCACGGGACCGTGCCGGTGCCGGTGGACCAACTCCCAGTGCTCGCACCCGACGACGTCGAGTTCCTGCCGACCGGCGAGTCACCGCTCAAGCACCACGAGGGCTTCCTGAACACGACGTGCCCGGTCTGCGACGGCCCTGCCATCCGAGAGACCGACACGATGGACACGTTCGTCGACTCGTCGTGGTACTTCCTCCGCTTCGCCGACCCGACCAACGAGGACGCCCCGTTCGACAAGGCGGCGGTCGAGCACTGGCTGCCGGTCGATCAATACATCGGCGGCGTCGAGCACGCCATCCTCCACCTGATGTACGCCCGGTTCTTCACCAAGGCGCTGTCCGACCTCGAGGTCGCACCACCGACGCTGCGGGAACCGTTCCAGCGCCTGTTCACCCAGGGCATGATCCGGCTCGACGGGGCGAAGATGTCGAAGTCGAAGGGCAACTTGGTCGCTCCGGAGGCGATCCTCGACCGGGAGGGCGCTGACGCGCTGCGTCTGGGCCAGTTGTTCGTCGGTCCGCCGGCCGACGACGTCGACTGGGAGGGCGTCGGGATCGAAGGCACCTATCGGTTCATCGGGCGTCTCTGGCGCCTCGCGTATCCGGAGTCCGACATCGTGGCGGACGCCACCGGAGACGACGCCGTCGAGGTCGACAAGGCCACGCATCGACTCATCGCACGGGTCTCCGACGAGATGGAGCGGTGGAGCTACAACACGTCGGTCGCCGCGTTCATGGAGTTCACCAACCTGCTCTACAAGCAGGGCAAGACCGACTTCGCCGTCGACACGCTGCTCAAGCTGCTGGCACCGATGGCCCCGCACGTGACGGCCGAGCTGTGGGAACTGCGCAACGGTGGGCACGTACACGAGGAACGGTGGCCCGAGCACGACCCGGCCATGCTCACGGTCGACTCGGTCACGATGGTCGTCCAGGTCAAGGGCAAGGTCCGCGACCGCTTCGAGGTGTCGCCAGACATCTCCGAGGACGACGCCGCTGTGCTGGCCCTCTCGAGCGAGAAGGTGCAGGCGCACCTCGACGGCGATCCCCGCAAGGTCATCTCCCGCCCCCCGAACCTGGTCAACATCGTCCCGTGAAACCCTCGGCCGAAGGGCGGCCCCGGGTTTCCTGAAGTTCTTCGGCAGGGCCTCGAACGTCTTCCGTCACAAGCGCTCGGCGGCGAAGGTGTCGCAGTCGTCGGGGTTGCCGGAGTCGTAGCCGATGCGGAACCAGCGCTGGCGCTGTTCGGCCGAGCCATGGGTCCACGACTCGGGGTCGACCTGACCGGTCGCCGACTCCTGGATCCGGTCGTCGCCGACTGCGGCGGCGGCGGAGAGGGCCTCGTCGATGTCCTGTTGCGTCAGCTCGAGGATGAGGATCTCGCCCGTCACCGGATCGGGGGTCGTGGTCGCCGAGTTCGCCCACGTCCCTGCGAAGCAGTCGGCCTGGAGTTCCTGACGGACCGCATCGCTGTCAGCGCCGCTGTCGCGGTCGCCCCGGATACCGAGGAGATTCTGCACGTGGTGGCCGTACTCGTGGGCGAGGACGTAGGCCTCGGCGAAGTCACCACCGGACGCACCGAACTGCGACTCGAGCGTCTCGAAGAAGCCGAGGTCGATGTACACCTGGCTGTCGGCGGGGCAGTAGAAGGGCCCGACGGCCGAGCTCGCACTGCCGCAGCCGCCGGTCGTCACCGATCCCGAGAAGAAGTTGGTGACCGCTGGCTCGTACCCGTCGAGCGTGGTCGACCAGTGGTCCTGGATGCTGTTCACGAAGGCAACGATGCGACAGTCCTGGCGTTCGGCTGCGTCGGCGCCGGTCTCGCAGCCCTCGATCGCCGTGGTCGCGCCTCCGCCGGTCTGACGTCCGTCGAGGCCAGAGAGGACCTCGGCGATGTCGCCACCGCCCTGGCCGCCGAGGACCTGGATGGCGAGGAGCACCACGATGCCGACGATGCCCACGCCGCCCCCGACTGCTGCGCCTCCACGGCCCTTGGATCGGACCTCGGACGAGTCGAGCCGGGCGTTGCGGTTGAACTTCATCGCCGCAGTCTTACCCGCGACGGTCTCGGAGCAGTCCGTCTCAACCGAAGCCGGCGGTCGCGTTCGCGACCTCCACGGTGAAGGGCTCGCACCAGATGAGCACCGTCCAGTCGCCAGACAGGTCGAGGTCCGTTGGGACGTCGTAGTTCTGGTTGCCGACGTTGCCCTTCAGGTTCGCCAGCTTCACGCCGTCCCCGGGTCCTCGTTGGTCGGCGCCGGGGACGAGGTGGACCTCGAGTCCGGGCCCGTTCGAGACGTCGAAGTCCTCGAGGCGGAGTACTCGCGACCCGTCGGGCAGTTCGAACACGGTTGCCGTGCCCTCGCCACGGTGGCCGGTCAGGCCTTGGAAGGGTCCTGCGCCGAGCGCGACCGGCCCGGCGGGTGCCGGGGCGGGTGTTGGAGCCGCTGGCTCCACCGGCGTCGAGTCGGTGGCCTCGGAGGGCGGGGGAGTGCTCGCTCGGCTGGCGTCTTCGTCCGTCGGAGTCTGGGGAGGCTCGTCCGGCGCAGGTTCGCTCGCAACCACTGGGAAGTCCTCGTCGACGACGTCGTCGCTGAGGTACGGGGACAGTCCCCACCAGGTGACGGCGATGGCCGGGATGAGGACGATTGCACGGGCAACCCAGGGATTCGGGACGAGCCGACCGACGATCACGGAGAGCACGACGAAGCCGACGACGACGGCACCGACCCGGAGCAGCGGCCCAGGACCGGAGAACGTCGCCCGGATGGCCTCGGGCGCGACGATCCAGATCGCGAGCGAGGAGAGCGCGGTGATCCCGATCGTGAGACCGGGGCCGAGCCAGCGAGACGATGTTGCGTCCTCGCCAAGATCGGGGTCGGTACGCGGCTGCACGTCGATCGGCATGGATCATGGGTACCCCGCCGGACCCGACAGATCCAGGACATGCGGACGCGGTTTCCCGAACGTTCAGGACTCCCGGAGGAGCACCGGCCAGTCCGACGGTCAGCCGCCCACGTGCTTTGCGAGGCCTTCGAGACCAGCGTCGATCTGCCTCGGGAGCACCCGGCGCAGGATCGGCGCGAAGAGCCTCGGCGCCTTCGGCGCCATGGCCTGGGTGTAGCTCACGCTCGTGGCCCCTCCATCAGGAACCAGGCGGACGTCCTCGACGATCGAGGTGATGCCCGGCAAGGAAGAGTGGGTGACGCAGAACGCGAAGCGAGTTCCCTCGTCCCAGGCGAGGAACTCCTCCTCGATCTTGACCGACTTGATGTGCACCCGGCGGTGGCCGCCGACACCGGTCGGCGGTTCGAGTGGCTCGACCTTCGTGATCGGACCGAACCAGTCGGCCCAGCCTGCATGATCGGCGATCGCCGCCCACACCTTCTCCTGGGGAGCGTCGATGCGGCGGGTCCGGGTGATGCTCACCGGAGCCTGGTCGATCCAGTCGAGCGTCTTGGGCGTGAGCTGCTTCATGCGGTGCAGCCTCCCACTCGGCGTGAATCAATTGCGACATCTGCGTAACGCGTTCGACACATGGAGGGTCACATCACCGTGCAGACGCTCCAAGAACGCATCGCCGCCGGTGCCGCCCTCGGACACGAGGTCACCTTCGTCTCGGGTGACGTCCACGTGACCGTTCCCTGGCGGGAGGTGCACGAGGACGCCCGGTCGATGGCAGCCGGGCTCCAGTCCCTGGGCATCACGCCAGGTGACCACGTCGCGATCCTCGGTCCCACGTCTCGGAACCTGGTGACGGCGATCCAGGCGGTCTGGCTCGCCGGCGCCACAGTGGTCGTCCTCCCGCTGCCGATGCGGATGGGCTCGCTCGACGAGTTCGTGGCGCAGACCCGCCAACGCATCCACCACGGCGACATCGCCCTCGTGCTGGCCGATCCCGAGCTCGCCCCCTTCATCACGCCGGAACCCGGCGACCCCGAGCTGCTGGTCTTCGACGCCATCCCGACCGGCACGGTGTTCGTCGAGCCCGCTGACGATCCGGAGACCTCGGCGATCCTGCAGTTCACCAGCGGATCGACGTCGGACCCGAAGGGTGTCGTCCTCCCGCACCGAGCCGTGTGCGCCAACCTCGACGCCATTGCGACCGCCGCTGAGCTGGACGTGGACGCGGACGTGCTGGTCTCGTGGCTGCCGCTCTACCACGACATGGGCCTGGTGGGTCTCCTCACGCTGTCCATGACGACTGGGAGCCGGTTCGTGCTCGGTGCGCCGCAGGACTTCCTCGCCTCGCCGGCGCGGTGGATGCGCTGGATGTCTCGCTACGGGGGAACTGCGACCGCCGGCCCGAACTTCTCGTACGTCCTCGCCTCTCGCGCCCTTCGCCGTGCAGCGCGTGAAGACGAGGCTCTCGACCTGTCGCCGCTCCGTGTCGTCCTGAACGGTGCCGAGCCGATCGATCCCGCGACCGTGGCCGAGTTCACCGATGCCGCCGGTCACTTCGGCATGTCGCCGGGCGCAGTGTTCCCTGCCTTCGGCATGGCCGAGGTGGCCATCGCCGGGACATTCCCACCGCCGGGTCGGGGCATCGTCGTCGACACCGTCGACCTGCGAGTCCTCGAGGTCGAACGCTACGCCGCTCCGGTGGACGCCGGATCGGATGGGTCGCGTGGATTCGCCCGCCTCGGAACCGCTGTGCCCGGCCTCGAGATCCGAATCGTCGACCCGGGCACGGGTCGCGCACGTCTGCAACGAGAGGTGGGAGAGCTCGAGATTCGCGGGACGTCGGTCTGCTCCGGCTATTACGGCCGCGCCGAGCTGAACGAGGACCTCTTCCACGACGGCTGGTTGCGGACTGGTGATCTCGGGTATCTCGTCGGCGAGGAGCTCGTGCTCTGCGGGCGGATCAAGGACGTGATCATCGTCGGTGGGCGCAACGTGTTCCCCGAGGACATCGAACGTGCCTGCAACCTCGTCGAGGGTGTGCGTGCCGGCAACGTGATCGCGTTCGGCGTCGAGGGCGACAAGGGCAAGGAGAGCCTGATCATCGTCGCTGAATCGAAGGCTGCTGACCTCGATCCGGTCCGCCGTTCGGTCACCGAGCGTGTCCGCGAGGCCGTCGGAGTGCCGGCGAAGGACGTCGTGCTCGTCGCGCCGGGCACGCTGCCCAAGACCAGCAGCGGCAAGCTCCAGCGGACGCTCTGTCGAGACCAGTACCTGGGGCGCTCACTGCAGTTCGTCTGAGGATTCATCGGTCGGCTCGCTCGGTTCTACCCTGAGGCCGATGATTCCGCGACGCGTCGCCTTCTGGATGCTGGCCACCGCCGGTGTCGCGGTGGGTCACATCGCGGGCTATGCACTGGCACATCCCGACGTCGCGACCCGAGAAGTGGCGCTGGGCGGTCATGCCTACCTACCGAGCGTCGCCGCCGCGGTCATCCCGGCTGGCGTTCTCGCTGCGCTCTGGTGGGCAGTGCGGACCGCTCGATCACTCGGCCTCGCTGGCCAGATCGACTGGCGACGACTTGCTGCCGCACAGGTCGCCGTCTTCCTGTGCCAGGAGATGGGGGAGCGATTCGTCGCCGGTGAGGGCGTCGGCGCCGCCATCTCCGAGCGGGGCGTCTGGTTCGGTCTCGTTGCGCAGGTCGTCGTCGCCCTTCTGGTGACCAGGGGCATCGACGCCGTCCGGCGGGTCATACGGGCGGTCACGGCCGGTCGGCCCATCACCACGCGCCTTCCGCGCATCTGCATCATCCTTCCCGCTGCACCCGTGGCCTCCGTCGCTCCAGCGACCGTTGCCGTCGGCCTGCGGGCCCCTCCAGCGTTGGGTTCAGCCCGCTGATTCCGTCGGCCCGCCCGGGTCGACGTCCCGAACGACAAGGAGAACGACTCATGGAACGATCCTCGTTCCGGCGCGCGAGCGCCACCCTCTTCGCTGCTGCACTGCTGTTCGCTGCCTGTGGCGACGACGACGCACAGACGACGGCGACCACCACCACAACGTCGGCGAGTGAGTCGACGACCACCACGGATCCCGGAACGCCCGATGACACGCAACCGGAGGACGACGGTCCGGTCATCGACGTGATGGTCAGCGGCGGCACCGTCGAGGGCGGCGGACGTACCAAGGTCTCGCTCGGCGACGAGGTGACGATCCGGGTCACCAGCGACGTCGCCGATCACATCCACCTCCATGGCTATGACCTCATGGCCGACATCACCGCAGGCGACACCGCTGGCATGACCTTCCAGGCGACGATCCCTGGCGTGTTCGAGGTCGAGTTCGAGGACTCCGGACTGCTGCTCCTGGAGCTGGAGATCTCGTGATCCTCGCCCACGGGGTCGGTAGCCGAGCCGACTTGCCGTTGCCGGCGTGGCTGTTCGCGTACTCGGCGGCCTTCGCGCTCCTGGTCAGCTTCGTCGCACTCCGCATCCTGTGGCCCCGACCGCGCCTGGCAGCCGCTGCTGCCGGGCGGGAGGCGCCCCGTTGGCTCGGAGCGACGTCGCGTGTGCTGATCGTGGTGGCGCAGGGCGTGATCCTGGTCCTGTTCGTCACGACCCTGTCCGCCGCCTGGTTCGGGGTGGACTCGGTGGCATCGAACCTCGCGCCGACGGCGTTCTACATCGTCTTCTGGGTCGGTATGCAGATCGTGAGTGCCGTATTCGGCGACGTCTGGCGGCGCACGAATCCGCTGTGGGTGATCGCCAGCGGCCTCGATCGTCTCGCTGGCCGCGATCCGGAGTCCTCGACAGCCACCGGCGTGTGGACATCGCACTGGCCGGCAGCCGGCGGTCTCGGCGCGTTCCTCTGGCTCGAGCTCGCCTATCACGAGCCCGGATCCACGGCAGCCGTCGGTGTCTTTGTCGGTGCCTACGCAGTCGTGATGCTCGCCGGAGCGACAGGGTTCGGTGCCGGTTGGATCCGGACCGGTGACGGATTCGCCGTGATCTTCACGCTGCTGGCTTCGCTGGCACCCATTCACCAGGAGGGTGGACGGCTCCGCGTCCGGTGGCCGGGTGCCGGGCTCTCGCAGGTGCAACCGAGGCCGGGCACGATCGCCATCATCCTCGTTCTCCTCGGAGCGACGACGTTCGACGGCTTCTCGCGGACGCAGCTCTGGGGCGACGTCGTCGGCACTCGTCGCGGGTGGGACCTGACGATGGTCAACACCGTCGGCCTGTTGTTCGTCATCGCTGCGGTGGCGGTGTTGTTCTTCGGTGCGACGCGGCTGGTCGCGGTCATCGCGGGCGAATCCGACGACACGGTCGAGCAGGCCTGGCGCTGGGCGCCGTCGCTGATCCCGATCGTGCTCGCCTACTCGATCGCCCACTACTTCTCGTTGCTGGTCTTCGAGGGACAGGCGTTCGTCGCGTTGCTCTCGGACCCGTTGGGGGAAGGATGGGACCTCTTCGGCACCGCCGACAACCTCATCGACTTCACGGTCGTCTCACCGAACACGATCGCCTACGTCCAGGTCGCTGCCATCGTGATCGGACACGTGTGCGGCGTGATCGCCGCCCACGACCGGGCGGTCGAGCTCTACCCCGAGCAGACGGCGACCAAGAGCCAGTATCCGCTGCTGGCCGTCATGATCGCCTACACCGTCGGCGCCCTCCTGCTCCTCCTCAACGCGTAGCACTGGCGCCTTCTCGCTCCTTCGTCGCTGCGACAGCGCCCACGTTGGCACGGAGCTGTTGGTCATCCTCCGTTCGACCGGTCGCCTGGCGGCTCCCTCAGGGCCTATCCCTTGAGGTCCTGGAAGACTGTTTGCCAGCGGTCTCGGTTGCCTTCGTAGGGGGCGTAGAAGCTGATGCGGGAGATGACGTCGCCGTAGCGAGCCTTGAGCTCGGGGCCGATCGTCTCGGGCTCGCCGACGACGGCGAAGGTGTGAAGGATCTCGTCGTCGATGAGCGTGCCCATCTCCTGCCACTTGCCTTCCTTGGACAAGCGGTTGAGATCGGTCTGGAGCTCGCCCCAGCCGTGCAGCTCGAGCACCGACCGGTACGCCGGGGTCGATCCGTAGAAGGCGATCTGCTGGCGGGTCCCGACCTTGGCCTTCTCGAGTTCCTCTTCGGTGTTGCCGGTCACGACGAAGCTGGGACCGCAGACCTCGAAGCCGTCCATCGTCTTACCGGCCTTCTTCCGGCCCTCTTCGAGGGCAGGGATGGTGACCTCGCGCAGGTACTTCTCGGTGGTGAAGCCGTGACAGAAGAACCCGTCGCACACCTCGCCAGCGACCTCGGTCATCAGCGGCCCCACGCCGGCGAGGAACACGCGAGGGATCCCGTATTCATGTGACCCCGGATCGAAGAACGGCGTCATCAGGGTGTGGGTGTAGAAGTCGCCCCGGAAGTCGAGCCTGGTGCCGTTCATCCAGCAGTCCCAGATGGCGTGCATGGCCTGGACCATCTCGCGCATCCGCGCCGCAGGCTTCGACCACTCCATCGAGAACCGCTTGGTGATGTGCGGCTTGATCTGGCTTCCGAGTCCGAGGATGAACCGGCCCTGTGAGTACTGGGTCAGGTCGTACGCGGTGTTGGCCAGCGTCATCGGTGAGCGGGCGAACGCGACGGCGATCGACGTGCCGAGCTCGAGCGTGTCGGTGTGTTCTGCGGCGAGCGTGAGCGGCAGGAACGGGTCGCGCGAGGTCTCGGGCACCCAGATGCCGTCGTAGCCGACCGCTTCTGCCTCCTTGGCCTCGGCGCCGGCCTTGGTGAGGTCGAGGCCGATGCCTCCGTCGATCTTCATGGGTTCAATCTCCTTGTTCACGGAGGAACTTCTGCAGCTCCTCGGCGAGGTCGTCACCCGACGGGAGGTCGGTGATCTGGGCCTGGGTCGACTCGTCCGCCTGCTGCTCGAGCTGGCGGAGCATGGCGACGTGTTCGGGGTTGTCGGCGATGAGCGAGTCGATGCGTTCACGGATCTCGGTGATCTCGTCTGGCAGGTCGCCGATGCCGAAGTCGGTGCCCGCGAGCTGGTTGAGGGCCTCGATCAGGCGTGCCGATGCTGCGGGGTATCGCATGGTCGCCGCGTAGTGCGGGACCTGGGCCCAGACGCCGACCGCCGGCAGACCTGCCTCGTCGAACCGTTGCTCGATCACTGCCTCGATCCCGGCAGGCACGTCGATGGTGCCCCGCATGAAACCGAGCGACGCGGCCAGTTCGTCCGACGATGCCGTCGCCGACACCGACACCGGCCGGGTGTGCGGGACACCGGACGGAAATGCGCCGAATCCGACCTGCATCCGAGCGCCGAGTTCGACCGCGAGATCACGAACGGCATCGGAGAACGCATGCCATGCATGGTCCGGTTCGACGCCGGTGAGCAGGAGGATGTCGGCGCCGTTGTCGGACTGCAGTGCGTGCAGCTCGGTCGTCGACCAGGTGAGCCCGGTGTTCACGCCGTCGATCAGATGCATCACCGGTCGCCGTGCCCGGAAGTCGAGGAGCGTGTCGGCGTCGAAGGTCGCCACATGGGTGCCGTTCGTCTGGCCCACGAGCGTCTCGACCGCGCGGCCGGCGCCGAATCCCGCGTCGATCCAGCCCTCGAGCGCCACGACCAGCACCGGCTCGTGCAGCTCCGGCCGGGTGTGGAGTTCGTAGAGGTCGGGCATTCAGCGCATCCTGCCGAGTGCAGCGGCGGCCTGCCCGGCCATCGACTCGACCTGCCGCGCGAAGTGGTCGAAGTCATCGCTCTCTCGCGTGCCCATCGAACCACCGACGTAGCGGGCGTACACGCCCTCGACGATGCACGCCAGCTTCCAGTAACCGAACGCGGTGTAGAAGTCGATGTTGCTCACGTCACGGCCAGACGACGCGGCATAGCGGTCGACGAGCTCGGCCCTGGTGCACATGCCCTCGGACTGAGTCGGGGCGCCGAGGGTGGGGGTCGCGTCTCCCGGCTCGCTCCAATAGACCATCAGAAGACCGAGATCGGCCATCGGATCGCCGAGCGTGCACAGCTCCCAGTCGAGGACCGCGATGACGTCGCCGTCGTCGTCGACCATGCAGTTGTCGAGGCGGTAATCGCCATGGACGATCGCGGCCGGCCCCTGTTCGGGGATGTTGGCGAGGAGGGCATCGTGGACCTCGTCGACGTCGGCGAGATCGCGTGTCTTCGACTTGTTCCACTGGCCGTACCAGCGCTTCAGCTGGCGCTCGATGTAGCCCTCCTTGCGACCGAGATCACCCAGTCCAACCGTGTCGGGGTCGACGGCATGGATCGCAGCCATCACGTCGATCAGCGAATGACCTGCATGATTCCTGGCCTCGACCGACAGCTTCTCGGCCGCGGCCTGGTCACGCAGCACGTGTCCGTCGACGTGGTCCATGACGTAGAAGGGGGCGCCGTTGACGTCGTCGCCGGGCTCGTAGCCGAAGGTGGGAGCCACCGGGATGTCGGTGTCGGCGAGCGCGGCGATGATCTTGTGCTCGCGACCCATGTCGTGGGCGCTGGCGAGCACCTGGCCGAGCGGCGGCCGGCGCAGCACGGTCATGCGTCCGTTGGCGTCGGTGACCGCGAAGGTGAGGTTGGAGTGACCGCCGGCGATGAGATCGAACGTCAGCGGGGTCGCGGTGCCGGCGACGTTCGCCCGGTACCACTCCTCGACAGCGTCCTGATCGATTCCCTGAACGTCACCCACGTGCCCGGCATCTCCTGCTTCGGTGGCCTCTGGGCGGGCCAACCTACCGACCCGGCAAGTACAGGTGTGCAGTGACGAGCGTGGCGGGTGCGCCGATAGCGTCCACGTCATGGCCTACGTAGAAGTGACCGACGCGACGTTCCAGACCGAGGTGATCGACCGCAGTGCCCAGGTGCCGGTGGTCGTCGACCTCTGGGCCGAGTGGTGTGGGCCGTGCAAGACGCTCGGCCCCATCATCGAGAAGGTCATCGACGCGACCAACGGCAAGGTCGTGCTCGCCAAGGTCGACGTCGACGCCAACCCCCAGGTGGGTCAGGCATTCCAGGTGCAGTCGATTCCTGCGGTCTACGCGCTCAAGGACGGCAAGGTCGTCGACGGTTTCGTCGGCGCACAGCCGGAGGCGACCGTGCAGGCCTGGGTCGACGCGCTCGTTCCGTCGGCCGAGGAGTCCGAGGTCGCGCAGCTGGTCAGCGCCGGCGACGAAGCCTCGCTGCGGAAGGCGATCGAACTCGAGCCCGACAACGCGCCAGCCATCACTGCGCTGGCGGCACTCCTCGCCACATCGGACGACGGGCAGGTGCGCGTCGAGGCACTCGACCTGCTCGCCAAGATCCCGGAGACCGACGAGACGCGGCTGATCGCCGCCCAGGCCCGGGCGGCCAACCCCGACGTCCCCGCCGACGTGGAGTCCAAGCTGGACGGCCTGCTCGGCCGTGTGAAGTCGGACGAGGACGCGAAGCAGGAGTTCGTCGACCTGCTCGAACTCATGGGCCCGACCGACGAACGCACCGCCGACTATCGCAAGAGGCTCACGGCCGAACTGTTCTGAGTCGGGGCGGCGGGTGATGCGCCGGCGTCCGCCGCCGATGATCGACGACATCCGCGTCGTCACGGGGATCGCGGCGCCGGGAGCGTCGGCCACGACGCTCGGATCGACCGTGTTCGTGCGTCGCGGCGCCACGATGAGCCCGCGACTTCGTCGACACGAGTACGAACACGTGCTCCAGTTCCATCGATTCGGCTGGATCGGTTTCTTCCGCCGGTACCTCGGGTCGTACGTGCGTTGGCGGCTCAGGGGCTACGGCCATCGCGGCGCGTACCGCCGGCTGCCGTTCGAGATCGAGGCCGAGTGGCGCGCGCGTCGAGAGCTGGAGATCGGCGTTCGGGAGTCAGCCGCCTGACTCGGTGCTGTCGTCGGCCGGGATCGTCGTCTGGGTCGTCTCTGTGGTCTTGGGCACCTCGGTCTTCTTGGTCGCCTCGGTGGTGACGGCGCTGTCCTTCTGGTCGGAGGCCACGGTCGTGTTCGGCGCTTCGTTCTCCTCGTCGAGATCCCCGAGATCCCCGAGATCCTTGAGATCGTCGAGCTCCTCAGCCTCGTCGTCATCGCTGTCGTCGTCGAGGTCCTTGCCGCACGTGGCCGCCCGCTCGGCCTTCATCGCGTCCTTCTGTTCCGCCGTGAGGTCGTTCTTGCCGGCCCACGGTGGCTTGCCCTTGCAGGCGCCGTCGGCATGCTTGTCCTTGCCCGGGGCATCGCCGGACTTGCCGGGAGCGTCGTCATCGACGTCGTCATCGCCGCCGTTCCCGCCCTTGGGGCATGCGTCCTTGCCTGCCTTCTTCTCGGCCTTGGGCAGGTCGCTCCTGGCGATCGCGCTCACACACGGTCCGCGCTTGCCCTCGGGAACGTCGACCTGGACGACGGCCAGGACGTCGTGCGCCACGTCCTGCGCCGAATCGGGGAGCGCGCCCGCCGCTGCCAGGCCGGTGGAGCCGGCGAGGAAGCCCACGATCGCCGCAGCCGCGACCCACGTCCGACCGAAGCCCCGCTTCGCGTCCACGGGCGTCGACGCGATGCGCTGGAGATGCTGTGCGCGGAGGGCGTCCGGCACCGTTTGGTCGCCCAGTGCATGGAGCCGGTTCGTGAGTTCGTCTGTGCGCTCGTTCTCGTCCATCGAGTGAGTGATCGACGGGGCGTGGGAAAAGGTCACGCCTCCGGACGAGAAATGTTTCCGAGGTCGTCGGCGAGTGCTTCGAGCCCCCGTGCCTGGAGCATCTTCACCGCGCCAGCCCGCTTCCCGATGATCTTGGCCACATCGCCGATCGAGAGATCGACGACGTAGCGGAGGACGACCACGTCGCGCTGCTCGACGGTGAGCCGGTCGAGGGCGGCGATCAACGCGGGGTCGACGGGTGCGGGGTCGAGCATCGGCGGCCCGGTGGGGACATCGTCGAGGATCTCGGGTTGCCGAGCCGATCGTCGGATCTCGTCGACGCGTCGGTGATGGGCGATGGTGAACACCCATCGACGCAGCGCTACGTCGTCTCCTCGGAACCCGCCCAGCTTCTGCGTGACGGCCACGAAGACGTCGCCGGTCAAACCCTCGGGGTCGCGCATGCGTTGTGCCCGGAAGTATCCGAGGACTGCGGCCGACAGCATCTCGTAGACCGACGCAGGTGACCTGTCGGCATGGTCGGGCACGGGAAGATGTTCGCACCTCGGACGACCCGTGGCCATGACCCTCCAGTGGCCGGTACGATGCAGTCCGACTTCCCCCGTCGTGCTCATCCCTGCCCGGGAGGGGGTCACGTGCTCGATCACGTGTCATCGTCCGAGTCGTTCGGCGCGTCGGATCCGCCGCCGTCGACGTCGCAGTCGTCTTTCGGAGTCGAGCGATTCCGTCGTGCGGTCGACGAGATCCTCGACGCGACCGGCTCTGGCTGGCGTGCCCTGATCGGCGGCTGCCTCCTCGTCGGGCTGGCCGTGGGCGCGTTGGTGTGGCTCACTCGCCAGGCGCCGGAGCCCATCGACAGTTCGCTACCGCTCGTCGCGCCGGAGTCGGTGACGACGACCACGGCGGCGCCCGGTCCTGTCGTGGTCCATGTCGCCGGAGCGGTCCAACACCCCGGAGTGCAGCGACTGCCCGCCGGCTCCCGGGTCATCGACGCCGTCGACGCTGCCGGCGGGCTCCGACCCGATGCAGATGCGGGTCGCGTGAACCTTGCCGCCGAACTGGCCGACGGAACGCAGGTCTATGTGCCCGCAGTCGGCGAGGTCCCACCGGCCGTCGAGACGGGCGGGGGAGGAGAGTCGTCGAGCGGGCCCATCGACCTGAACATCGCCGACGCTGCGGTGCTCGAGACGCTCCCGGGCGTTGGTCCGGCGACAGCGGCGGCGATCCTCGATCATCGAGACCGCAATGGTCCCTTCGTGTCCGTCGACGGACTGCTCGAGGTGCGCGGCATCGGTGAGGCGAAGCTGGCCCAGATCCGCGATCTCGTGAGGGTCTGACGTTGGCGGCCGATGTGAGAGGGAGCGATGGCGTGTGGCCCGCGCTCGGTGCCATCGCGTCCGTGGTCGGTGCCCTCGTCGCTGCTGCGATCCCTGTCTGGCTGGTGATGGGCGTCGGGGTCGCAGCTCTGGTGATGCGCCGGCCGTGGTCGTGGTGTCTGTTGCTCCTCGTGGTGACGGACGTCCTGGCTGTCCGGGCCCTCGACGGACTGGTCGCACCCCCGGAAGCGCCGTTCGACGACGTCGTGACCCTGGTGACGGACCCGGAGCCCACCGTGGGCGGGCGGCTCCGCTTCGAGGCTTCGACGAGTCACGGTCGTCTCCTCGGCGAGGCGCGGTCGCCGTCGGCGATCGAGTCGCTGTCGCCGGCCCTCGCTGGCGACCGGATCCATGTCGTCGGCGCCACCGGATCACTCCGCCGGTTCACCGCGTGGACGCGGTCTCGACACCTCGCCGGCACGCTGCGCGTCGAATCCGTCGTCGGATCGGCATCGGGTGGCACTCACCATGCGGCAGCCAATGCATACCGGCGGACCCTCGACCGTGGCGCGGCGTCTCTGTCACCGACGCAGCGGTCGCTGCTGGCTGGGCTCGTCCTCGGTGACGACCGGGCACAACCACCCCAGCTGACTGCCGACTTCCGCGCCTCCGGACTGACGCATCTTCTTGCCGTTTCTGGTCAGAACGTCGCGTTCGTGATGGTCGTCGTCGGCCCGGCGCTGCGGATGCTGCGGATCTGGCCGAGGTTCGTGGTCGCGCTCGTCGTGATCTCGGCATTCGCGCTGGTCACCCGGTTCGAGCCGTCGGTTCTCCGTGCCAGCTTCGTTGCTGCGGTCGCGCTCTACGCCCACACGACGGGCCGTCCGAGTGGTGGCACGCGACATCTCTCGATCGCGATGTGCATCCTGTTGGTGATCGACCCGTTGCTGGTCCACTCGCTCGGTTTCCGGCTGTCGGTCGCTGCGTCGTTCGGGGTGTTGGTGCTGTCGCCGCGGATCGCCGACAGGCTTCGCGGTCCGCGCTGGTTTCGGGATGGACTCGCGGTGACGGCGGGAGCCCAGTTCGCGGTGGCGCCGGTGCTGGTTCCGACGCTGGGTCCGATGCCGCTCGCTGCGCTCCCGGCCAACCTGGTGGCCGGGCCGATCGCCGGGACGCTCATGATCTGGGGGCTGGCGGCTGGCACCGTCGCCGGTGTCGTCGGTGGCCGGGTGGCGTGGCTCCTCCATCGTCCCAGTGCGTTCGGTCTCCAAGCACTGGACCGCGTCGCTGGCGCCGGAGCCTCACTCCCTGCCGGCGTCGTCGATCTCCGGCACATCGCAGCGATCACCGTCGCCGTCGCGATCCTGGCGTGGCTGCCGAGCGTTCGGATCGTGGGTCTCACGCTCGCTGTCGTCGTGATCATCGCCCCTGCGCTGACGACGACTCCCAGTGGCGCACGACCGGCCGGGTGGGCCGCCACGGTGTGGGTCGACGGCTCGGTCGCCGTGGTCGACATCGCCGCAGGGGGAGATGCGGTGATGATCATCGAGACGATGCGCGAGCACCATGTTCGTGCGGTCGGGTTGATCGTGGTCCGTTCGTCGAGAGACTCGATGTCGCCCGTCATCGACGCCATCGAGACCCGTTTCCCGGTCGGCGCGGTCATCGGACCGGCCGGGCTCGACCACCCGGACGTCGTCGAGGCGCCGGGAGGCTTCCGAGCCGTCGTGGGGCGATTCGAGGTGGAGGTCGACACGGCCGGACCTCCGATGCGAGTACGGATCGGGTGGATCGAGGAACAGGTGGCGTCGCCGGCGTCGGCGGTAGGTTCGCCGAGTGCTCCTGGTGCTCGGCGACCGCGAAATCGACGTGACCCACCGAGCACTCGTCCTCGACCCCGACGACGGAGCACTCGATGCGCTGCGCCGGTCGTCGGATGAGGACTCCGCGATCATCGGCCCGTTCGAGACTTCGGCCCCGGAGCGGATTGCGCTCGTGGCTTCGGCGATCGCCGACGGCGCGCGCATCATCGTCTCGTCCGACGTCACGAGCGACCGGCGGGTCGCAGAGGTGATGGCTCGGATCCTGGAAGCGCGGGAGCAGTCATGACGCCGTGCATCATGTTGACCGGTGGCGACCCGATCCTCCTGTCGAATGCCCGTACCGAGCTCGTGGCCGAACTGGTGGGTGACGGCGACGCATCGTTGATGGTCGCCGAACTCTCCGGCGACGATTTCGAGATCCGTGAGCTCGTCGATGCTGCGCAGACCGCCCCGTTCTTGACCGACAAGCGGATCGTCGTCGGTTGCGGCATGGGCCGGTTCAAGGCCGGCGACCTGCCGTCGCTGCTCGAGTACCTGGCCGATCCGCTCGAGACCAACGTCCTGGTGCTCGAGTGGGGATCAGCGAGTGGGGGAGGCCCGAAGTCGATCCGCGACGCCGTCAAGGCCTGCGGTGGCGACATCCGGCCCACCGGCCCCGGTCGAAAGTTGGATGACTGGGCGGTGCAGCTGATGGCCGACGCGGGCCTCCGCCCGGACCGAAGTGGCACACGATTGATCGTGGACTGGCTCGGCGACGACGGCGGCAAGTTGCCTGGACTGCTCGCGGTGCTGGTCTCGACCTACGGCGAGGGCTCGAAGCCGACGGCCTCGGACATCGAGCCGTTCCTCGGCGACGCCGGTGGTGTCCCGCCATGGGACCTCACCGATGCCATCGACAACGGCGACATCCCTGGATCGATCACGGCGTTGACCCGCATGCTGGGCGCGGGTCGCCACCCGCTCCAGATCATGTCGACGCTGCATGCCCACTTCCAGAAGATCCTTCGGCTCGACGGCGCTGGCGTCACGAGCGAGAAGGAAGCGGCGACGCTGCTGGGAATGAAGGGCAAGTCGACGTTCCCGGCCAAGAAGGCGCTGACGCAGGTGCGGCGGCTCGGGTCCGATCGCGTGTTGCAGTCGATCCAACTGATCGCAACGACCGACCTCGAGTTGCGGGGCACGATCGACTGGCCCGATCCGCTGAAGCTCGAGGTCCTCGTGGCGCGTCTGGCCCGGCTCGCCCGCTCGGCCCGCTGAGCCCCACGCGACGGAGCCCGGACGCGAAGGAGCCCCGCACCAGGCGGGGCTCCGATCAGATCTGTTGCCGGCGTGTCTCCACGCCGGACGACTCAGGCGTCGGTGCCGGCTTCGATGCGCCGGACCTGCTTGATCAGCCGCGACTTCTGGCGAGCGGCGGTGTTCTTGTGGAGCACGCCCTTCGAGACAGCGGTGTCGATGCGGCGGATGGCCGCATCGAGCTTCTCGGCCGAGTCCTCAGTGCCCTCGGCAGCGGCGAGCGCGGCCTTGGTGCGGGTGTGGATCTCGGAACGAACCGTCTTGTTGCGGCCGCGCCGCTTCTCGTTCTGACGGTTTCGCTTGATCTGGCTCTTGATGTTGGCCACGTCGACCTCTGACTGGGATGCGGATGCGGTGCCCGACCGGTGGGCACGGGAACAGGAAACGGTAGCGCCTCAATGGCCAGCTGTGACAATCAACGCGACACGATCGACACGATCACTGCGACCGGACTGCAGACTGACCGACCGTGGACCTGATCTGGGGAGAGCGTGACACCGTCGACGTGGATGGCCTGGCCATCCACGTCGAGTCGACAGACCTCGTGGGGCCGGGCGTCGGCGCACCGGTCATCGCCGCGCTCCACGGATTCGCGTCAGGGACGTTCACCTGGGCCGGCGTGGCGCCACTGTGGCGAGATCGTTGGCCGGTCGTGGCCTGGGATCGTCCTCCGTTCGGCCGCAGCGAGCGGCCGGTGATCCGTCGCGACGACTCGGATCCGTTCGGTGAGGCGTCGGTCCTGCGTCAGGCCGAGACCGTGCTCCGCAAAGTGGCGCCGGACGCGTCGTACGTCCTCGTCGGTCATTCAGCCGGAACGGCCGTGGCGACTGCGCTGGCCGCCCAGGCACAGCTCGACGTCATCGGTGTCGTGCTCATCGCCCCGGCGCTCGACGGTGCACCACCGCCCATCGTCCGTCGTCTCGCGTCGCTCCCTGGAGCCTCGGTGGTCGGCAGTCGTGCACTCCGGTTGGCGGTCCGCGGTGCCGCACCAGCGCTGCGACGGGCAGGCCGTCACCGGACGCCCCTCCTCGAGGCAACGGCACAGGAGACGGCCCGAACGCTCCGTCTGCCCGGGACCGCCGACGGACTGTGGCATCTCACGTCGACGTGGTCGCCGCCACCGCCGATCGGGTCCCTGTTGCCCTTGGGGGTGCCGACGCTCGTGATCGGAGGGGCAGACGATCGGATCTCGTCACCGGTATCGACCGCACTGGTGGCGGAGCGTCTCGGCGCGGAGCTGCATGTCCTCGATGGCGTCGGTCACGCCGCGCAGGAACAGGTCCCGGACCTCGTCGGCGACCTGGTGGGTGCCTTCGTGGAGGGTCTCGATCGGTAGCGTTGTCGGTTCCCATGTCTGCGCCCCGCACACGCGAATCGAAGATCAGTCTCGATCGCATCCGCAACATCGCGATCATCGCCCACATCGACCATGGCAAGACGACGTTGTCGGATCGCCTGCTCGAGATCACCGGCGCGGTCGATCAGCGAGACATGAAGGAACAGTTCCTCGACTCGATGGACATCGAGCGAGAGCGGGGCATCACGATCAAGCTCCAGTCGGTCCGCCTCGAGTGGAAGGGCTACGTGATCAACCTGATCGACACGCCCGGCCACGTCGACTTCGGCTACGAGGTGTCTCGTTCGTTGGCCGCGTGCGAGGGCGTGGTACTCCTCGTGGACGCGTCGCAGGGGATCGAGGCCCAGACGCTGGCCAACTGTTACCAGGCGCTGGAGCACGATCTCGAGATCATCGGCGTTCTCAACAAGATCGATCTCCCGGCGGCCGAGCCCGAGCGAGTGGCCGAGGAGATCGAGTCGGTGCTCGGCCTCGACGCCGCCGACCTGCTGACAGTGTCGGGCAAGACGGGCGAGGGAGTCCCCGACCTGCTGGATGCGATCGTCGAGAAGATCCCGCCGCCGGTCGGTGACGCAGATGCGCCCCTCCGAGCCCTGATCTTCGACTCGCACTACGACGTGTACCGCGGCGTCGTCTCGTCGGTCCGGGTCATGGACGGCACCATGCGCACGGGCGAGAAGTTGCGCTTCATCCAGGCCAAGGCGACGCATGATGCGGATGAGATCGGCGTTCGAGCGCCGGTGCCCACGCCCGTCGACGCCCTCGGACCCGGGGAGACCGGCTACCTGATCGCCGGGATCAAGGACGTGGCCGAGGCCCGCTCCGGCGAGACCGTCACCACGGTGGCGCACGGTGCCGACGATGCGTTGGCCGGCTACCAGGATCCGAAGCCGATGGTGTTCGCCGGTCTCTATCCAGTCGACGGAGACGAGTACGCCGACCTGCGCGACAGTCTCGAGAAGCTCCGCCTCAACGACGGGTCGTTCACCTACGAGCCCGAGACGTCGATGGCCCTCGGGTTCGGTTTCCGCTGCGGGTTCCTCGGCATGCTCCACATGGAGATCATCCGCGAGCGCCTGTCGCGCGAGTTCGATCTGAACCTCATCATCACCGCCCCCTCTGTCGCCTACGAGGTCGTCACGACCAGGGGTGAGCGGATCGAGGTCGACAATCCGTCCGCCCTGCCCGACCCTGCGGAGATCGACTGGATCGAGGAGCCGATCTTCCAGATCACGATCCTCACGCCGGCCGACTACGTGGGGCCGATCATCGAACTGTGCGAGCGCCGACGCGGCATCCAGACACGCCTCGACTACCTCTCGCCCGAACGTCTCGAGATCACCTACAAGATCCCTCTCGCCGAGGTCGTGCGCGACTTCTTCGACCAGTTGAAGTCGCGGACACAGGGATACGCCAGCCTCGACTACGAGCTGATCGGTTACGAGCGGGCCAACCTGGTCCGCGTCGACGTCCTGCTCAACAGCGTCGCTGCCGACGCGTTCTCGTCGATCGTGCATCGCGACAACGCCTACGACTACGGGTCGAGGATGGCCGAGAAGCTCAAGGAGTTGATCCCGCGCCAGATGTTCGATGTGCCCATCCAGGCGGCCATCGGCGGCAAGATCATCGCCCGCGAGACGGTGAAGGCGAAGCGCAAGGACGTGCTCGCCAAGTGCTACGGCGGCGACATCACCCGCAAGCGCAAGCTGCTCGAGAAGCAGAAGGAAGGCAAGAAGAAGGCCAAGAACATCGGCCGAGTCGAGGTGCCGCAGGAGGCATTCGTCTCCGCGCTCCGTCTCGACGATTGAAGTCGGTCGACGTCGGCGACGACACCGGACAGGCTGGGTCGGTGGACGACCAACGCCGACAGCGCATCGGGATGATCGCTGGGTTCTGCGCGTATGGCCTCTGGGGCGTCTTCCCGCTCGTCTTCAATCTGATCGACGAGGTCGCACCGCTCGAGATCCTGTTCCACCGGATCGCATGGTCACTCGTCGTCGTCCTCGTCGTGCTGGGACTCCAGCGTCGGTTCTCGGAGTTGCGGGCAGTGGTCCGGTCTCCGCGGCTGGTCCGGATCCTCGCACTGGCCGCGGTGTTCATCTCGGTGAACTGGTTGACGTACATCTGGGCCGTGAACAACGGCCACGTCGTCGACGCCGCCCTCGGCTACTACGTGAATCCACTCATCACCGTGGCGCTCGGCGTGGCGGTGCTCGGCGAGGAACTGCGTCGAGCGCAGAAGGTGGCGCTCGGGTTCGGCGTCGCTGCCGTGATCGTGCTGACAGTGGCGAACGGAAGCGTCCCGTGGATCGCCCTCGTCCTGGCGTGCTCGTTCGCGACCTACGGCTATCTGAAGAAGTCGGCCGACGTCGCCGCGCTCCCGTCCCTTGCCGTCGAGACCGCGGTGCTGAGTCCCGTGGCAGCGATCGGTTTGGCTGTTCTCCAGGCGAGGGGCGACCTGGCGTTCGTGCACGGCACGCTCGGTCGCGACGCCATCTTGGTCGGTCTCGGCGTGGTCACCGCCGTGCCGCTCCTCCTCTTCGCCACGGCGGCGACGCGCATCCCACTGTCGATGCTCGGACTCCTCCAGTACGTCACGCCGACACTGCAACTGTTGTGCGGTGTGCTTCTCCTGGACG
>JBBSLH010000023.1:0-20505 GCA_038255425.1 Acidimicrobiales bacterium
CGAGCGGCGCGCACATCGCATGTCGGTCGTCGAGCGGGCAGAACGTGAGATCGAGGTGGTAGAGCCGCTCGTCCACGAGTTCGAGCGTGCGAACCGGGACATCGAGCAGTCCGGTGAGGTGGCTGCCCGCCACAGCGTCGGAGCGCGGGCGGTAGCCAGAGACGAGCACGCCGTCGAACGGGAGGGCGTCACCGGCGCCCTCGTGGTCGATCTCGGTCGGGAGTCGCCTCACGTCCCAGCCGCGTTCGTCGAACCACGACGCGAACACCTCGGTCTCCCCCTGCCGTTCCGGGTGACGGAAGTGTGACGGAACAAACGTCTTCGACGCGGCATCGAGCAACCCGGCGTTGGCGGTGAACACGAGGTCGGGCACGCCTTCGGGCTGATCGATCGTGTCGACCGCGGCGCCCGCATCGAGCAGTGTCTGATGGAGGGTGTCCCACTGACCAAGCGCCGCGTCGACGTCGACCTCGACCTCCTGGTGCATCCAGGGATTGATCTCGTAGAGGACGCCGAAGTGCTTCGGCGGACAGAGCAGGTAGTGATGGCCCCAGGGGAGTGCGGTCATCGCTTCAGCAGATCGTCGGCGAGTTGGCGGACGAAGACGCCGATGTCGGTGACGATGCCCACGGCCTGGTGCGAGCCGCGGTCGGCCAGCTTCGTGACGACGGCCTGGTTGATGTCGACGCAGAACGTCTCGACCGTGGCCGGCAACACGTTGCCGGTGGCGATGGCGTGCAGTGTGGTGGCGAGCATGAGCGACACGTGGACGCCGTCCACCTGCTCGCGCATGGCATCTGCCGCTTCGGCGACGTCGGTCATGGTGTCGGGCAACGGACCGTCGTCGCGGATCGACCCGCCGAGCACGAACGGCACGCCCGACTTCACGCACGCATGCATGACGCCGCCGGTCACGTAGCCGGCATCGACGGCGGCGGCGATCGACCCGTGTCGACGGATCTCGTTGATCACCCGGACGTGGTTGGCGTGACCACCCTCGACCGGGACGCCGTCGGCGACGCCCACGCCCAGGGACGTGCCCAGCACGTTCGACTCGAGGTCGTGGGTGGCGAAGCCGTTGCCGGTGAAGAGGCAGCTGATCCACCCGTTCTCGACCAGGGCGGCGATGTCGGGCCCGGCTCCGGTGTGGATCGCCGCGGGTCCGGCGACCAACAACACCTTTCCGCCGCCGTCGCGTGCTGCCCGCATCCGGTCGGCCACGTGCCGGATGAGCAGCCCCTTCGGCTTCTCGGACGAGACCTCGGAGTTCATGAACTCGAACGACCCTGCACCGTCGTGACGTGTGGGCGCCTGCACCCGGACGCCGTCGCGACCCACGACGATCTGGTCGCCAGCGATGACCCGATTCATCGGCACCGTGCGGACCCGACCGTCGTCGTGCACGACGATGCCGCAGTCCATCTCGGGGTTCTCGACCCGGTGCCACTCGCCGTCGACCAGCACCTCGGTCTCGAGATTGGTGGTCGAGTGGAATCCTGCCGGCAACACGCCGTCGGAGTCCGCGGTGACCAGGACCGCATCGGAATGCTCGACCCGGTTCGCACCGTGCACCCGGAGATCGTCGAGGAGATGATCGAGCACGTCGGCGTCCGCCGTGACCTCGATACTCGCCGACGACGAGTCCTTGTTGGTCTTGCCGATGTCGACGTCGAGGAGTTCGTAGTCGGCGCCGACGTCGAGGATGGCGTCGAGGATCTTCGCGAGGAGGAGCGAGTCGACGATGTGGCCGCTGATGTGGATGGTCTCGGATCGTTTGGAGGAGGGAGATGCCATTGCTGGTCATCTTCGCACTCTGTTTCCTGGCGTGCGGCCAGATAGCCTCTGGCCCGCATGGGACAGAGCGTGACCGTCATCGCCAAGCAATCGGCAAATCCGGAAGTCCTGCGGTTCGAGATCAACCGCAGCCTCACCGGCATGGGCCACGAGCGGTACACGTCGCTCGACGACGTCGTCCGGGATCGCCCGGTCGACGAAGTCGCCCGACGGATCCTCGAACACGGCGGTGTCGACGGGGTCCACGTCAACAGCTCGATCATCACGGTGCGCCTCGCGGGTGGCAGTACCGGAGAGGGTCTCCAGGAGATCATCGAGAATCTGTTCCGGTTCTATCCAGATGGCGGCGCGGCAACACCCGGTGACGACGAGGCCGTCGCTGCGTCTGTGGATTGACAATCGCTGAGGGGACGGGCGCCCCGGACGCCGAGGACGATGGAAGCGTGCGTTGGCCCCTCGTGGCCAAGCTCGGCGTTGCCCTCGCGATCTTGACGGTCGTCGGGGGGATCGTCGCCGCACTCGTCGCTGCATTCGTCGTCGATCGCAACGGCGACTCCGCGGTCATCATCTCTGACGTCGAGGCGCCGCTCGCCCCGGTTGCGCTGGCCGATGGTGGGTTCCTCTTCGGCGAGCGCACGACGGGCCGGATCGTCCGGTCGGACCGCGCGGGCGAGATCATGATGACGCTTCAGGTCGAGGATGCGTTGGCGATCGACGGGCAGCGTGGACTGCTCGGACTCGCGACCAATCGGGCCGGCGATGCCGTCGACATCTATGCGTCGTGGACTCGAGCTTCCGACGGTCGCCTCGTCGTCGGCCGTCTTGCATCCGGGCGGGAGATGCTCGTGTGGGAAGGCCCGGTGAGCGCTGATCTCGCCAATGGCGGAACGCTCGCGTTCCTCGGGGATCGTCTCCTGCTCTCCATCGGCGACCTGCAGGACCCCGACGCGGTCGATGACCCTGACTTGCCCAACGGCAAGATCCTCGCACTCGATCCGATGGGTGCTCCGGACCAGGAGCCGTCGGTCGTGTCCGGGGGCTGGAACAACCCGTTCGCCATGACGGTGGTCGGCGACGACATCTGGCTCGTCGACAACGCGCCGGGCTCGCGACCGGAGCGGATCGTGCGCATCTCGGCGTCGGGCGAGGAGTCGGTCCTCGAACTTGAGGGAGAGATGCGGGCTCCGTCTTCGCTCGACGTGCTCCCGGACGGCGACCTCGTCCTGTGCGGCTTCGTTTCGGAGATCGTCGAGCGGATCCCCGTCCCCGATGAGGGCGTCGTCGCCCCGACCGAGGAACTCGGCCCGCCGTGCGCGACCGGTGTCGCGGTGCTCGCCGACGGTTCGATCGTGACCACCACGGCCGACTCGGTCTGGCGCGATCCACACCACAACTGATCCAACCCGGTTGACGAGTATCGAACAGGTGTTCGATACTGGATGGCATGGGTCGAGACGTCGGGAGTCCAGCGCTGGCAGCAGCGCTGGTCGAGCAGATCCGTCCGACCGTCCTGGCCCGAGAACAGCGTCTCCCGGTCGTCTCGGCGCTCGAGACCTTGATCCCCGGTGGAGGGCTGCGACGGGGGTCGACCCTGGCCACCGACGGGCCAGCGGCCATCTCACTCGCCCTGGCCGCGGCGTCCGCGGCGTCGCAGGACGGTGCCTGGGTGGCTGCGGTCGGCTTCCCTTCGCTGGGGCTGTTGGCCGCAGCCGAGTTGGGTATCGCGCTCGAACGGTTCGTCCTCGTTGCCTCGCCCGACACCGAGATCGGTCCGGACAACGAGGAGACGGCGTGGGCCGCAGCCGTCGCCGCACTCGTCGACGCGTTCGAGGTCGTGTTGGTGCAGGCGACCCATCGGGTCAAGGCCCGCGACGGCCGCCGACTGGCTGCTCGGGCCCGTGAGCGCGGTGCCGTGTTGGTCCAGGTCGGCTCGGCGGGCTGGACCGAGGGTGCCGACGTCACGCTCGAGGTGACCGAAGCCTGTTGGGAGGGCCTGGCCGACGGCCACGGTCACCTGCGGTCCCGTCGGGTGACCGTGGTGGGTGGTGGCCGGCGCGAGGCGTCGCGTCCGCGGCGGGCCGAGTTGTGGCTTCCATCGGTCGACGGACTGGTCGAGGCTGTGGTGCCCGATCCGGTGCCGCTCCGTGCTGATGCGATCATCCCCGCCTGACGCGCCCATCAGATCGATGGTGGTCTGGGTTCCGGACTGGCCGTTGGTGGCTGCTGGGGTCCCGGCCGACGAGCCAGCGGCGGTTTTCGTCGCCAACCGGGTGGTCGCGTGCACCCCGGCCGCACGTGCCAGCGACGTCCGTCGCCACATGCGCCGGCGTGAGGCCCAGGCCCGGTGCCCGTCCCTCCAGATCCTCGAGCGCGACATCGAGCGCGACGCCAGGATGTTCGAACCCGTGGTCCAGGCGCTCGAGCCGTTCACCCCGAGGATCGAGGTCGCCCGTCCCGGCCGGTGCGCCTTCCCCACCATCGGCCCGTCTCGGTACTTCGGTGGCGACCAGACGCTGGCGTCAAAGGTGGTCGAGGCGGTCTCCACGGCGACGACGAATGTGACGATCGGCGCGTTCGATGCCCTGAGGGGGACCAACGTGCCGATCGGCGCGCAAGAAATGGGGGTGAGGGTGATGGTCGGGGTGGCCGACGGCCCCTTCGCCGCTCAACACGCTGCCCGCACGGCGTACGTGGCTGCGCAAGGGGGCGACCCGCCCGTCTGGATCGTCGAACCGGGAACGACCGCTGAGTATCTGGCACCGCTGTCGCTCTCGGCCCTCGACCTTCCCGACTTCACCGACGTGCTTCGTCGTCTCGGTCTCCACACCCTCGGCGACCTGGCAGCTCTCCCCGCCGGCGACGTCCTCGGTCGGTTCGGGCCGGTCGGGGCGGAGGCCCACCGGCTGGCCCGCGGTCTCGATGCCCGTCCGCTGCGGACCGAGCCGCCGCCACCCGATCTGGTGGTCTCGGCCGAACTCGATCCGCCGGCAGAACAGGTCGCCCCGGCGGCCTTCGTCGCCCGGGGACTGGCCGACGAGCTCCACCGCCGCCTCGACGCTCGGGGTTCGGTGTGCACCCGGATCGTCATCATCGCCGAGACCGAGAAGGGCGAGCGGTCCGAGCGTGTGTGGCGTCATGCCGAGACCGGCACACCGGGCAATCGTGGGGGAGGGCTGAGCGCAGGCGCCATCGCCGACCGGGTCCGTTGGCAACTCGACGGATGGATCAACGCCTCGGTCCGGCAGCGTCCCACCGCAGGAATCGTCCATCTCCAACTGCATCCCGACGAGGTGGTGGCTGCCGACGGACGGCAGCTCGGCTTCTCGGGCGAAGGCTTCCTGGGGCGCGACACGGGTGCGGCCGACCGAGCCGTGCGTGCCATCGCCCGGGTCCAGGGTCTCCTGGGCGCCGAGGCGGTGTCGGTGCCCGAGTACGCGGGCGGCCGCGACCCCGACGAGCAGCTCCGCCTGGTGCCCGCCGGCGCCGTCGATCTCACGGTGGATCGGCCTGCCGTCCGCTCCGACTGGGTCACGGCTCCGTGGCCCGGTCGCCTGCCCAATCCATCCCCGGCCACGGTCCATCCCACACCGCAACCGGTCGACGTCCTCGACGGCACCGGCCGGATCGTGATGGTCGACGGGCGGTGCACGCCGACCGCAGCGCCGGAACGGTTGCGCGTCGGCGGTCGGGTCCGACAGATCCGGTCGTGGGCTGGCCCATGGCCGGTCGACGAACGCTGGTGGGACCCCGACCGTCACTCACGTCGTGCTCGCTTCCAAGTCGTCACCGACGACGGCATCGCCCGACTCGTGGTCCTCGAACGCGGATCCTGGAGCGTTGCCGCGACCTATGACTGACGGCAGACTCTGTTGGTGACGGCGGCGCCTACGATCGAACGACCAGAGATCGGGCGGCGCGAGCTGATCACGCTGCTGGCGATGGCGACCGCGCTCACGGCGCTGGGCATCGACCTGATGCTCCCCGCGTTCGGCGACATCCGGTCCGACCTCGGGCTCGCTGCCGATTCGACGGCCGTCACCGGCCTGGTCACTGCGTACTTCATCGGTCTGGGCCTCGGCACCGTCTTCTACGGGCCCATCGCCGACAACCGCGGCCGCCGGACGGCGATGCGCCTCGGGCTCGCGATCTACATCGGTGGCGCACTCCTGGCGACGCTGGCGCCGACGTTGCCGACCCTCTTCGCGGCACGGGTGCTCTGGGGGCTCGGTGCCGCCGGACCTCGGGTCGTTGCGCTGGCCATCGTCCGCGATCGCTTCGACGGCGACGACATGTCGAAGACGATGTCGACGATGATGGCGATCTTCATCCTCGTCCCCGTCGTCGCCCCGGCACTGGGTTCCGCGGTGCTCACGATCGCTCCGTGGCGTTGGCTGTTCGCCCTCTGCGCGGCGTGGGCGTGTGTGATCGCCGTCTGGGTCCGCCGGCTGCCGGAGACGCTGGCACCAGAACACCGGATCCCCGACCTCCGGTTCCACCGTGTCGTCACCGCCACCAAGTACGTGGTCTCGAACCGTGTCGCGTTCTCGTACGCGATGGGCGTCACCGCCCTCTACGGCGTCTTCGCCTCGTACCTGGGATCGGCCGAGGCGATCGTCAGCCAGACGTTCGACGCCGAGAGTCTGTTCCCGTTCGTCTTCGGTGGCCTCGCCGGGGTCATGGGATTCGCGTCGATCCTCAACGGCCGCATCGTCTCCACGGTGGGCACCACGAGCATGGTCCTGCGAGCCCTCGTCGGCTACCTCGTGGTCGCACTGCTGATGTTGACGCTCGCACTGGCGTTCGACGGCCGCCCCCCGCTCGCTGCATTCATGGTGGTGATGGGAGCGATCCTGGCGTTCCACGCCTTGCTGCTCCCCAACCTCAACACCTTGGCGATGGCGCCCATGGCTGCGGTGGCGGGCACGGCGTCGTCGGTCATCGGGGCGTTCCAACTGGTGATCGGTGCGACGCTCGGCGGCGTCCTCGATCGCTTCTTCGATGGAACGATCACGCCGTTGGCGGTCGGGTTCGTCCTCTCGGGGAGTGCCACGGCCTTCGCGGTGTGGTCGGCGCGGCGAGCGTCACCGCCGTCGCCAGAAGTGGCGTACGCCGACAGCGACACCGAGGGTCGTGGCGACGATCGCTCCGCCCTTCACGGCCAGTCGCCCGAAACGCTTCGCCCGTAGGGCGGTGAGATCGTCGGGGCGGTCCGGCACGGTCGGCAGGTCGGCCCTCGGCGTGTCCGCGGAGGGATCGTCGACCACGTCGAACGCGCACGGCCACCGGTCGTGCGGGAGCGACCGCACTGCGATGCAGTTCGCCTCGACTCCGGGATCGCGGGAGTAGGGGTCGACCGCCCACCACTCGAACTGGACGCGTTCGCGATCGATGTCACAGATCGTGTAGCCGCGCTCGGTCACGTTCGACCACTGCACCTGCGACATGTTCTGGACGGCGTGGTCCAGCAGCCGGTTGACCCCGGCGACGTTGGCGCGCCCCATGGCCGCAGATGACGCAGCCGGACACACGGCCTCGACCGCCACCGGCTCGCCACCGGAGCCTGGTGGACCCTCGATGGCCCAAGAGCTGTGCACATCGCCCGAGAGCAGCACCGTGCGGACTCTCGATCCGGCTCGGTCTTCCATCAGGCGGGCCAGGACCTCTCGCTCGGCGGTGTAGCCGTCCCACTGGTCGTCGTGGATGACCTGTCCGTCGATGACCGCATAGCCGTTCGGCAACATCGCGTTGGGAAGAAGGCCGTCGCCGGGGAGGGGGAGGGAGATCTCGTTCACGACGACGCCGCTCGCCACGACGGTCCACGGACGCGAGGTGTCGGCCAGTCGTTCGGCGACGAATGCTCGCTGGTCGTCACCGAGCAGTGACCGGTCTGGGTGGTCGCGAGGGAGGGTGTCCTCGTCGCCCGCCTGCTGGTCGCGTCCTTCGTAGCGGGTGTCGAGGAGCAACAGTTCGGCCAGGTCGCCGATCGCGATCGACCGCCAGGTCCGCCGCAGATCATCGGGGTCGCGATAGCGGATCGGCAACCACTCGGCCCTCGCGGCCGACGCCGCGCCGACCCTTGCGTCCCAGTCGCCGTGCTCGTCGGGGTCATGGGCCTTGGCCCCCGTACGCCAGGCGTTGTCCGCGAGGTCGTGATCGTCCCAGATGGTGATCATCGGGTGCCTGGCATGCAGGTACTGGACGTCAGGGTCTCGTCGCAGTTGGGCGTAGCGAGACCGGTAGTCGTCGAGTGTGGTGCACGTCTCCGCGAACTGCGCCCGGCGCCCGCTGTTGCCCGTCTGCGCTTCGTAGATGTAGTCGCCGAGATGGAGGACGGCATCGACCTCGCGCTCAGCGAGTGCTCGATAGACCCCGAGCGGCGCGGCGGAGTAGTCGGCGCAACAGGTGACGCCGAGTCGGAACCGCTCGACGTCCCGGTCGGGGAGCGTGCGGGTCCTGCCGGTCGGAGATCGATCGGCACCCGTCGAGAAGCTGTAGAAGTAGGTCGTGGCCGGTTCGAGGTCGTCGACCTGGATCGTGATGCAGCCGTCGTGGTCGTCGTCGGCGGCGACGCTGCCAGATCGCACCACGGACCCGAGACCCGAGTCGGTGGCGATGCGCCAGTCGATGGTTCCCGCCCGGTCGACATTCGTCCAGAGCAGGACCGATGTCTGATCTGGGTCGAACGAGGCGATGCCGTACCCGAAAGTGGTGCCCGTCATGGGCAAGCACCTACCCGAGGGCCGCGGGGATCAGTCGACCAGGGTGTTGGAAGGTTGGAGGACGGTTGCGCCGATCGCACGAGCGAAGGCGGCGAACTGGTCGGCAGCCGGTGGGAGGCTGCGATCCGATCGGCGCGTCAGTTGGACACCGCGCGGATCGATCGGTGGGTCGAGTTCGAGGATCTCGATCCCTGGGTCGTCGGGATCGATGGCCAGGTACGGCATGATCGCCCACCCCATGCCCGACCGCACCATGCCCTGGACGGCACCGTTGTCGATCGATCGGAACACGTAGTCGGGGCGCACTCCGACCTCGTCCAGTCGTCGGTCGATGAGCAGCTGACACACGTTGGTGGGCGGTTGGCCGATCATCGGATGGTTGTTGAGCTGGTCCGGACCGACCGTCGAGCCAGGAAGTTCACCCGCAGCCGCCACCACGACGAACGGGTCGTAGCCGAGCAGTTGTGAATCGAGTCGGTCGTCCGGGTAGGCGTCGACCGTGAACGCGAGGTCGAGTTCGTCGTCGAGCACTCCACGGAGCAGGGCGGTCTGGTCGTCGGTCTCGAACAGGCGGATGTCGACGTCGGGGAGCTCGGACCGCATGCGACCGACGATCGATGGCAGGAGCTTCGCCGACACCGACTGGAAGGTGCCGACGACCAGACGCCCGGTGACCCCGCGGCGCAGTCGGTCGAGTTCGTCGTCCATCTGCTCGACCCGTTCGAGCACTTCGCGGGCGTAGCCCAGCAGGAGCCTGCCCGCGGGGGTGAGTTCCGCTGCCTTGGGGCCACGTGGACGGTCGAGCACGGGAAGGCCTGCGGCCTTCTCGAGAGCGGCGATCTGTTGGCTGACCGCGGACTGCGTGAAGCCCAGGGCGGCGGCCGCCTTGGCGAACGATCCTTCGTCCACGACGGCGGCGAGCGCGGCGAGGTGGCGGATGTCGACGTCCCGGAGTGCGCTCATGGTTGATCAGCATAGCTGATGGTCTTGGTGAGTGAATATCGCTAGCACTGATGTTTGAGGACCCGTACCTTGGAGACATGACCCCCACCGCAGCCATCGAACTCGCCGAGGCCGTCGTCGAAAACGGTTTCGCTGCGCACCAGGCGACACTCGCCGCACTCCTCGCTGACGCTCGCCGCCACGGCGTGAGCGAGGCCCTCGTGGTCGCCGCCTCCGATGCGGCAGAGCCACAACCAGTTCGTGAGCGGGCACTCGGGATGCTCGTGGTCCGCTACGTGCGGCTGTACGAGGCCGGCCCCGACTCACGGGTCGATCGAGCAGCTGATCGAACGGGCGATCGAGCTGGTCACTGCATCGCCGCCTGACCTCCAGACCCGACCTCCACGCGCCGGCGGCTCACGCCTGTCACACTCGGGACGTGGACGCTGGTCCCTGGGAAGCTGTGCTGGATCGCATCGATGATGCGGTGAAGGTGGCGGAGATCGATCCGAGCATCCACGCGATGGTTCGGCGGTGCGAGCGAGTACTCGAGGTCTCCGTTCCGATCCGGCGTGACGACGGTTCGGTCGAGGTCTTCACCGGCTGGCGCGTCCATCACAACACCGTGCGCGGTCCGGGCAAGGGCGGCATCCGGTTCCATCCCGCGGTCGACGCCGACGAGGTCCGGGCCCTCTCGGCCCAGATGACCATCAAGACCGCGGTCTGTGGGCTGCCCTACGGCGGCGCCAAGGGTGGCGTGCGTGTCGATCCAGGGTCGCTGAGCCTCTCTGAGCTCGAGCACCTGACGCGCCGGTACACGCTCGAGATCTCACCGTTGCTCGGCCCGGACCGCGACATCCCCGCGCCCGACGTCAACACCGACGGCCGGGTGATGGCCTGGCTGCTCGACACGTTGCAGATGACCGGCGGCGGCGTGCACCTCCCGGGCGCAGTGACGGGAAAGCCGCTGTCGGTCGGCGGGACCCGCGCCCATGCCGGTGGAACTGCCGCGGGAGTCGTGGTCTGTGTCCGTGCAGCATTCGAGGCGCTCGGCATCGAACTCCCGGGTCGGCGTGCGGTGATCCAGGGCTTCGGCAAGGTCGGTGGGCCGCTGGCCTACCTCCTGCAGTCTGCTGGCATGCGAGTCGTCGCCGTGTCCGATGTGACTGGTGCCGTGATCAACGAGGGCGGGCTCGACACCGCGGCGCTGTCGAACCACGTGATCGAGACCGGGGGAGTGGCCGGCTTCCCACTCGGTGACCCCATCGACGCTGGCGACGTGCTCGCAGTCGAATGCGAACTGCTGATTCCGGCGGCGCTGGGAGGCGTGATCGACGCCGCTGTGGCCGAGACGGTGCGTGCGAAGGTCATCGTGGAGGCCGCCAACGGTCCCACGCTGCCCGCGGCGGACGAGATCCTCGATCGTCGCGGCATCACTGTCGTGCCCGATGTCCTCGCCAACGCTGGCGGCGTCACCGCCTCGTACTTCGAGTGGGCTCAGGCGCGCCAGGGGTTCCCGTGGGAAGAGGACCTCGTCGCCGAACGTCACCACCGTGTGATGTCAGACGCCTTCACCGATGTGTGGGCGGCAGGGCAACGGTGGGACGTCAGTCTTCGGCGAGCTGCCTATGCCGTGGCACTCGAGCGGGTCGCCGCTGCGATGGCCACCCGCGGCATCTTCCCGTAGTCGTCCTCAGCGCTGGACGAACATCTGGACGACGAAGACACGTCCGTTCGCCTTTGCCACGCCGGTGCCGACGTGTGTGAATCGACCGTCGAGGATGTTCGCACGGTGGCCGGACGAGGCCATGAACTGGTCGTGGACCTTCGAGATCGACGAGCTGCTGTAGCCGACGTTCTCGCCGAGGCGCTTCCACTGGTCGTCCATGCCCGACGCAAGGTTGGAATGCTCGAGCTTGTTGATCTGCGCGAGGTGCTCGGCCCACGCCTGCGCCTTCTTCTGTGCCGTTTCGTCATGCTTCAGCGAGGACGTCGACATGCCCGTTCGCGATGCGTTGATCTTGTCGAATGCCGACTGCTGGTCTGCGTTCATGCACGAGGCCAGGAGCAAGGCTCCGGCGATCACGACCGGAACAAGGCCGAAACGCCGGCGACGGGGCCGGTTCCGGGTCATCTGGTCGGTGCGGGTAGCGAGCGCTGCGGTCGAGCCCATAGGAGAAGTCCTTCATCAAGAGTCGTTGTCTGTGTATTGCATCGGCGCCCTCGCCCCGGATCTCAAGAGGCCGTTTGACCCATAGCACTTTGCAGTCTCATGACGTTTGACGCAAAACCGTCATGATCGCTTGACCCATTTCCGCCTGGTGCCACGTGTTGTCCTGCCGAATGAAATCGAACACGCGTTCGACAGAAGACGACTGCTCGCTTACCATCGAACGCCGTGGGGTTCAACAACCCGGGTGTTTCCTGGTCCGAACTGGAACGGACGCTCTCCGACCGGCACACGAAGCCCACGCGCGCCGAGGGCGACGGCGGCGACAGCCCAGCCTGGTCGTATCGCCGTCCGGAGTACGCAGCGCCCGATGGGCTCGAACGACGACGGGGGTCGGTGCCCTATGCCGAGCTCCACTGTCACTCGAACTTCTCGTTCCTCGACGGGGCATCGCATCCCGAGGCCTTGGCCGAGGAGTCGGCGCGCCTCGGACTCGAGGCGCTGGCGCTCACCGACCACGATGGCTTCTACGGCGTGGTCCGCTTCGCCGAGGCTGCGCGAGTGGTGGGACTGCCCACGGTGTTCGGCGCCGAACTCTCACTCGGGCTGAGCCAGCCACAGAACGGTGTCCCTGATCCCGAGGGGTCTCATCTGTTGGTCCTCGCTCGCGGGACCGCCGGGTACGCCCGCTTGGCCGACGTCATCTCCACCGCGCAGCTCGCCGGAGGGATGAAGGGCAAGCCCGACTACGACTCGATCGACTGGTCGCGCGCCCATGGCGGCGACTGGTTGGTGCTGACGGGGTGTCGGAAGGGTGCGGTCAACAAGGCGCTGGTCGACCATGGCCCGGCCGCGGCCGAGTACGCCCTGCGTGGGTTGGTCGAGACGTTCGGTCCCGACAACGTGGTCGTCGAGTTGTGGGACCACCACGACCCGCTCGACTCGGCTCGCAACGACGCGCTTGCCCAGATCTCTGGCCGGGTCGGAGTCGAAGTCGTGGCCACCAACAACGTCCACTACGCCACGCCGTCCGAACGGCCGTTGGCCACGGCGCTGGCCGCGGTGCGGGCGCGTCGCGACCTCGACGGTGCCGACGGGTGGCTCCCGCCGGCGGCAACGGCGCACCTCCGCTCCGGGGTCGAGCAAGCCCGCCGCTTCGCCCGCTACCCGGGTGCGGTCGAGCGTGCGGCCGAGCTCGGGCTGGACTGCGCCTTCGACCTCAAGTTGGTGGCACCGAACCTGCCGCCGTACCCGTGTCCCCCCGGTCCCGACGGCACGGCACTGGACGAGATGGGCTTCCTGCGTCGACTGACCGAGGAGGGGGCCGAACGCCGCTACGGCCCGCGCTCACGGCCGAGCACGCCAGGTGCCTGGGAGCAGATCGACCACGAACTCGCCCTGATCGAGACGCTGGGGTTCCCCGGCTACTTCCTCATCGTGTGGGACCTGGTCGACTTCTGTCGGCGGTCCGACATCTTCTGTCAGGGGCGGGGGAGTGCCGCCAACTCGGCCGTGTGCTTCGCCCTCGGCATCACCAAGGCCGACGCTGTGAAGCTCGGCCTCCTGTTCGAACGGTTCCTCTCACCGGAGCGAGACGGGCCACCGGACATCGACGTCGACATCGAGTCGAACCGGCGTGAAGAGGTCATCCAGTACGTCTACGAGCGGCACGGCCGGCGCCACGCCGCCCAGGTCGCCAACGTCATCACCTACCGCGCCAAGTCGTCGATCCGAGACATGGCCAAGGCGCTCGGGTACGCCACCGGCCAGCAGGACGCGTTCTCCAAGTCGGCCGATGCCTGGGGCGGGGTGGCGACCACGGCAGCCCAACAAGAACTCGAGCGCTCGGAAACAGGCGCCAGCGCCGAGCGCTCCAAGGAGGCGAAGCTTGCGAGCCGACTGCATGTTCCGGCCGACGTGTTGGCGATGGCGGCCGAGGTCGAGCACTTCCCCCGCCACCTGGGCATCCACTCCGGCGGCATGGTGCTGTGCGACCGACCCGTGGTCGAGGTGTGCCCGGTCGAGTGGGGTCGCTTCACCGGGCGGGACGGCGGGACGGTCCGGTCCGAGACCCCGATCCGTTCCGTCCTCCAATGGGACAAGGACGACTGTGCCGCCGTCGGACTCGTGAAGTTCGACCTGCTCGGCCTCGGGATGCTGACTGCGCTGCACGAGACGGTCCGGTTGGTGCGCGACGCACACGGCATCGACGTCGACATCGCGGAGTTGCCCCAGGACGACGAGGTCTATGACATGTTGTGCAAGGCCGACACCGTGGGTGTGTTCCAGATCGAGTCTCGTGCCCAGATGGCCACGCTGCCGCGGTTGAAGCCCCGCACGTTCTACGACCTGGTGGTCGAGGTGGCGCTCATCCGGCCGGGGCCGATCCAGGGCGGGTCGGTGCACCCCTACATCCGTCGGCGCAACGGTCAGGAGGACGTGACGTACCTCCACCCGCTGCTCGAGAAGTCGTTGAAGAAGACGCTCGGCATCCCGCTGTTCCAGGAACAACTCATGCAGATGTCGATCGACGTCGGTGGGTTCACTGCGTCCGAGTCCGACCAGCTCCGTCAGGCCATGGGGTCCAAGCGCTCGCCCGAACGGATGGAACGTCTGCACGACCGGTTCCGGGCCGGCGCCCGGCAGCGGGGTGTGCCCGACGACGTCATCGAGGAGATCTGGGTCAAGCTCGCCGCGTTCGCCAACTACGGCTTCCCCGAGAGCCATTCGGTGTCGTTCGCCTATCTCGTCTATGCATCGTCGTGGTTCAAGCGCTTCCACCCCGCAGCGTTCTGTGCCGGCTTGTTGAATGCCCAGCCCATGGGGTTCTGGTCGCCCCACTCACTCATCCAGGACGCTCGCCGTCACGGCGTCGAGGTCCGGACCGTCGACTGCAACACCTCCGCCGCCGACGCCACCCTCCTCCCAAAATCTGGTTCTGGTCACCACATCGGCACTCCTGACGTCCGATGTGGTGACCAGAACGGGTCGGAGGGGTGGGGGGTCGGGGGGCCGGTGGTGCAGTTGGGGTTCCGGGAGGTGCGGGGGATCGGGATCGACCTGGCGCGGGAGATCGCCGATGCAAGGGACGGCGGTGGTCCGTTCGTGTCGATGGAGGATCTGGCCCGACGGATCGAACTCACGCTGTCGCAGCTCGAGTCCCTGGCCACGGCGGGTGCGTTCGAGTGTCTCGGGCTGAGCCGACGGGAAGCGATCTGGCAGGCGGGAGCGGTCGCTCAGGGTGGGGTCGACCGGTTGCCCGGGATCGTCACCGGTGACCGACCGCCGGCGCTGCCCGGCATGGACGACTTCGAGACCGCCAGGGCCGATCTGTGGGCCACGGGCATGAGTCCCGAGGGACACCCGACCAAGTTCATCCGTGACGACCTCGACCGGATGGGCGTCGTCACCTCGGTCGGACTGTGGGAGGTCGAGCCCGGGTCGAAGGTGCTCATCGGTGGCGTCGTGACGCACCGCCAGCGCCCAGCCACCGCCGGCGGGACGATGTTCCTCAACGTCGAAGACGAAACGGGTCTGATCAACGTCGTGGTGTCGAAGGGGTGCTGGAATGCACACCGGCGGGTGGCGCTCACGGCACCGGCGATGCTCATCCGTGGTCGGTGCGAGCGTAGTGAAGGCGTGATCAATGTCGTGGCCGAGAAGCTGTCGTTCCTGCCCGTGGGCGGTACGCCCAAGAGTCGAGACTTCCGATGACCGCGCCGGCGCCGCTCCAGACATCACTGTTCGGTGGCGGGGAACCGGACTTCGACCCGTTCCTCACCGGGCTCGAACGAACGGAACTCGCGGACGGTGCCTGGGTCGAGTACCTGCCCAACTGGTTGCAGGGCGAGCAGACATTGTTCGATCGGATCACGGCCGAGACCGAGTGGACGGCAACCCAACGACCCATGTACGACCGCATCGTCGACGTACCGCGGCTCACCGCGTCGATACCGAAGAACGGACCGATGCCGCCGGTGCTCCGGTCGGTCGGTCGACTGCTGACTGCTCGGTACGGCGAGCCCTGTCGACGGATCGGCCTCGCCTGGTATCGCGACGGCCGGGATTCGGTGGCGCCCCATGGCGACCAGATCGCCCGCGAGATGCAGACGACGGTCATGGCCACTGTCTCGTGCGGCGCCCGCCGACGTTTCCTGCTGTCGCCTGTCGGTGGTGGCGGATCGATCTCATTCGACCTCGGCCTGGGAGACCTGCTGGTCATGGGCGGGACCATCCAACGCACCTGGCGCCACGGTGTCCCGAAGACCACACGGCCCGTCGGACCCCGCCTCTGCATCATGTTCCGCCCGCCCTGGCTCGGTTGACTCAGCCCACTGCTTGCCGGCTGTACGCCTCGAACCCCGGGGCGGGATAGACGCCCGATGTTTGGACAGCTGTAATCGTTCCCGTGTGTTCCGTTCCGATCGACCAGTCGGCTACCCACTCATAGCGAACAGTTACCTCATGGAACCCGTCGTGTTGGTAGAGGTGTGTGATCTCCCCGTCGGGATGCGGACCCGGACGCGCAGGGCGGACATCCAGTCCGTCTCCCACGACCAATGGACCTTCTTCTCCTTCCACACCGTCGTGAGGGTCATCCCAATCGACGAAGACGAACGCAGTGGCGGTCAAGACGAGATCGCCAAATGGCGTGGCCCTCGGGCCGAATGTTTGCGCGGTGGGCGCGCCGGTTTCTAGGTACGCATCGAATCCGACCGGAAGCCTCCCAGGCCTGATGTAAGGCCTAGGGATTGGGAGGTCAATCACCTCGAGAAAGTTGGCCGCTTCGAGTGATGGCGAGGTAGCGGGAGGAGGGTTTGCGTCAGGGCACATCGGGTACTGCCGTATGTACCGGAAGAACTGAAGCTCCGATTGAAGTTCCTCCGCAGATGTCGGTTCACGATCGAGCCGAATCGTTGTCGTATCGAGACATGTCCCATCGGGTCCCGCGATGAGAACTGGGATCCACAATTCACGGAATGGATACCCAGTCGTTGGCGGCGCGGTTCCGCCGCCGCCCCGTCCGCCCCCAGACCCGCCGTTCCCGCCGGAGTCGCCTCGGCACACGAGCTGACCTGATATTGGGTCGGCAACGAGCTCTCCCTCACAGAGAGGTTCACCGGCACCTACCTCGGCCATCCATAGGATCGGAAGGAGGAGAAGGACCACGAAGGAGGCGCGGAAACTCGCTCCGACCGTCATCGGGCGGCGCTCATTGCTGACACTTCGCGTCGGGGACGGTCCCGTCTGTACGCACTGGCAGCCCCGCAAGAACCCACGCGGTTGGATTTAGACCGCTGTCTCTTTGTGATGCCGACGCCGGCGCGAGACGGGCAAATTGACGCTCATCCGGTTCAGGGGTTCTCGGATCGCCTGTGACGCCTGCGGCATCCAGAACGATCTCTGCAAGTACGCACGAGCGACTCGCAGTGATCACCTTGACGACGGACGCAAGGATCGGAGAGGGCTCGGGCGGAATGCCCTCGAAACCAGAGCGTGCCGTGCTCGCCAAGCTGTTCTGAATTTCGACGCTCTCCGATTTGTTGCTGATCGCGTTGACCAGATCTGATGCCTCTTCGGTCACCACCCCGTCGCCACTGTCGCGAACGAGTATCAGTGCACGCAGCGATTCGACGAACAGCGCGTCCAGCACGCCCTCGACGTAGGCCTCGTCGATGCGGGATTCGTCGGTGGGGATGACGTCGGGGGAGACGGTGTCGGGCTGGGTGGTGGTGGTGGACGACGTGGTGGTCTTGTCCGGTATCGACGTGTTCGCCGCGGACCCGGTGTCGTCGTCGCCAGAACATGCGCCGGCGACGAGCGCCAGGACGAGAAGGACCAGAGGGACATACCGTCGCATCGTCAGCGATCGTAACGTGTCGTTTCACGCTATTTCGAGAGAACTTTGTCCGTCGTGGCCATCGGTGCGGGCTAGGGGGTGACGCTGCTCGCGATCTACCGTCGCGACGTGGCTTCCTCGAAACCGAACAAGTCGGAGCGCCAGCGACGGAATCGCGCCAAGCGCGACGCCCGTCAGGCTCGCTCGGCGCACGCTGGTCAGGCGACGGAACTCGCACGTGACCTCGGTCCGGATCGAGACGAGGGCGCGACCGACACCGGGTCGACGACGAAGCCGACGAAGGCGACCGCTGGCAAGGCGTCGGGCAAGCGCGGTGGAAAGCAGAATCCGTTCACCATTCCCGGCCAGCGCGCGGTCATGTTGGCGTTCTTGTTCAGCATCGCATCGATCGGTCTGCTGCTCTTCACGCCGGTGCGGGTGGAGCGCGAGGTGCCGGAGAACGATCCCCGGGTCGAACTGGCCGACGACGTGACGATCAACGACGACGGCACCGCCTCGATCATCGAGGACGTGAAGTTGCTCGACGAAGAGAGCCTCCCGATCGCTCTTCTCATCATGTTCGCACCGGTCGCCATCACCGGCGCGGCGGCCTACTTCACCAAGCACGAGAAGCGATCGACGATCTGGACGATGGCGATGCTCGCCATCGCTGGCTACGTCTTCTTCATCGGTGGTGCCTACGCGATCTACACCCTCCCGGCGTTGGTCGCGCTCGGGGTCGGCGGATTCCAGACACGGCGAGCAGACAACGCGGAACGCGTGGTCGAGCTCAAGCAGAAACGCGATGCGCGCAAGGCGGCGAAGGCGGCCGGCAAGGACGTCATCGACGTCGACTCGGTCGAAGACGACGACTGAGCCAGACACATGAGTGGAAGCAGTCGGTTCGCTCGAGACACGGCCGTCGTCGCGCAGGGTGATGGGCGGTACGACGCCACGATCGACCGTTCGTGGTGGATCCTGCGCGGCCCGAACGGCGGCTACCTGGCAGCGATCATCGCTCGTGCACTGCTCGCCGAGGTCGGCGGGACTGGCCAACGACTCCGGTCGATGACACTGCACTATCTCCGAGCTCCGGTCGAGGGCGCTTGTGAGGTCGCCGTCACGGTCGAGCGGCGTGGACGAACGCTCACCTCGATGTCGGTCCGTCTGACCCAGGACGGCCGCCTCATGGTCCTGGGTCTCGCGGCGACGGCCGTCGATCGCGAGGGGCCGGCCTTCGCCGATCTCCCGATCCCCGACGTCGCTCCGCCGACCGGGGAGACGCCGCCGGTCGAGACCCCACCCGGCGCGTTCCCGATCCCGATGCGCGACCACTACGACATGCAGCCCCGCCTCGGCCCCGATCGGTGGTCGGGGGAGATCGCTTCGGAAGCGCTCACCGGTGGGTGGATCCGTCTCGCGGATCCGGAGCCGGTTGATGACGTCGTCATCGCAGCCATCGTCGACGCGTGGGCGCCGGCGATCTTCAACCGGTGCCCCGAGCGCATGGGCGTCCCGACGATCGACCTCACGATCCACTTCCGCGACGTGCCATCCGCCGAGCACGAATGGTCGTTCGCTCGTTTCACGTCGAAACACGCCGCCGGCGGCTACGTCGAGGAGGACGGCGAGATCTGGGGCAGCGACGGACGACTTCTCGCGCAGAGCCGCCAGCTCGCGGTCGAGTTGCCCATCCCGGCAGAGTGACGATCTAGGGTCTCGCGCCATGACTGCTGCAGAGACCGCGTTCGAGAAGTTCCAGGCCCGTGTCGGCGAGACCGACGGTTCAGGTGACTGGTTCGAGATGACGCAGGAGCGCATCAACGACTTCGCTGACGTCACGATCGACCACCAGTTCATCCACGTCGACGAGGAGGCTGCGAAGGCCGGCCCGTTCGGCACCACGATCGCCCACGGCTTCCTGACCCTGTCGATGCTCACCCACCTCGCCGGCTCGGTTCCCCAGGACCCCGAGACGATCAAGGGCGTGATCATGGGCGTGAACTACGGCTTCGACAAGGTCCGGTTCGTCTCGCCGGTACCGGTCGACTCGAAGATCCGAGCGACCAGCGTCGTGAAGAACGTCGAGCTCAAGGGCACGGACAGCATCCAGGTCACCCGCACCTACACCGTCGAGGTCGAGGGCTCCGAGCGTCCCGCAGTCGTCGCAGACTGGATCACCCGCCTCACCTACGCGTGAGTCCGATCGGGCGAGGAGCCCGATCTCTAGGCCGGCTTGGCGTAGCGCCCGACCAGGGTCGTGGATGCGATGGCGGCCTGCTCGAGGAGCGTGATCGCTTCGCGACCGTCGAGGCCCGGCGCGAGCCCGATCGGCTCGGCCATCGCGTAGACGGAGAAGACGTAGTCGTGCGGGGCGTCTCCCGCCGGCGGACATGGTCCGTCCCAGCCGTCGACGCCGCTGTCGGTTCGGGCAGTGACGGCGTCGGTCGGGATCACGCCGGACTCCAGTTGCGTCGTCGTGGCAGGTAACCCGCTGATCACCCAGTGGACGAAACCGTCAGCCGACCGGTCGACCATGCTGACGGCGAGCTCGGCTGTTTCCGGCGGCGTGCCGGCGATGACCAGTGGCGGGGGAACGTTGAGACCGTCGCACGTGAAGTCTGCGCCGAGCAGTTCGCCACCGGCGAACGACGGGCTCGACAGGTTGATGCCGATCGCCGGGTCGTCGGTCGTGAAGCCGGCCTCCGGCGGTGGGGCAGTCGACGTGGTCGCCGGCTCGATGGGCACGTCGGGAGCTGGTGAGAGCGTCCGGCCGTCGTCGCCGCACGCCGCAAGAACGAGCACGCACACGAGCACGCACGAGCGGAGGGGCAAACGAGGCATCCGGGCATCGTGCCACCCGGGACCCAGTGACTACACATACCCCCGCATGCGCGAGGCGTCGGCCACTCGCTGCACGCCGATGCTGTAGGCCGCCCGTCGCAGCGTGCACTGGTTGCTGTCGGCGAATGCCTGCGTCCGCTCGTAAGCGGTGTGCAGCCGATCGGCCAGCTCGTCGTTGAAGGTGGAGAGCTTCCACG
>JBBSLH010000024.1:0-19995 GCA_038255425.1 Acidimicrobiales bacterium
AGCCGCCATCGGAGCCGGTGCGCTCATCCGGCCCACAGGCCTGCTCGACCCGACCAATCCGGACTTCCAGCTGGTCGAACCAGTCGCGCTGGCGGTGGCGATCTGTCTCGCGATGCTCGGCCTCTTCGGGGCGACGTTCGGCGTGCTCGTCGACCGCTTCGCGGCGACGTGGCCTCGCCCGGAACGGACCCTGAAAGGACTGGCTTCGCTCCTCCCGTTCGCGATCCTCGTTCCGTCGCCGCCCCTTCTCCTCGCGACGGTGGTCGCGGTGGTGGCGGGAGCCTCGGCGCCGGGGATCTACACTGCGTCTCGAGGGCGCTTCGGCCGCATGGTCGTGCTCGCTCTCACAGGAATCGGCATCTTCTCGATCGCAGTTGCTGCCGTCGAGATCCTCACTCTCTGACTGATCGACAGCTCAGATCCGTCCGGAGAAGAGCGCGACGCACCCGACGATCTCGGTCGTCGGCTCGTCGAGATGCTGCGCCAACGCCCACCGCAGGCCTTCCAGGTCGTCGTCGCCGTTCGAGAAGATGCCGTGGGCGTTGTTGCGAGCCATCACCGTCCGCGCCAACCAGTTGCGCTCGACGCCGTCGTGGAGGAGCGTCGCACCGAACACGACCGCTCCAGGTTCGGTCACGGCCCGGACATGCTCGAAGACCACGGCCTTCGACCGCATGTCGCCAGGCAGACAGTGGAGCAGGTAGTTCATGCCCACTGAGGCGTACCCCGGACCCTCGAGTTCGAATGGTTCCAGCACGCTCGCACGATGGCGTTCGGGTCGATAGCGCTCGACTCGACGTGACGCCGCGTCGAGGCACGCGTCGTTCGGGTCCATCAGACCGATGCGAGGCTCCTCTGTGGGGAACGAGCAGCGGTCGAGGAAGTACCCGGTTCCCACACCGATGTCGAGGTGGTTGCCCGACACGTGCTCGTCGTAGTGGCGGAGCACCCTCGACGCGGGGCACTTCCACGCGAGTCGAGAGAAGTACCAGAGGATGGCGAAGTCGTAGACCGCCAGCGAGCGGCGGGTGTAGAACGAGTGGCCAGCTGCGACGTCGTCCGGAGTGTGAGACACGGCGTCAGACGGAAACGCGTCGCGCGGATACGTGCATCGGCGCACCACCGGCGGGGCGGTTGACGACCATTCCCGTCGGGGTCGGCACAGGCCCCGAAGCCGTGATCGACAGCCGTTGGGCCATGCGGGCCACGATGAGCGTGAGCTCCATCTGCGCCAACGCGAACCCGATGCAGTTGCGGGCACCCCGTCCAAACGGCACCCAGGCGATGTCGGCGAGCGCCTTCTGGTCGCCGGTGGCCTCGACGAAGCGATCGGGCCGGAACTCGAGGGGGTCCGTCCATGCAGCCGCATCGCGTCCGGCGAGGTGCGCCGACCAGAGGATCAGGGTCCCCTTCGGAATGGCGTAGCCCCCGACGGTCATGTCGATCGCCGCTTCACGCGGACTGATCACGCCAGCGGGGTGCAGCCGCGTCGTCTCCCGCATCGTGCGGTCGGCGAATTCGAGCGCAGCCAGAGTCGTGTGGTCTGCGTCGGTGGGCGCAACAAAGACCTGGTCGGCCTCCTCACCGAGTCGACGCCACACCTCTGGGTCCCGTGCGCAGAGGGTGAGCATCCACGACAACGAGGCGCTGGTCGTGTCGTAGCCGGCACCGATCAACGTCGCCACCTGGTCGCGGATCTCGGCATCGTCGAGCGTGCCGTCGAGCACGAGCGCCTCGAGCACGTCGTTCGGGTCGCCCGACGGGTCCTGGCGACGGGCGGCGATCTCCCCATCGATGATGGCGTCGAGCGCGCGGCGGTCGGCACCGACACGCGCCCGCTTGGTCCGAGGGAAGGGGTGTGGCAGCTGGCTGAGGAACGACGATTCGAGGTAGGCCTGCGGGCGTTCGAAGAGCTCGCCGATCGTTTTCGTGTGCGGCGACATCCGCGGGCCGAACAACGCTCGCACGACGATGTCGAGGACGAGGGAGCGGCCGACCGGATACATGTCGATCTCCGAACCCTGGGCCGGGAGCTCGTCCAGCACCTCGTCGATCGTGGCGTCGGCACGTTCGACGATCGTGGGGATCCATCCGTTGAGCCGCCGGCGACTGAAGGCCGTCTGGACCGACTTGCGCCGTCGGGTGTGGTCCGGGCCATCGGAGACGATCATGGATCCGGGGCCGACGACGAACCCGAGCACGTTGAACTTGTGGTTCCACCGGAACGACTCGGCGGGCATCGCGAACAACTCGCGCAGCGCCGTCGGGTCGCCGACGACGGCCATCCGGGCGGGACCAGCACCGAATCCGTAGATCGGGCCGAGTTCGTCACGAAGTTCATCGAGCACGGGCGACGGGACCTTGAACAGACGATTCAGGAGTCCGGGTTGGCGACGGAGGGCGGGGGACGGAAGTGCGTTGGTCATCGGTCCTCGAACAGTCGTCGGTACAGGGAAGGTGCGGCGGTGTCTCTTGCGCCGTGAGCGGCGGCGAGAACGCCCAAGGCGACCAGCATCCACCATCGCGCATGGGTCGGGCCCGGTCCGAAGGTGGGGAGCACGTCGGGCCACCGGAACGCGAGTGCCGCCACCAGCACCGGAAGTAGTGCACCCGACGTCACGGCCGGTGCTCCGCCACCGGGATCGCCACGGAGCAGGAGCCAGAATCCCACCGCCAGGGCGACGACCGCCGCGAACATCGATTCGGGGATCCGTTCGGCCCACACCAGCCTCGACGACCAGAGGACAGCGGCAGCGACCACGACCGCGGCGGCCATGACCAACGACGTCGACACCGCCATGACAACCCGACACGCGAGCCGTCGCGGAACGCTTACCGGACACGGCGTGAGGACATCTCCCGTCGGATCATCGGCGACCCATCCCACCGAAGCTCCGGTGACGACCCCGAGAATGATCGACGGCAGTGCCAGATCGGCACCGTTCCGCAGGACGGTCACGAACAGCGGGATCGAGCCGACCAGCACCGTGCCTGCGACACGATCGAGCCGAGCGACGCGAGCGGTCGGCCAGACGAGCGACCTTGCGATGGCACGCCGCCTCGGCAAGGTGCCGACTGGTGCTTGCCATGGCGTAGTCAACACGGCTCGCCGGGCCTCGGCGTCACCTGGTCGAACGGCCCCACGGCGGGGAGTCCCAAGTGGGCGAGGAGTTCATCGGTTCCGGTCGACTGATCGATCCACGTGTGCCAGTCGGTCGCAACTGCCCGTGCGACGGTCTCCTCCGGGAGTTGGATCACGGCTCGTGCGGCCTCGAGGTCTTGACGAGACCAGACCACACTGGGCACGCTGCACGGCCCCACCCCATCGAGTGAGCCGTTCTCGAACGGATCGTCGGAGTCAGTTCGGGGCACTCGGGCACGCCTGAGTTGGTCGTCCAAGTCGAGGCCGCGCACCGACAGCCAGACCGCCACCACGCCGCGAGCTTCCCCAGCGACCACCAGAGGCATGCGCGCAGCGTCAGGCCGCGCCGGCAGCCCGACGGCGGCGAAGGCGAGATCGGCCCGCTGACCCGAGAACGTGCCGACCGTGTTGAAGTCGGAGAACGGAACTTCGTTGCCAGGCCGAGGCGGGAGCGGACTGGGGAGTCGTCGGCGCACCTCCGGGGGGAGCTGTTCGACCCGATCTTCGTACACCTGTCGGATGGTCATCGGACCGACATCGTCCGGGAGTGCCATCGCCACGGCGGTCACGTCGTCGGAGACCCGATCGGCATAGTCCGAATGGGCGGGGAACACACAGACGTCGACCCGTCCCGCGACGTCGATGCACTCCTGGTGCAGTTCTGGTCGGGCCACCCGATCCGCGATCGCGGCGGCTGATGCAGACGGCATCTCCCTGGTCACTCCGAACGCCGCGACGAGTGCCAGGACAAGAGCACCAGCACCTGCGAGGAGGACCGGGCGATCATGCCGATGGCGCAGTACGGCCGCTGAACCGACGATCGCCACGAGTGCCACGATCCACAGCGCGTGCCACCACACCGCCCGGTCGGCGAAGACCGGTGACGGCGCCTCGATCGTCGGCGCGGTGGAGAGTTGTACGTACGGATTCCAACCGTCGCCGCCGATGCCGCTGATCCCGGTCGAGAGAAACAGGATCCCCACGACGACCACCACTGGGGCCAGCGCGAACTCGACCCAGCGGCCCAGTGCGACGCCCAGGACCACCCCACCCACACACAAGAGCAACGCTCCGACGACGTCGCCCACCGCATCGGCACCGAGCGGACCGTGGATGACCGGCGAACGGATGGCCAGCAGGATCCCGAACCCGACGAGGAATACCGCTGACACGACCACCGGTAGCCATGCCGACGCGAGATGTCCCATCGTCCGCACCTCCATGCGGGACGGGCACACGGCGAAGACTTCTTCCGCGCCGTCGCGAACCGACCTCGTCGCCGCGCGGTGGCTCGCCAGGATGATCATCCCCACGAGCGGATGGACGAACCACGGCGACAGCTGCGCGAACTCTGGCCACGTCACGACGCTGTCGTCGACCCACAGGATCGCGAACACCAGCACGATCACGGCGAGGAATCCCAGACCGATCGAGGTCCAGGGGCTCCAGAACAGCAGCTTTCCCTCGACTCGACCGATCGATCGGACAGTCTGGATCTTCGTCACTCGCTGTAGCTGGGTCGGGCCCGAGCCCATCGCCACCTCGGGCGAGACCCACCCGGCGTCGGAGACGTTCGGACGTGACTGCGAGCGTGCGACGAAAAGCGCAACCACCATCACCGGCACGAGGACCACGAGCAGGATCACGACGGTCCGACCACCGCGACGTCGAACTCGCGGGCGAGGAGCAGGTAGCCGTCCTCGACCGTCGGTGCCACCAGTTGCGCGTCGACCGGTGGCGTGCCGATGTGGCGGACTGCACCATCGCCGGTCACCCAGGCCAGCTCCGCCTGCGAGTCGCGCTCCGGGGCAGTCCACACCCGGCCGTCGGCCCGCTGCGCGAGATCTCCCGGCGAACCGACGAATCGGACTCGTCCGGCCAGCAGCACCACGACTCGATTGCACAGGGCGGCGACGTCGTCTGTCTGGTGGGTGGAGAGCAACACCGTGGCGCCGTCTGCCGCCGTGCCCAACAACTCACGGAACCGGAGTCGCTGCTCGGGATCCAGGCCAGCCGTCGGCTCGTCGAGCACGAGCAACCGCGGGCTGCCGAGCAGCGCCTGGGCGATCGCGACTCGTCGCCGCATCCCACCCGACAGGCGCCCGATGCGCTTGTGCATCACCGGTTCGAGTCCCACGAGCGTCAGCACACGACGGACTTCGTCGTGTCGAGCGCTGCGGTTGCCCCACTCCTTGAGGATCGCCACGTAGTCGACGAAGTCGAACGCGCTGAAGTTCCGATGGAAGCCCGGCTCCTGTGGCAGGTAACCGAGTTGGCGCCTGATCTCGAGTCGCCCGGACCCGGTCGACGGATCGTGACCCAGCACGTCCATGCGCCCTCGGTCGGCGGCGACCACCGTCGCCACCATTCGCATCAACGTGGTCTTTCCAGCCCCATTGGGTCCGAGGAGGCCTGTCACCCCCGGCTCGAAGTCGATGTCGATCCCGTCGACCGCGACCAGCGATCCGTACGACTTCGTGACATCGCGGAGGTGGACGTGACCGGTCATCGAACATCACCCATCAACTGGAACTGGTCACGCCGGACGACGACCACCGCAGTCGCAATGACGAGGACGAGCAAGGCAATCGCCTGCCCGGGCGGGGAAAACGTGGCCGTGTCGGCGTACCCCGTCTGGAATCCGTCCATCCACCGGACGCCGACCACGGCGAGTGTCCACACGATCGCAAGCCCGCTCGCTGCTGTCTCCGCCCGGTACCACGTGCCGAGTGCCAGAGCACCGAGCGTGAGGGCGAGGGCGGGGAGCACCCACGCGATGACCGGCACGCCCACCTCCCCCACTGCCAGATCCGCCGCGCCGAGCACCATGAAGACCGCGACCAGGAGGACGACTGCTCGGCGCAGCACGAGTCCGATGCCGTGCAGCGGCGTGGCCACGCCGGCCTCGCCCGCCGGATCGGCCACCGCGGCGAACGCAGTGGCGATGGCGAGCAGAGGGAGCAGCGGGGCGAGGACGAGGAACCCACCCGACGTGTCGGTGGCCCGGCCGCTCGCGACCGCGGCCGATGCGAGCACGATGATCGAGCCGAGCCCCGCGAGACCGAGCGACGGTGTGCCGGCAAGCAATCGCGCGGTCGATTCGGAAACGCCGAGGCGGATCATCACGCGTTCCAGCAACGAGAGCCGCGGCTCGTCGATGGCTGCTGCGACCCTTCGCCACGAGTCGGCCACGAGCGTTGTGCTCGTCCGCTCGCTGACCCGCGCACGACAGCGGCCACAAGTCAGCAGGTGCGCCTCGAGTGACGCTGCCGTGATGCCGTCGACTGCGCACGGGTCGGCGACGAAGCGATCGAGCAGCATCTCTGATGCGTGCCAAGAGTCGTCGTTCATGCCAGGGCTCCTCTCATCTGAGTTCGCGCCCGCATCATCCGCGTCTTGACCGTTCCCGCCGGGATGCCCAGCAGCCGCCCTGCCTCCCGAGTCGTGAGACCGTCGAACACCGTCGCCTGCACCACGGCTCGGAGCTCGGGAGACAGCTGCCCGAGGGCGCCCGCCAGATCTCCGTGCTCGATTCCGAGCAACACGTTGTCCTCCACCATCGTGATCGAGTCGGATTCGGGAATGACCGGTGTCGGGCGATCCCGCTTCCACCGGTCTCGAGTCCGCAGCACGCCGATCAGCCGCCGGATCGCGATGCCCCAGATCCACGCGGCCGGTTCGCCGGAGCCGTCCCAACGTCCGGCGCTCCTCCACACCGCAACGAAGGTGTCCTGCACCGCCTCGGCGACCACATCGCCATCAGCGCACCGACGGCGCAAGCGAAGGGCGAGCCAGGCGGCGTGCCGTTCGTGGAGCATCCTCAGCGCGTCGCGATCCCCCGCGGCGATGTCCTCCAGCAGCTGAGCATCGCTCCGGACACCCACGGCAGACCTCCGGACGACAGTCTCGTCCGCTTCGCCGATCCGCGCCGTTCTCTCTCCCTGCATCACGAGTACCTGTCGCGAGGCGCGGCCTCATCGGTTCGCCGGCGGCCCCGCCGTGTGGACGACGGGCGGAGCTGGATTCCCGAAGCCGACGCCGGTGTCGAAGACGATCGCCCCTTCCGGATGATCGACGACGAACCCGTACACCGGGATCATGGGAGGCGCTGTCGCCTCGGGGTGCACATCCGGTCGCGAGACGACGGCCAGATCGAGTTGTGCGATCGGCGGAAGATCAGTCACGCCGAGGCACCGAGGGCAGCGGCAGTCCGCTCGGCGTTGGTCCTCGTCATCGTGAGGTAGGTCTCGCCGCCGCTGTCGGCCGCGCCGAGCGACTCGGAGAAGAGCTCGACGACCTCGATGTCACCCACTTCGTCCGCGAGCGTGCGGGCCAGACGGTTGGGTGAGGACGTGTCGGCGAAGATCGCTGGGACGTGTCGGTCCACGATCAGCTCTGCGAGCGCGGCGAGATCTCCGGCACTCGCCGCTCCGGAAGTCGAAGCACCAGGGATCACGGTTCCGACGATCTCGAAGTCGTATCGGTCGGCGAAGTAGCTGAAGACCTCGTGATTGGTGACCATGACCCGACGCTCGGCCGGGATCGTGTCCAACAGGTCGGAGATGTCTGCGTCGAGGCCCAGCAGCGCGTTCCGGTACTCACTCGTGCGAGTTCGGAGGTCGCTCTCGTCGATCGACGAGACAGAATCGACCAGGAAATCGGCCATCGAATCCACCGCCTCGGCCATCCGCGACGGGTCGGTGAAGAAGTGTGGGTCGCGCGGGTCCCCGTCCAGTGGTTCGACAGCGTCGAGGGCCGCGAACGTCGGAACGCCATCGCCCTCGGCGCTCGCAGCCACGTCCACCAGGCCGGCCTCGAAGCCGCCGCCGTTCAGGATCAGCGCATCGGCCTCGCGTATCTGGTTCGCCTGCTTCGCCGACGCCTGGAAGTCGTGCGGGCTCGCGCCCACCGGCATGACCGTGACCACATCCACGTCGCCTCCGACGAGATTCTCCACCACGTCCCCGAGGATGCTCGTGGTCACCACCACGGTCGGACGGTCCGATCCGGCCGATTCGTCAGTTCCACTGGTGCATGCACCGCCGAGCATCACGAGTACGGCGACGGTCGAACACCACGTCCTGTGCACGATCGATCAGCTCCTTTGCAATGAGAATGAGTATCACTCCAATCTAGAGCGACGCCCACCGGTCTCAAACTGCAGGTTTCGTCAGCTGAAGTGGGTCCGGAGGAAATCGGCCGTGTCGTCCTGACCGTTCTTCGCCTGGGTCTCGCCGAACTTCTCGAACACCTTCCCGAGTCCGAGCATCTTCACCTTGATCTCCAGGTCGAAGATGCGAACGCAGCCGTCGTCCGTCGGCTCGACCTGCGTCGTTCCCGCCATCGTGATCTTGACACCACCCGGTGCACCGGGATCGATGGTGAACGCCCACACGCCGTTGCGAAATGTTCCCTCCTCCACCGTGGTCGTCGTGTCGCCCAACATCTTCTTGATCGGTCCCGGCGCATCGATCTCCTGACTCCACCGCACCTTGCGGTGGATCTCGGATCCGACGTCCCCCGACTGCTCGAGGACGGACACCTCGGTGGCACCGACTGCCTCCAGGTACATCCGCTCGGTGAGCTCCGGGTCGAAGAACGCTTCCCAGAACTGCTCGGGCGAGCATGGGAGATCGTGACGGAGCGAGACCTTCATTCCTCGATCATGCCAGTCCGGCCACGGGTACTGCGTCTCCTACTCCCACAACCTTTCGCGGCGGTACGCTCCCGCCATGACCGCTGCCGAGGCCACCGATGGGCGTCGCGCCCGTCGGGATCGAAATCGCGCCGCCGTCATCGAGGCGATGATCACACTGCTCCTCGAACAGGGTGGGCTCCCCCAGACCGACGTGGTCGCTGCACGGGCCGGCGTGTCGGTCTCGTCCGTCTTCCGCTACTTCGAGAACCTCGACGACCTCCAGCAGCAGACCATCGAGACCTACTTCGCTCGATTCGGATCGCTGTTCGAGGTCCCGGCCATCGGAGACGGAACGCTCGACGAGCGCATCACCCGACTGGTGGATGCCAGGGCGACACTGCATGAGACCGTCGCTCCGGTTGCCCGCCTCGTGCGCTCGTCGACACACGAGGAGACACCGGTGACGGAGCGCCTCGCTCGACTCCGTCTGGACCTCGCCGAACAGGTCCGCAGGCACTTCGCGGCCGAGTTGAGCGGTCGGACCAGGAACGGCAGCGACGACGTCGCCGACGCGATCGACGTCCTCACCTCCTTCGAAGCGTGGGATCTCCTCCGGTCGGCACACGGACGGTCGGAGCCGCAGATCCGGCGTGCCTGGACAACGGCGATCCGCTCGCTACTCGGCGCGACCTGACTGGATCAGGTCGGCTGCGCACCGGAATCCGAGGTTGCCGGCCGAGGAGTCCTGAGTCGACCCGATCCGCCCAGACGGTCGATATCGACGGCAGTACGACTCGTGGCAGAGATAGGAACCGCCCTTCGTGACGATCCTCCCATCAGCCGGTCCTGGCTGACGGGCGCTGACGAGGTCTGTCGTCCATTCCCAGACGTTGCCGACCATGTTGTGGAGACCCCACCCGTTGGGTTCGTAGGCATCGATCGGGCACGTGCCGAGCCAGCCGTCCGCTGCCGTGTTCCGATCGGGGAAGGAGCCCTGCCACACGTTCATCCGATGTGTTCCGCTGGGCTCGCGTTCGTCACCCCAGGGCCAGATGGTCTCGGTGCCGGCGCGTGCAGCTCGCTCCCACTCGGCTTCCGTGGGCAAGCGAACGCCACGCCACGCAGCGAATGCATGCGCGTCAGCGGACGACACGTGAACCACCGGATGATCGGATCGGTCATCGACGTCGCCCTGCGGGCCTTCCGGATGTCGCCAGTCGGCGCCGAACACCTGTCGCCACCACTCGGCGCCGGCGACGCCCCGGGTGTCCGGAAAGTCGTCGGGCAGGAGCCCACCGAAGACGAACGACCAACCGAACGTCTCCGCGTCGGTGACGTGGCCCGTCTCGTCGACGAACCGGCCGAACGCCTCGTTGCTGACGGCGAACTCGTCGAGCAGGAACCCGTCGACGGTGGTCTCCACCGGTTCGTCACCGTCGCCGGGATACGCCAGTTCGGAGGACTCCCCCATCACGAACGTTCCACCGGCGACCTCCACCATCGCCGTGACGTCCCGCTGTGGGGATGGACCGGGTGTCTGGCCGATCGCGGAGCGGCCAGACGCGACGTCGCCCGGCTCTCGGCTCGGCGAGCAGCAACTCATCGAGCGCCGGCCAGGGTGAACATCGGCCGAGCGTATCCATCGTGCTCGGTAGCCTCGTCGGCGCCGATGAACGCCTGGCCAGGAGGCCCACGATGACCGACACCGAGACCCTGAACCTGGTGCAGGATTCGCTGCTGCGCCGCATGCGGACGATGCACTCGCTCTACTACCAGGCCGTCGACACGATGGACCTCGACCACGTCAACCACTTCGAACGCTCCGGCGTGTTGCCCATCGCCTTCTCACTGTTCCACTACACGAACATGCAGGACTCGACCTTCATGGTCCTCTCCGGCGAACTGCCCACGTGGAACGAGGACTGGCAGGCCCGAGTCCAGATGACGATCGACGACCACGGCAAGGAGGAGACGGTCTCCACGATGGAGGACCAGCGCATCGGCGACTACGGCGCGTTCAAGGAGTACCAGCGCACGGTCTTCGATCGCACCGAGGCCCACATCGCGACCATAGACCCCGCCGATCTCACCCGCGTCCTCATCGCCCCGCCGTATCCCGACCAGGTCGCCAGCACCTACAGCGCCCGCTGCGCCGGGCCCGAAGGGATCACCGTGCTCGATGGGTTCGAGTGCTGGCACTACCAGCACGGCCTGCGCCACATGGGCGAGATCGAACTCGCTCGCGGTCTGGTCGGTCTCGGCGGCATGACCTCCTGACGTCGGGCCTCCTGACCAGACGAAGGGCTCAGCGCGTGGGGAGCCAGGCGGCGATGGCCTCGCCGATCTCGTGCGGGCTGTCCTCCTGGATGAAGTGGATGCCGGGCACGGTGACCTCGGTCTGGTTGTCCCAGGTACGGGCGAAGTCACGCTGGGCTCCGGTGAGGATCGCCCCGGGCTCGGCGTTCACGAAGAGCTTCGGGATCCCTGACGTCGGGAGCCAGTCGGCGTAGGACTGGACGATCTCGACGACGTCGGCCGGCTCGCCCGCCAGCGGGATCTCGCGTGGCCAGGTGAGCGTGGGGCGGCGGTGCTCAGCCTCGACGAACGGACGGCGGTACTCGTCGTGCTCCTCGACCGTGAGATCACGGAGGATCGACCCGGGCAGGACGGCCTCGATGAACAGGTTGTTCTCGATCACCATCCCCTCGCCTGCGGGTGATCGGAATCCCTGGAAGATCTCGGTGGCCATCTCGGGCCACTCGTCCCAGGTCACCGGACGGACGATGGCTTCCATGTAGGCGATGCCGGCCACCCGATCACGGTGACGGTTGGCCCAGTCGAACCCGAGGGCCGAGCCCCAGTCGTGGATCACGAACGTGACGTGGTCGCCGAGGTCGAGTTGGTCGAGCAGACCGTCGAGGTACTCGCGGTGCTCGACGAATCGGTACGACTCCGGTCCGGTGTCGTCGAGCTTGTCGGAGTCGCCCTGGCCGATGAGGTCGGGAGCGATGCAACGGCCGACCTCCGTGAGGTGCGGGATGATGTTTCGCCAGAGGTAGGACGACGTCGGGTTCCCGTGCAGGAACACGATCGGATCGCCGGTGCCCGACTCGTGGTACGCCATCTGCTTACCGTCGACCGTCTCGAAGGACTTCGAGAGCGGGGTGTTCGACAGGGATTCAGGCATCGTCGGCTCCTCAGGTAGTGGGCGGATGGACGTCGACGCGATGGAGGTCGTCGCCGAGTTCTATCGCTCCGTCGAAGTGCTCGGCGGCGAGCGCCTTCCAGTCGTCGCCTCCGCCGGACGGGAACGTCGGGACGTAGTGGGTCATCACCAGTGTCTCCATGTTGGCTCGAGCAGCCGTCTGTGCCGCCTCCTCGGGTGAGGAGTGGTAGTCGAGCGTGTCCTGCATCCGCTGCAGCGGAATGGTCTCGATCACGTCCTTGCGGATGACCGTGTGCACGAGCGCCTGCGCATCAGCGCACAGACGGTCGAGGCCGTCACACGGCACGGTGTCGCCAGCAGCGACGACCGACGCGCCATCGTGGTCGAACCGGAAGCCGACGGTGGGGTGCACGGGCCGATGATCCGTCGGTGCGCACGAGATCCCGACGACGCCGCCCAGGTCGATGATGCCGTCCTCCACTTCGATCACGTTCACGGGCGTGAACCCGTAGCCCTGCAGATCCTCGTGGTGGTCGATGCGATAACTGATGTCCGGACCGAGCGATGCGACGATGTGGTCGATGAGCTCCTGCGTGCCGACCGGCCCCACGACGGTCAACGGCGTCGGCTCGAAGCTCATGATCCAACGGCTGGTGATGACGTCGTTCAGGTCGGTGATGTGATCGCTGTGCAGGTGGGTGAGAAGCACGGCGGTCAACTGCGGCACGCCGACCATGCATGCGGCGAGACGCATCAGCACGCCCCGTCCGGCATCGACCAGGTAGTACTCGCCCCCACCGCTGATCAACGTCGCCGGCCCGGCGCGCTCGGGGTCGGGCATCGGGCTGCCGGTGCCCAGGAGTGTGATGTTCAACATGGTGGCTTCCTCACTGGCGCGACATCTCGGTGCGCGCCTCGGCCTCGGCGGTGCCGGGGGCGGCCCGTGCGACGAGCTGGACCGCCAGTTCGTGCAGCTCACCCGTGAATGGGAAGGGGCTCGCGTACCTGGTGGAGACCGCCGACCCGTGGTCGTACCCGATGCTGGAGCCGACCGACGAGATCATCCGCATGAACAGGACGGTGTCGCCGTGCCCCGCGTCGACGCCATCGACGGCGACCTCGATCGATCCGGTCATTCCCTCGCCACGACGGAACCGAGCGGTCAGCACCGAGTCGCCCTCGGGCACCGCCACGTCCGACTCCACGATGGTGTGGTCGTCGAATGCGTTGTAATCGACGATCAACTTGTCGTCCTGCACGAACACGGCGATACCGGAGTTCTCGGTGCCGGTCGCGAAGAGCACGCCTTCGTCGCCGGCTGAGCGAGTGACCGTTGCGGTCAGGTCGAAGCTCCGTCCGCCGATGGCTGCTGACGCCTGCGCCGGGATCGCCGACATCGGGGGTCGATAGACGTAGCGCTTCTCGGCCGGGTGCGGCGAGTGGTCGCGGAAGCGTGCGCCGAACAGTTCGAGCATGCGGTCGTCCAGCGGCAGCACGCCGTGGCGGTCAGCCTCGGACCACCAGAGGTCGATCAGCTCGGCGAGCTTGTCTGGCTCGGCCTCGGCGAGGTCGTTGCACTCCGACGGGTCGATGCTGAGGTCGTAGAGCTCCCACGTCTCGGTGTCGTAGTCGGCGTTCTGGGTGTGCTTCTGGACGGCCTTCCATGTACCGGACACGAGCGCCCTGCTCCCACCCATCTCGAAGTACTGCAGGGTGTTCGTGGCCGGGGCAGCCGGATCGTCGAGCACCGAGCGGAACGAGTGCCCGGTCACGGGCAACTGGTCGAGCCCGCGGTAGATCTCGGGCGCCTGGATACCGAGCAGGTCGTAGATCGTGGGCACGATGTCGGCGACGTTGACGAACTGGTCGCGCATCGTGCCGCGCTGCGGTTCATCGATGCCGGCCGGCCAGTGCACGATCATCGGCACGTGGACACCGCCTTCGTGGGTGTTCTGCTTGTACCACTTGAACGGCGAGTTGCCGGCCTGCGCCCAGCCCCACGGGTAGTTGGTGTGGCTGTGCGGTCCACCGATGTCGTCGATGCGGTCGATTGCCGTGTCGGCCGTCTCGAAGATGCCGTTGAAGAACTTCATCTCGTGCATGACGCCGAACGGACCACCCTCTTGGGAGGCACCGTTGTCGGCGAGCACGATCAACACGGTGTTGTCGAGCTGACCCAGGTGGCGCAGACCCTCGACGAGCCGGCCGATCTGGTCGTCGGTGTGGTCGAGGAACGCGGCGAACGCCTCCTGGAGGCGGGCGTTGAGACGCTGCTGGTTCTCGGGCAGGTCGTCCCAGGCATCGACGCCGGGATTGCGCGGTGCGAGTTCGGTGAAGTCGGGGATCACGCCCATCTCGACCTGGCGGTCGAACCATCGCTTTCGCACGACGTCCCAGCCATCGTCATACCTGCCGCGGTACTTGGCCAGGTACTCGGCGGGTGCCTGATGGGGAGCATGCGTCGCGCCGAAGGGCAGATAGGCGAAGAACGGCTTGTCCGGCCGGACGCCCTTGCTGTCGGAGATCATGCGGAGGAGTTGGTCGACCAGGTCTTCGCTGACGTGATAGCCCTCCTCTGGCCCGTTCCCATCAGACCAGCCGGGCGGGTCGATCGGATGGTTGTCCGACACCAGGTCCGGGTGGAACTGGTCGGTCTCGCCCTCGAGGAAGCCGTAGAAGCGGTCGAAGCCGCGTGCAAGCGGCCACTGGTCGAACGGGCCTGCGGCCGAGCACTGCTCCATCGGAGCGAGGTGCCACTTCCCGGTGCAGAACGTGGCGTACCCCTCTTCTCGAAGGACCTCGGCCACAGTCGCAGCGTGGTTCGAGATGTGACCGAGCTGGTTGGGGTACCCGGTCCGGAAGTTCGAGACGGCGCGCATGCCCACTGCGTGTTGCGATCGGCCTGTCAGCAACGATGCCCGTGTCGGCGAGCAGAGCGGCGTCACGTGGAAGTTGGTGAACTGGAGGCCGTCGGCGGCGAGGGCGTCGACATTCGGCGTGTCGATGTCCGAGCCGTAGCAGCCGAACTGCGCGAACCCCGTGTCGTCGAGCAACACGACGACCACGTTCGGTGCGTCGTCAGCAGGGTGGGGCGGATCGTCGAACCAGGCCTCGGAGTCGGCGATGGTCCGACCGATCGTGCCTTCGAAGCGAGATGGTCTGACCACGTGATCCCCCTGAACGACATGCGCAAAGTATTGCGATTAGCACTCTCACATACTTCGGGTTGCGTCGCAACCCGCTTCGTCACCGGTGCGCCGGCGCCATGTAGAACCAGAACGGGAACGGCGCCTCCTGCTCCTTCAGCGCGTTGCGAGCCCCCATGACCGCCTTGCCGGCCTCGGTCTCCTCGTAGAACCAGGCCTCGGCGGCACGACCGCCGGGTGCTGGTCCGGTGACGAGTTCCATGGCCGCCTCCTCGTAGTACGTGCGGATGTCGTGGACGACAGCCACGGTGTTCTTCCCCGGCAGTGCGACGTCTTTCCACGACGCGCCCTCGGCCCACTGATGCAACACATCGAGCGCGGCGGGCACGGTGTCGGCGTCGATGGCACGACCGACCGAAGTCGCGCCGTGCGCGGCGAGCGCACGTTCGTACGCAGAACGCAGCCCCTGCGCCTCGTCGACCGCGGCCGGAAGGTCGGGGTCGAAGCGTGGCGGGATGGCGCAGGCCAGCGGGGTCTCGTCGGACTCGATGACCTCGGGGTGCCGCTCGAGCACCGGCTCGGTGGCCTCGAGGAGCGCGAGGCCGCGCTCGAGAACGTCGCGCTGGAAGGCTGCGTCGCCAGGCTTGCCGAGTGGGCGACCGAGCGGGAACTCGCCGTAGAGCACGCGAGGCGGTCGCATCTTCTCGGCGACCTCGAGCATCGAGGCGAAGACGATGGTGGAGAGACCGGCGGCCTCGAAGACGTGGGCGAGCGTACTCACGGTACGCGTGCAGAGCGGTCAGACGGGCGTGAGCAACACCACGTCGACGGCGTCCGCCGACAGTTCCGCGGCGCAGGCCGGGCCGGTGTCGAGTCGGAGCTCACTCACGGTGTCTGGCTGGTTGCCAGCGAACGCGAAGTGCCGAGGAGCGACGCTGCCGATGACACCATCCGCTGCCAGCTCCTCGAGCCGATCGATGGGATGGACCACGTTGAGGTCGAGTTGGAATCCCGTGCGGTCGAAGTTCGGACTCCAGTGACCCATCACCAGATCCCTGTCGGCACGGTCGAGCGCCCGGAAACCGGTGTCGCTCTGTTCGTACCGATCCTGATCGGGCCGATGCAGTGCAGCTGAGGTGACGATTGCCACCCGCGCTTCTGAGAGCGGTTTGACGAGCGGCGTGAACGCCGTCGTCTCGAACTCAGGCACCGGGAGCGTCGCGGCATATGCGCGCATCGTTGCGTCACCGGACATCGACGAACCTCTTCACGACTGGGGTCTCGGACGCCCGAATCGTGACACCTCTGTCACACGGAGCGCACACCGGGCTGGGTACCGTGCGGCCATGGTGGACCGAGTGGCGGAAGTGGAAGCGGCGATTCGGCAGTCATACCGAGAGGTCGAGCTCGCCGTGCGACAGGCCACGATGCTCGTCGGTCACGACGGCACGGTCATCTCCGCACACAAGTTGGGACCACTGGTCGGGCGCGGTGACGACGAGCTGACCGGTCACGGGCCGGTCCCACCGGGTTGGTCGCTTGTCGACGAGCACGGCATGCCTGCATCGGACGAGGTCCATCCCGTGGTCCGCGCTCGAAGCACCGGGAAGAACGTGATCGGCGTCGTCGGCCTCGTCGACCCGGACGGCCTCACGTGGCCGCTACGGATCAGCGCGCACCCAGTCGACGACGACACCGTCGCGGTCGATGCTGCAGTCGAGGCAGCCGACCGTCGTCCCCGGGGCCGCGAGCGGGTCGAGGCGGCCGAGCGCAGGTTCGAAGCCATGGCCGAGCTCCTGCCGGTCGCTGTCTACGAGGCCACCTCGGCGGGCGAGATCGTCTTCATCAATGCGGCATTCGCCCGACTGACCGGTTACCGATCGGCCGACGACGTCCCCGACCTCCCGCTGCTCGAGATCGTGCATCCGGACGACCTGGCCACCGTTCTCGACGCCGCCGCTCGTGCACCGGAGGAGCGACTGTACCAAGCTCGCTATCGCGTGCAACACCTCGATGGCTCTGCCCGATGGGTCACGTCACGCATGGCGATCCTCGTCGACGACGAAGGCACTGCCGCCGGGTTCGTCGGTGCCATCGAGGACGTGGATGATCTCCATCGCGCCGAGCAGGACGCTCGCGATCGCCAAGCGGAGCTCGCACACAATGCTCGCCACGACTCACTGACGGGACTCGCCAATCGCAGCGTGCTCGACGAGCGGATGGGCGCAGCGCGACTCGGTGCGACCGGACCCGTGTTGGCGTTCTTCGCCGACGTGGACCGGTTCAAGACCATCAACGACTCGCACGGGCACGCCGCTGGCGATGCCGTACTCATCGAGATCGGCCGTCGGCTCGCCGACGTCGTGCGAGACGACGATCTCCTCGTGCGTATGGGCGGCGACGAGTTCGTGGGTTGGTGCGCCGCACCGCGACGCGACGCGGACGTGAAACGACTGGCCGAACGTCTCGTTGCCTCCGTGTCGGCAATCCCCGTACGCGTCGGAAGCGACGCGTTCGCCGTGAGCATCAGCGTGGGACTGGCCGTGGCTTCACCTGCAGAGATCGCCCAGGTCCTGTCTCGGGCAGATCACGCGCTCTACGACGCCAAGCGCGCTGGCCGGGACTGCTGGATTCTCGACGGAAGCGACTGAGCCGGCCGAACATCACGTCCCGGAGCCGCCGGAATGTGTTCTTCGAGAAATGCTCGCGGGTCGCTTCCTATGATGAGGCGAGTGTCGGGAGCGGACGGGGCGAGCCCCGCGGGCAACGAGCTTCTTCCGTCGGCGCTGGTCGGCGCCGATCGGCTGATCGCGCGCGACGTCGACGGCCACAGCGTCGAGCTTCCACCGTCCCTGCGATCGGGGTCCCGTGTGCATCCCGAGGACCTCGACCACATGTCCCGGCTCCACAATCGCGATCGCCCCGAAATGGCTCGAGCATGGGCGGACGCTGTCCGCGATCCGGGCCGGGTGTACACGGCGTCTGCCTGGCTCCGGATCGACGATCAGTGGGTGTACCGGCGCTTCGACTACTGCAACCTGCTCGACGTCCCCGACGTCGGCGTCGTGCTCGTCGGGGTGACTGCTCTGGAGCCCCAGGTCCCCGCGCCACCGCAACGCCCGACCCCCGTGACCCACGAGCCGGCCCGATGGAGCATCCTCCGTATCGGGCCGTTCGGCCGACTGCTGCGAGCCGAGGGCACGCTCGCCGACCTGTACGGGCGCGAGGCCGAGGATCTGATCGGCATGAACGCCCTCGACCTCGTGCACCCCGACGACCACGAGGTCCTGCTCGACGCCTGGGCTGACGTGGTCGAACGCAGATCCCCCGGCCGAGCGCTCCGCCAGCGCATCGTGTCGTCGACGGGCGCAGTCACCTGGGTCCTGGCCTCGATCGGGCGCCCTGACCCCGACGGATCGGTGACGATCCACGACCTCGACATCTCCGGCCAACTCGCCGCTGAAGAGGCGCTCAAGACGAGTGAGGAACGGTTCCGACATCTGGCGAACGACCTCCCCATCGGAGTCTTCGTGTGTGATGCCGACGGATGGTTCGAGTTCACGAACGCGACCTGCAGCACGCTGCTCGCCGGGACCAACAATCTCGACGCCTTCCTCCGTGCCAGCGGAGCGACGTGGCGAGGGTTCGTCGATTCCATCCAGCGAGGTGACACAGAGTTCACCTGCGCCACCGACGAGAGCCGACTGCTCCGGATCCGATGTCAGACACCGCTGTCTGACGGGACCGTCTACGGAATGATCGACGACGTCACGTCGTCGACACGATGGCGGGAGGAGGCCTCTCGCGACGCACTCACCGGCCTGGCGAACCGATCGGAGCTCTCGAAGGAGATCCAGCGACGGAGCACCGTTGGTGAGCGCTCCTCGGTCGCGTTCATCGACCTCGACGGCTTCAAGCGCGTCAACGACCTCCACGGGCACGACGAGGGCGACCGCGTCCTCGTCCGCGTCGGAGAGGCACTGCGTGGCATGGTCCGTGATGGCGACATCGCAGGACGCTGGGGTGGCGACGAGTTCGTTCTGCTCGTGAGCGAACTCCCACCGGACGCACAGGGCGACCTCCGTCGTCGGGTCGATGCCTCGATGGCGACGTGTGGTGCGGGCGGCGCAAGTGTTGGCTTCACCACGCTCGATCCGGGCGACGACGTCCGCTCGATCATCGATCGCGCCGACCAGGCGATGTACGCCGACAAGCGCAGTTCGCAGCTCTGACAGTCATCCAGACAGCCGACCAGCGTCGAAAGGACATTGGATGCGCGCGTCGAAGCCTCAAAGGGTGCACAATCGCTACCCAACGGGTTGTCGTTCGGCCAGAACGGCGGCATCGTGACATTCGAAGTTCTCGACAGTTCTCAACGGGACATTCCGAGGAGGAACAACCCGATGCACGTGCTCAACACCGCCAAGATGCTCGGTCTCGAGGCCGACGACACCGGCGACATCTCGGGCACCATCGAAGAGGGCATGATCCTCGCCGCGCTCGAGGAGCTCTCCGCAGCGCTGCCCGACCACGCCGACCTGTTCATCCTCGCAGCTGATCGTGTCCGCAATGCCCGGTCTGCGGGACGCGAAGTCCTCGACGCGAACAGCGTGTTCGGCCGCTACCGCGACTCGAACGAGATCCAGCTCCGCTACCGAGGTGAGATGTCCGAGGTCTTCACCGACCTGACCATCGACCTCGCCCTCCGCGGCGTCGACGTCAGTGAGCCCACGCTCGAGGACTCACTCGGCCCGGAACTCGGTACGACGACCGTCTAGGCGAGCAACGACTCGACCCGAGTCGTCACCAGATCCACGCCGACGACGTTCTCGACACCGCGCGGGACGATCACGTCGGCCCAGCGCTTCGACGGCTCGACGAACTCGAGGTGCATCGGCCGGAC
>JBBSLH010000025.1:0-19908 GCA_038255425.1 Acidimicrobiales bacterium
CAGCGTCGAGGGAGCTGCCGCGTTCACGGAGGCGCTGGCCACCATCGACGAGTTGGCCCGCGCTGCCGACGCCATCGCGGCGTCGGTCGACGGAGTCGCCGACCAGAGCCAGGACATGCGGTCGAACATCGACGCCGCAGGTCGAGACATCGAGGAGTCGAGTGCTCGGCTGTTGACACTCGCGGACCGGGTCAACGAGATCGGCGACATCCTCGGGCTCATCAACGAGATCGCCGACCAGACCAACCTGCTCGCACTGAACGCCGCGATCGAAGCAGCGAGGGCTGGCGAAGCAGGCAAGGGATTCACCGTGGTCGCCGAAGAGGTTCGCCGCCTGGCCGAACGTTCGAAGTCGAGCTCTGCCCAGATCGCCGAGATCATCGACGGTGCGCAGGTCGAGACGTCGGCGACCGTCCTCGCGATGGAGAAGGGCGCCAAGCAGATGCAGCACGCGATGGCCTTCATGGACACCGTGACCGACGCCAGTGCCGCCGGACGGATGAGCGCCGAGCAGCAGCGCAGCGCGACGCAGCAGGTCGTCATCACCTTCGAACAGCTGTCAGGGAACACGAAGGCCGTCTCGGCCACGACGCACCAGATCGCTGCGTCTGCCGTCGGTCTCGCAGACCTGGCGAAGGAACTCGAGGACACCGCCGCGAACAGCGCCGCTGGGGTGTGATCCGGTGTCCCAGAGGACCGACGGCATCCCGGAGGTCGACGCGATCCTGCTCCCCGTCGGCGCCGAGTTGCACGCGCTGGAGCTCACTCGCGTGCGCGAGGTCCTCTCGGCGGGCACGATCACCGAGGTACCTGGTGCGCCGACGTGGCTCGAGGGCCTGGCGAACATCCGGGGCGACATCGTCCCGGTGGTCAACACGGCGCGAGCATTCGGCATCGACGGCGCCGGCGCTCCGACGCACATCGTCGTCGCCGACACCGAGAACGGTCCGGTTGGCGTCGCCGCGAGCGGCGCTCCCCGATCGAGTCGTCTCGGCCCGCGGACGGGCGCGAGCGAGTCCGACGGCGGCGCAGGCCGTCATCTCGCGGACGGGTTGCTCTGCACGCTCCTCGACCTCGACGCGTTGACGGGCGCGCCATGACGATCCAGGACACCGAGGTCCTCGTTCTCTTCGAGCAGGAGGCCCGGGAACGATTGGAGTCCCTCGCGTCCCTTCTCCTCGAGGTCGAGGCAGTCGGCGTCAACGACGCGCTGATCGGGTCGCTGTTCCGCGAGGCTCACACGCTCAAGGGCGCGGCGAACATCGTCGGACTCACCCGGCTGGGCGCAGAAGCACACGCACTCGAGGACCTCTTCGACGGAGTCCGAACCGGACGCGTGACTGTGACGCCGGAGGTGATCGACGAGATGCTCGAGGCCGTCGATCGACTCTGCGCACTCACCGGATTCGAGGATGAGGAGGAGCCCGACCACGGCGGCGACCATGCCGACCCGGTCGGCGATGAAGACGACGACGGCCTCGTCGACGAGGCCGCGCCGTCCTTCGGCGGCATCCGACAGGAAACTGCTCGAGTCGCGGTCGATCGGCTCGACGACCTCGTTCGCCTCGCCGGAGAATCGGTTGCCGCACACCTCCGCTTGGCCGAACTCGTACGCGGGGAACTCCATGTCGACCCGTACGTCCTTCCGGAGATGCGGGCCATGAGCCGCCTGCTCGCCGACCTCCAGGAAGGTGCCCTGCGGGCGCGCATGCTCCCGCTCGGAGCGGCCGAGCCGGCCCTCCGCCGCGCCGTTCGTGACCTCGGCCGCCAGACCGGCAAGGAGGTCTCGCTCGAGTTCCGCGGTGCCGACACGGAACTCGACAGGAACGTCCACGAACGGCTGGTCGACGCGCTCGTCCACATCGTCCGCAACGCGGTCGGTCATGGACTCGAGCAGCCCGAGGAACGTGTCGCTAGTGGAAAGCGGCCGGCCGGCGCGATCGTGGTGCACGCGATGCAACTCGGCCCCCGCGTCGTCGTCACGATCACGGACGACGGGCGCGGCGTCGACCTCGCTGCGGTGCGCAGCCGGGCCGAGGCACTCGGGACACCCTGCGCCGACCTCGACGACGCGTCGGTTCTCGACCTCCTCTTCCAGCCCGGGTTGACCACCACAGACGAGGTCACCGACCTCTCGGGCCGCGGTGTCGGCCTCGACGCCGTCCGGGCATCGCTCGCCGATCTCCGCGGCCGAGTCGACGTCGAGACGACTGCGGGTGAGGGAACTCGCTTCCGGATCAGCGTCCCGATCACGCTCACCGTGGTGCGTGCACTCATCGTCCGCGTCGGCTCGCATCGGTACGCCGTGCCGATGAGCAACGTGCTGGCGGTCCTCGGCCCCGATGCTGCGGTCGACCAGGTCGAGGGCAGACCTGCGGTCCGGATCGGGTCGACGAGTGTCGGCGTCGCGGTGCTCGGCGACGTGCTCGGCATCGAGACCGGTGGCGAGGGCCCGATCGTTGCCATCACGGGCGTCCATCGGACACACGCGTTCTGCATCGACGAGCTCGAGGGCGAGCGGGACGTGCTCCTCAAGAACGTCCCGGCCGTCGTCCCCGCAAGCGAGCTCGTCGTCGGGGCGTCGGCCGAGCCCGACGCATCCGTGATGCTGGTGCTCGATGCGGAGTCCCTCGTCGACGCCGCATCTCGGGACCGCTCGGCCGGAATGCCACCTCGACGACGTGCCTCCGTTGTGGCCGATGCGCCTGCGCCGAGGATCCTCGTCGTCGACGACGCCCTCACGGTGCGAGAGCTCCAGCGCACGATCCTCGAACGTGCCGGGTACGTCGTGACGACGGCGCACGACGGCAAAGACGCCCTCGACCGCATCGACGACGCGAAGCCCGACCTCGTGCTCACCGACGTCGAGATGCCGGAGCTCGATGGCCTGTCGCTCGTCCGCGCCATCCGGAGCGGCACGCGGTGGACGAACACCCCTGTCGTCGTCCTGACCTCGCGTGGCGACGAAGCGGACCGAAGGGCCGGCCTCGAAGCCGGTGCCGATGCGTACATCGTGAAGTCGGCATTCGACGAGGCCGCGCTGCTCGGCGTCGTCGAGCGGCTCCTCGGAGAAGCGCCGTGATCGTCCCCGCACAGATCCGCGTCCTCGTCGTCGAGGACTCGACGACGCAGCGGGCGTTCTTGCAACGTTCGTTGGAGGCCGACGGCGACATCACGGTCGTGGGACAGGCGGGAACGGCCATGCAGGCCGTCGCCATCGCACAACGCGAGCGGCCGGACATCGTCACGATGGACCTCGACATCCCGGGAGGGGGGCTGCACGCGATCGAACGGATCATGGCCACGGCAGCGAGCCCGATCCTGTTGTTCTCCGGTCGACTCGGTGGCCCACGCTCCTCCAGCGCTTCGGCCGCCCTCGGCGCGGGCGCTGCCGGCGTACTCGAGAAACCGAGACGTTGGGACGACGAGAGCCAGGGAGTGCTCCGGAATCGGATCCGCTCGCTTCGGCGCGTGCGACCACTCGAACAGTCGAAGCGGCTCGAGACGCCGGCGTCCAGCGGCTCGTCCGCACCCGTGATCGGCATCGGCGCGTCCACCGGCGGGCCAGCAGCGCTCGCCCGCGTGCTCGCCGACCTCGGTCCGATCGGCGCGCCGGTTCTCTGCGTCCAGCACATCGATGGCCGCCAGGTCGAGGGACTCGCGAGGTGGCTCGCCTCGACAACAGGACGCGACGTGTCGGTGGCCGTCGATGGCGCGCCGCTCGATCCCGCACGCATCGTTCTGGGCCCCGGCGGCACGCACCTGACAGTCACACGGAACCGTCGGATCGCGCTCGTCCCCGACACCACCTCGCTGCACACCCCATCGGTCGATCGGTTGTTCCTGTCGATCGCCGAGGTGTGCGGATCACTCGCCGTCGGCTGTGTGCTCACTGGGATGGGTCGCGACGGAGCCGAAGGGATGTCCGCGTTGGCCGCCGCCGGCGCGTACACGATCGTCCAGGACGAGGAGTCCAGTGTCGTCCACGGAATGGCCGGCGCCGCCATCGAGGGCGGCGGAGTGAAACGAATCCTTCCGCTTGCCGCGCTGGGGACAGCGATCGGGCACGCCGCCCGGGTGGCGCAGTGATCACTGCCGACCACCTCCGTGAAGCGGGCGTCGCACTGGCGAACAACACAGGCCTTCGCGCCTCGGGCGCCGCGAGCAACAGACTCGAGTCCCGCCTGCGCGACCGGATCGCGGCGCTTGGCGTCGACCCGGACGACTACGTCGCCGGCCTCCACGACGACCCGGCGGAGACACAGAACCTCGTTGATCACCTCACCGTCAAGGAGACCTCGTTCTTCCGCGACGAGTCGCATTTCGACGCGCTGATCCGCCACGTCGTACCCCGACACCAGTCGCCGCTGGTGGTGTGGAGCGCGGGCTGCGCGACCGGGCAGGAGCCCTATTCCCTCGCGATGGCGCTGGACGAAGCCGGCGTCGACGACTTCCGGATCATCGCGACCGACATCTCCCGGCCAGCGGTCGAGCACGTTCGCGCCGCGCACTATCGAGAGAGCGAGTTGCGAGGGCTCTCCGCCGCCCGTCGAGGTCGATACCTCGTCAGAGAGGGAGACGGATGGCAGATCGACCCGGCACTGCAGGAGCGGGTCTCGGTCCACCATCACAACCTCCTGACAGACCCGCTCCCCCCTGCGACTTCCCATGCCGCTGCGGTCTTCTGTCGGAACGTCTTCATCTACCTGGAGCGACCACGGATCGACAGATTCCTCGTCGACGTGCGTACCCATCTCGTGCCCGGCGGCGTCGTGTTCGTCGGCGGCTCCGAGTCGCTCTGGTCCGTTCCGGACGGGTACTGCCTCACTCGCCTCGGTGAGGCGTTCTGCTACTCGCGCGTCGAGCAGGAGACCGTCAACGCCTCCGCACCTCCACGGGTCGCCGCTGTCACCAAACCACGGCCGGCGCCGCCGAAGCAGCGCTGCGTGGAGGTCGAACCGGGCATCGACGTCGAGACCACCAGATCTGACGTGGACCGTCACCGCGCTGCGGTCTACGCGGCTCCGGACGATGTCCTTGCGTACCTCCGGCTCGGTCTGTCGCTGGAGGCGGCCGGCGATCACGGATCCTGCCTTCGGGCCTTCCGCGCGGCCCGATCGGCACTCGACCGCACCGACGACGTGGATGTCGAGCGCGACCTCGAGGGGTACAGCGTTGCGGCACTGCGCACGATGCTCGATCACAAGCTCGAAGGAGATCCCGCATGCCGATCATGATCGAGTTCACGGCCGATGGCGGCGGCTGGTTGGTACCAGTCGACGAGGTGCTCGGCGTCCGGCTCGTCGACGAGGTCCGCGCACTTCCCGACCCCGGGCCGGACGTCCTCGGGGTCCTCGACGTCGACGGTGCGGCGATCCCCGTGCTCGGCATGCTCTCCGACCACGGTCGACACGTGCTGGTCATCACCCACGACGGTGAGGTCGCAGGCGTGATCGTCGACGAGGTGCGTGGCGTCACCGACGTCGACCCGAGCTCCATCAATCGACGGCCTGCCGGCCAGTCGCGCCCCTTTGTCGGTGCCGTCCGAGACGACGCCCCCGACCTTGCCTACGTCCTCGACGGCGCGGAGATCCTCCGCGCCGTCACAGCTTCCACCGGAGGTGGATCATGAGTGAAGATCGCGCACGTGTCCTGCTCGCTGACGATTCGATGGTCGTCCGCGCCGTCATCCGAGGTCAGCTGGCCACGGAACCGCACGAGCTCATCGAGGCGTGCGATGGCGACGAGGCCCTGGCATTGGTACGTCGCCATCACCCGGACGTCGTCCTGCTCGACGTCGAGATGCCGGGCTTGACCGGATACGAGGTCCTGTCGGCGATGCAGACCGACACCGACCTGGCACACATCCCCGTGGTCTTCCTCTCTGGTCGAGTCACCGCGGATGACGTGGCAAAGGGCCTCCGGCTCGGCGCGCACGACTACCTACGCAAGCCGGTGGAGCCGGGCGAGCTGATCGCCCGACTGACCGCGGCGCTCCGCAGCAAGCGATTGCACGACCGTCTGCGCCAGGACAACGACCATCTCCGCGAACTCGCTCCCGTCGACGCGCTCACGGGCGCCCTCGACATCCGAGGACTCCAGCGCTGCATCAGCGAGCTGGCGGCGCGCAGCCACAGCGCGGGCTCCCCTCTCGGCGCGGTACTGCTCGACATCGACGGGCTGGAACAGATCAACGCGGAGCACGGCTGGGAGGGCGGCGACGCGGTGCTCCGAACCATCACCGAACGGACGAGCCGCTGCACCGAGGCGGACCACGTGGTCGGTCGTTGCGGCCCCGACGAACTCCTGGTGTTGCTTCCCGGCGTCGGCGCGGACGAGGCGAGACGCTTCGCCGAGCGCCTCCACTACACGGTGACCGACGAACCACACGCGCTCCCGACCGGATCGATCGACGTGAACGTCTGCGTCGGCTCGGGCTCCGTGAGCGACGGCGACTCGGCGCGGCTGCTCGCCACGGTCCAGCAGGACATCGTGGCCCAGAAGAGGACGCTCCCGGAGCAGCCGCCAGCTGCGCCCCTGCCCGAGTCGCTCGTGTCCGTGACCCCGGAGATCGACCTCGAACCAGCGGTCGTTCGATCGAACGCTCCGGCTGTCGCTGCCTCGTCCGGTAACGCTCATCTGCTGGCGAGGATCCGCCAGCAGATGGACAGCTGATCAGGCCAGGCGAGCGACGACGAGCTCGAGGAGCTCGATCAGCGTCTGCTTGACCGACTCGCGATCGCGGGCATCGGTCGGGACCACGAACTCATGGTCGCGGAGCTCGAGGTGTTCGCCCAGCGCTCGGGCATCCGCCGTGAACTCCTGGACCTTGTTCGCAGCGATGATCACCGGCACGTCGCCCAGCACCCGGAAGTGGTCGAGGATCCGGCGACTCTCGGCGAACGACTCCGGGCGGCTGCAGTCGACGAGCATGATGACGCCGAGCATGCCGCGGGCGACGATGTCCCACATGAAGTCGAAGCGTTCCTGTCCCGGAGTGCCGAACAGGTAGAGCTGCAGGTCGCCGCCGACCGAGATGCGACCGAAGTCGATGCCGACCGTGGTCGTCGTCTTCTCGTCGGTGCCGGTGTCGTCGCTGATGCCCGCCTCGGTCGAGACCGTCTCGATCTCGGACACGCTGTCGATGAACGTGGTCTTTCCGGCACCGACCGGACCGCTGACGACGATCTTGAACGAATGCGCGCTCGACGGCGACGCTGCGGTCTCCGATTGTGTGGCTGCTGCTGTGGCGATGTTCATCTGAGATCCCGTTCCCTCCGCGACCCTGGTCCGATCAGACCGGTGCCGGCTCGCTGTCTCGCTCGTGCGTGCCTCGCGGCGGCGTCCCGTTCGGGCGGATCGCGGACAACTCGGCGACCGCGTGGTCGTCGACGACCGGTGCGGGCGGCGGAGGTGGTGCTGCCGGTGTCACCGGTCGGGTGAGGACGGTCGCGATGCTCTCGGCCGCGCGGCGCCCCTCGAGATGCACCATCCCGAGGTTGCAGTCGCCCGGCGCCATCAACGCCAGCACAGCGGAGTCGCCGGCGTTGTAGACGACGAACGTGACCTGCGTGCCGCGGATCACGGTCTCCTCGATGGTGCCGAGGTCCGCGGTCGAGGTCGCACGATTGCCGACCGCGTGAACGGTCGCAGCCATCGCAGCGACACGGCTGCCTTCGGCTCCTCCGATGGTGCTGGCCATTGCCAGCCCGTCGTGACTGGCCAGTACGGCTGCGTGGACGTCGGTGACCTCTGTGGTCACGTCGTCGAGCACCTTCTGGAGCTGGTCCTGCTTGGTCACGGTGTCCCTCCGGGGTTCGTTCGATCGGTGGTTCGAGAATTCACAGCTCTTCCTTCACGGCAGAGAGCAGGCGGACGATGAGGTCGCGCGCCGGGCCATCACCTGGCTCGACGAACTCCGCTCCGCCACCACCTGCGTTCGCGCTCGGCGAGGCCTGCGGCACGTCGCCAAGCTGGTCGATCGGCTCGCTCGACTGGGCGATGGGAGCGCTCGTTCCGCGTGCCGGCCGATCTGTCGACGGCACGACACGGTCGGCGCTCAGGCTGACGAGACCGCTGTCGAGCAGCGACGCGACCACCGTGCACGTCTGGAAGAGCCCCGTGCCGAACGCGCGAGCGAGTTCTCGTATGGAACGGTCGCCGTCGACCCTGGACAGCAGCGAGAGCTGTGAGCGACTGACGCTCATCTCACCGTCGTCGTCGGCGTGCATGGGCGTCTGGTGGACGATCCGATCGGGCGACCCCAACTTCTCGAGCAGCCCGGCCCACGCCTGTCGCCGAGTCTCCACCGACTCGAGCAACGAGGCGGTCGGATAGCGGAACATCGCGGCGAGCGAGACGTCACCGTCGGCCTCCAACCGGAGATCACCGGCGCGCCAACAGTCGAGCTCGAACACCGACTCCTCTGTCTGCACCGTGAGGTATCGGCGGAGGCGCTCAGCGTCGACGCCCGTTCGACTGAGCACATCAGCCAGTCGGTCCATCGGCTCCGGATCGTTGGCGATGGTCGACCATTCGACCTCGGGAAGAAACCCGCCGCGGACCAGAACCGAGCCCAGGTCGCTGCCTCGGCCGACGGAGGCAAAGGTGACCGCCCCGTCGTGGCACTGGACCCAACCCTCGTCGACGTCGGTCTGGACGCGGAGCGCGCCGGTTGCTCTCGAGGCACCGACGAGCTCGAGGATCTCGCCCACGGAGAAGGTGTCGAGGGTTCCGTTCAGCATCAGATCAGCCCAGGATCGACTCGAGGTCGGCGGCCGCACGAGGGATCTCCACCTGCACGAGACCCATGTTCGGATTGGCGCCCGTGTGCACGGCGATCACCGCGTTGGGCCCGGCGTCCTGCACCACGAGGCACCCCCGACTCCCACGGATCACCGTGTGTCCGAACGGGCCCTCGGAATCGTCATCGACCGCCTGCATCGACAGCGACAGCACCGAGGCGACCATCGCCGCCACCTTCTCGGCACGGTCGTCCGAGGTCGTGGATGCCAGTGGGAGTCCGTCACGGGTGGCGATCACGACGTCCTCGACGTCACCGACCCGATGGTGAACGTCGCGCATGATCCGCGCAACGTCTTCCTGCTTGCTCATCTCGAGCGCTCCCTCTGTGGGCGTGTCATCGTCCAACTCGATCCGTGGTCTCGGGCAACGCGACCCGGTCAGCGGCACCGTGATGCAGGCCGGAGCGACGTCGATCGAGGCCGGCCCGTGCTCGTCGAGGTGCGACTCGGTACGCATCCGTCTTCGTGGTCGCCACAAACCGCCCTCCAGTGTCCGGGCCGCTCGGCGCCCCCTGTCAAATCCTCGATGTCCCATTCGTCCCTTTTGGCTCACAGCTGTAGCAATTGGTCCGATCGGCCCATCGAAACGCCGCCGTCTTGACCGATGGGTCAAGAAACGAGCATCCTCACCGGATGACGCAGTTCCCCGTCACCCACACCAGCACGGTCACCGAGGACCAGATCGACCACCTCGGGCACATGAACGTGCGGTTCTACGGGACGAATGCCCAGTGCGGGTCGGTCGCAGTCATCGAAGGTCTCGGCCTCGACGTCGACGACGTGCAGCTGAACGACATCTACACCCGGCACCACCGAGAGCAACTACTCGGCGCATCGCTCACGGTTCGCAGCGGCATCATCTCCGCCGCTCCGGAGCAGATCCGGATCTACCACGAGCTCGTCAACATCGATGACGACTCGCTCGCCGCCACGTTCGTGCATGGGTGGACACCAAAGGGCGCCGACATCGATGCTGCGACCGTCGGACGAGCCGAAGTCGTCGAGATCCCCGCCCACGGGAGCAGCCGCTCGATCGACCTCGAGGCCGATCCGATGCAGTCCGCTCCCACGCTCGACGAGGTCCGCTCCCGCGGTCTCGAGATGCGCGAACCCCGCGAGATCAGCGCCGACGAGTGCGACAGCTCGGGTGCCTACATCCCCGAGTTCGCGCCGATGCTCACCTGGGCCGGCACGCCGATCGGCGGCGGCGCCCGCGGCGACTCGCTCCACGACGGCCCGAACGGTGAGCGGATGGGCTGGGCGTCCATGGAGAGCCGTATGGCGTCGACACGGCTGCCCGTGCTGGGCGACCGGATCCAGAGCTTCGGTGCGCTCATCGAGATGCGCGACAAGACGACGCATCGCATCCAGTGGGCCTTCGACCTCGACCGTGGTGATCTGCTGACCAGCTTCGAGACGGTCAGCCTCGCGTTCGACACGGTGGGGCGACGCGCCATGTCGATCCCCCAGCGGATCAGGGACGCCGAGCTGTCCACACTCCAATCCGACCTCGCACCGAAGGCAGCAGCAGCTTCATAGATTCCGGCGCACGAACGTGCGCCGTCACTCGCCGCCCCGAAGCCCGTTGGGCAAGGATGCGGTTTCATCCGATCAAGCAATCCAGTGCCCGGGGGGCTCGCACATCATGTCGATCGCGATCACAGAAGACCATCAGTCGCTGGCGGAGACGGCCACCGACTTCTTGTCCAACCGCGATGCTCGTGGCGCCGCCCGGTCATTGCTCGAGGCATCGGACGAGGCCGTCCCTGGATTCTGGAGCAACCTCGTCGACCTCGGCTGGCTCGGCCTGCACGTCGCCGAAGAACACGGCGGTTCGGGTTATGGACTCGAAGAGTTGGTCGTCGTGGTCGAGGCGCTGGGTCGTGCGGTCGCGCCCGGACCGTTCGTGCCCACCGTCATCGCCAGCGCGCTGCTCGCCGCTGCGGGTGACGATGCCAACAAGAAGGAACTCCTGCCAGGGCTCGTCGACGGATCCACGCTCGCCGGTATCGCGGTCGACGGCGACATCTCGATCGCCGGTGGCACCGCCACCGGGACGGCCGTCGTCCTCGGCGGCGGACTCGCCTCGCTCCTGATCGTCCCCGCTGGCGACGACGTCGCGATCATCCACGTCGGCAACGGCGTCTCGGTCGAGACCCCGCAGAACCTCGACCCGACTCGCCGATCCTCTCGGGTCACGTTCGACGGCGCAGCGGCAACCACGCTGGCAGGAGCGCGCACCGCGCTCGTCGACCTCACCCGGATCATCCTCTCGGCCGAAGCCGTCGGGCTGGCACGAGAGTGCACCGAGATGGCTGCCGACTACGCACGAGAGCGCGAGCAGTTCGGCCGTCCCATCGCCATGTTCCAAGGCGTGAAGCATCATTGCGCCAACATGGTCGTGGCCACCGAGATGGCCACCAGCGCCGTCTGGGATGCCGCCCGCGCCGCCTCCACCGGCGGCGATCAGCGGCGGTATGCCGCTGCGGTCGCCGCAACTCTCGCTGCCCCGGCCGCAGACCTGTGCGCCAACCTGTCGACGCAGGTGCACGGCGGCATCGCCATCACGTGGGAACACGACGCGCATCTGTTCATGCGTCGTGCCACCACGCTCCTCAACTTCCTCGACGCCGACGGCGCAGCTTCGGACCTGACCGACCTCGTCCGTGACGGCGTGGAGCGGGCGAAGGCCATCGAGCTGCCGCCCGAGGCCGAGGCCATCCGCGAGGAGGTCAAGGCGTTCGCCGAGTCGATCAAGGACCTCTCCGCTGACGAGCAGCGCACCAAGCTCATCGAGACCGGCTACGTGATGCCGCAGTGGCCCGAGCCCTACGGCCGCGCCGCCGGTGCCGTCGAACAGCTCGTGATCGAAGAGGAGTTCAGCGCCGCCGGCATCCAGCGTCCCGGCTATGGCATCACTGCCTGGAACATCCTCACCATCATCCAGTACGGCACCCAGGACCAGCTCGACCGTTGGGTCCTGCCCGCGCTGAACCAAGACGTCATCTGGTGTCAGCTCTTCTCCGAGCCCGACGCCGGCTCCGACGCAGCAGGCGTCAAGACCAAGGCCACCCGGGTCGACGGTGGCTGGCTCGTCAACGGACAGAAGGTCTGGACGTCCGGCGCCCACGTGTCCGGCATGGGGTTCGCCACCGTGCGGACCGACCCGGATCTCCCGAAGCACCAGGGCATCACGATGATGGCCATCGACATGCACGCTGAGGGCGTGGAGGTCAGGCCGCTCAAGATGACCACCGGCAACTCCGAGTTCAACGAGGTGTTCTTCAACGACGTCTTCGTCCCCGACGACGACGTCGTCGGCCCGGTCGACGGCGGCTGGACGGTCGCCCGATCCACGCTCGGCAACGAGTCGGTCTCGATCGGCAGCGGCGGCGGCGGCATGTCGATGCCCGGCGCCGGACTCATCCCACCCTTCGACGCCCATCCGCAGCGTCTCAACGGTGGCGCTGCTCGCATCGGCCGCTACATCGCCGAGCACCAGGCCATGGGTCTGCTGAACCTCCGGGCCGCGAACCGCGCCGTCTCCGGTGGCGAGCCCGGACCCGAGGGCGCCATGACCAAGTTGGTGCTGTCGGAGATCGGCCACGAGGCCGCCGCCATCCTCACCGAGGTCAACGGCCCCGACTCGGTGTTCATGGACGGTGCCGGTGGCATGAGCAACATGCTCGTGCTCATGCACCGCGGCATGTCGATCGCCGGCGGCACGTCGGAGATCAAGCGCAACCAGATCGGTGAGCGCATCCTCGGTCTCCCCCGCGACCCGCTCATCAAGTAGGGCTGCACCGTCGATGACTCCCCCACTCCACCCCGACGTCGTGGCCCTCGCTCCACTGCTCGGGACGTGGGTGGGTCAGGGACACGGCGACTATCCGACGATCGAGGCGTTCGACTACGTCGAGACCGTCACCATCACCCACGTCGGCAAGCCGTTCCTCGCCTACGCACAGCGCACGAAACACGCCGACGATGGCCGACCGCTCCACGCGGAATCGGGGTACTTCCGGTCGCCAGCGCCCGGCCGGGTCGAACTCGTGCTCGCGCACCCGACCGGGATCGTCGAGGTCGGCGAGGGCGCATTCGTCGACGGCCGCATCGAACTCCGCACGTCAACGGTCGCTCGTACCTCCTCGGCCAAGGAGGTCACCGCGGTCGAGCGCGATCTGGTGGTCGAGGGTGACGTCCTGCGATACGACATCCGGATGGCGGCGGTCGGCCTCCCCCTGACGCACCATCTCTCGGCCACGCTCCGGCGCGAGTCAGATGCCATGGTGTCCGCATGACCCTCGCCCCCGCCGTCGACGACAGCCCCGCCACCCGACGATTGAGTTGGTATCGGATCAAGACCTCGCTCGACGGCGTGCGACGCCTGGCGACGCTGCCTCGGGAGGACAAGGACGCCTGCATCGACGCGTACCGCTTCTTCCAGCGGATGCAGGACGGCGAGGAGACCGCCACCGAGGACGAGACCAAGGCCGTCGCGGCCTACTACAAGGTCCTCAACAACCTGCTCTCCGTGTTCGACCTCGAGAAGCTGTACATCCCCCCGCAGCTCGATCGGGACCAGGGTCTCTACGGCAACCAGATCCTGTGCGAGCGAGCGCTTCTCGATGACCTCGCGCTCGATGATCCCGCGTCGTCTCACCTGCTGGACATGGGGTGTGGCCGCGGCAGGATCGCCCACCACCTGGCATCGCTGACCGGTGGACACGTGTCGGGCTACAACATCGACCCCGACCAGATCGAGAACGCGATCGGGTGGGCCGCCGAGTGCGACATGAGTGACCGACTCCACTACCAGGTCGGCAACCACCACGACCCGCTCGCGTACGAGTCCGAGAGCTTCGACGGGTGCTACTCGGTGCAGGCCGTGTGGCCGTTCTTCAAGAAGGACGAACTCGATGCACACGCAGAGGAGATGTTCCGGGTCTTGAAGCCTGGCGCTCGCTACGCCTGCTCCGAGTACCTGCTGACGCCGTTCTTCGACTGGGACAACGAGGAGCACGCCGCACTGCACCGCTCGTTCCTTCCGACCCTCGCGGCCACACAGTCGATGTACCCGGCCGACGTCTGCGCTGCGCTCGAGCGAGCCGGTTTCGACGTCATGCTGTCTGCACCATCGCGGAGCGCTGCCTGGCCGATCGCCGAACAGAAACGTGACCTGATCCTGCGAGCGCGTATCGCCGTACGAGCGCTCGAGCGGATCCGCATCATGCCGCCGTGGGTCGAGGAGTCGCTCGATCTCCTCCAGACCGGTGGCGAGTCGTGGACCGAGGCCGAGAAGGCGAAGATCGCCGACCTCAACTGGCGGATCATCGCCGAGAAGCGTCGCTAGCCCTGGCATGGCATCGATCGACGACCACCGTGTCCGTGACTTCCTCTCCGCCGGTACCCGTACCGGGAAGGTGGCTTGGGTGGCACAGAACGGGGCACCCCACGTGGCGCCGATCTGGTTCGTGCTCGACGGTGGCGACGTGGTCTTCAACACCGGTGCCGACACCGGGAAGGGCCGGGCGTTGGCGCGCGAGGGTCGGGCGTCGCTGGTCGTCGATGACCAGCAACCGCCGTTCTCCTTCGTGAAGGTCGACGGCCCGGTCACGCTCTCGGACGACCTGGCCGAGGTGCGCCGCTTCGCCACCCTGATCGGCGGCCGCTACATGAGTGACGACCGGGCCGAGGAGTTCGGCCGACGCAACGGCGTGCCCGGCGAGCTCCTCGTGCGTCTCCACGCCGAGCGAGTCAGAGCGGCGTTCGACGTCGCCGACTGACCGCGCCGCCTCGACCGTCGTCGCGAACCCCGACCCCTCGCCCGAGTACGCGCCGCAGCGCTCGTCTCCACCAGTTGTGGGCAGTGCGGGCAACCGGGTCTCCTCGACAACGGTGAAATCCACGCGCGGTCAGGGTCGGGCAGAACAACCACCGACCGTGTCGGCTGACCTGCGACCGGTACGCGGCGGACCCGCACCGATGCGTTGTTGCCCGGTCACGCTGCGGCCCGCCACAGACGCATACAGTGACCGGACCGGACCGGACCGGACCGGACCATCGGTCGTCATCGCGTGATCCGGGACCATCAAACATCCTGGTGCCGCATCCCGTCACCCACCGGTGTTCCACCTCGAATCCATGGGGACTTCATGACTCGTCGTCCGATTGTCGGCCAGTGCGAGCGACGACGGTGACGGCATCGGATCGTCTCGTTCGGATCTTGGACCGGGTCGCCGTACGCCGGTCGGAACACGAACGGCTCGGCACCGCGTTGTGTGCGGCCGGTGTCGACGTGATCGGGTTGCCCGGCGCAGGGATCTTGTTGCTCGACGCCGATGAACATCGGGGGGCGGTGGGCGTGTCCGATCCGGTGATGGCGACGTTGGAGGAACTCGAATTCACATTGGGCGAGGGTCCCTGCATCGACGCGTACACGTCTGGTGTGCCGGTGGCTGAACCGGATCTGGTCGACCCGGTGGTGGCGCGATGGCCTGGATTCCGTGGTCCAGCGATCGACGCGGGAGCGAGCGCCGTGTTCGGTTTCCCGCTCCAGATCGGGGCTGTCCGCTTCGGGTCGCTCAACCTGTACCACGATCGTGTCGGCCCGCTCGACGCCGACCAGTTCGAGAACGCTGTCGTGTTCGCACACGTGGCCGGTCACGCGGTGTTGGCCGAACAGTCCGAGTCGCGGATGGAGACGCTCGCCGACGAACTGGCTGACGTGGGAGCGAATCTGGCCCGTGTCCACCAGGCCGCCGGCATGATCTCGGTGCAGCTCGATGTCGACGTCAAGACAGCGCTCCTCCGCCTACGGGCACGTGCGTTCGCTGCTGGCATGCCGGTCAGCGTGATCGCCGACGACGTCGTCGCCCGACGACTCAGGTTCGAGCCGTAGTTCTACAATCAGACCGTTCCGCCCCCTTCGGAACGACACCGGTCGGGATGACCACACGCCCGAGGATGCGACATGCAACGAGAACAAGCCCTGACCGACACGTTCGTCGAACTCGCCGACTCACTGGTGACCGACTTCGACGTGGCCGACTTCTTGGCGGGACTCGTTGGCCGCGCGGTGGAGCTGCTGTCGACAACTGCGGCGGGGGTCTTGCTGGCTGGGCCTGATGGCACGCTGCGGGTGGCGGCATCCTCGAGCGAGGAGGGGCGGGTGGTCGAACTGTTCGAGCTGCAGAGCGAGGAAGGACCGTGTCTCCACTCGTTCCGGACCGGAGAACTGGTGATCGACGCTCCCGTCGATGACGACCGGTGGCCACATCTCGGATCGGTGGCCCGTGGCGTGGGATTCATGTCGGTCACCGCGGTTCCGCTTCGCTACCGGTCACGGGTGATCGGTGCCCTCAACCTGTTCGGCTCGGATCTGTCCGCGACGCCTCCACAGGACCTGCGTCTCGCTCAGGCATTGGCAGATGTGGCGACGATCAGCATCCTCCAGCACCGCGCGACCGCCGACAGCGACGAGGTCGTCGCCCAACTCAATGCCGCACTCCAGAGCCGGGTCGTCATCGAACAGGCCAAGGGCATTCTCGCCGAGGCCGGCGGCCTGACGATGGCCCGTGCCTTCGACGCCATGCGGTCATTCAGCCGGAACAACAACCGACGCCTGGCAGAAGTGGCGGATGCGATCGCGAACAGGTCCCTGAGCACTACGGACGTGATCGGCAACACGGCGTCGACGGACAGGTAGCCGCCGCGGAAGCGGGGGCGGTCACCGTGCTGTGATCGACCGGACGGTGACGGCAGTGACTCCCTCGTCGATCGCACAGTCGATCTCTGTGATCTCCAGTGGGGAACCGACCGCTGCAGCGTGCGGGTTGTGGAACGGGAACGGTGGCGCGAGAGTGGACCCCCACCCGCCGATGTCGGTGGGGCGCCCGATCCAGACCTCGTCGTGCGTCCGTGATCGAAGAGTCACGGATCTCCGACGAGAGGATCGACCTGTGTACTCGCTGTCATCTCGAACATCCCTGTGGCCGACGCGCCAGTGAGTGCCGACCGATTCGCTGATCTGATCAGCCAGCTCTCGGGTCTGGCGGGCGGCGAGGCCTTTCCTCTGCTGTGCTCGTGGTCCGCCGACCATCTGTCCGTGTCCGGAACGGGATTGTCGCTGATCGTCGACGACGAACATCGGGGCTGTCTCGGCGCCTCGGACGATGGCGCACTGCGGATCGAGGAGTTGCAGTTCCGGACCGGCGAGGGCCCGTGTCTCGACGCCCATCGAAGCGGTCATGCCGTGGTCGAAGCTGACCTGGCCCGCACCAGTCGGTGGCCGATGTTCACCCCCGAAGCGCTCAGCGGAGGTATCGCCGCGGTCGGTGCGCTTCCGCTGCGCGTCGGATCGGCTGGCTTCGGCGCCCTCGACCTCTACCGTGACGAGCCAGGATCCATGACCCCCGGGATGCTCGCGGACGCGCAGGTCGTTGCCGACATCGCGACGGCGCTGGTGCTCGACTTCCAGGCTGGCGCCACCCACGGCCTCGACTCGGTCATCGAGGATCTGTTCGAACATCGGGTGGTGGTCCACCAGGCCACGGGCATGGCGTCGGTGCAACTCGGCGTCTCTCTGAGCGACGCTCTGGTGGCGATTCGAGCTCACGCCTTCGCCACCGAGCGGACCGTCCGTGCAGTGGCAGCCGCGATCATCGACCGCACCGTCCGGCTCGAACCCTGAAGCAGGCACGACACACCACCCAGAGGAGCAGTACGTGCGACTACGATGGATGGACAACCTGCCTGGAGGCAGTTGATGGCTGACACCACCCGCGTCGCGCAGACGTTCGCAGGGCTCGCCGACACGCTCGTCGAGGGCTACGACCTGATCGAGTTCCTCCACGACCTGTGCGAACGATGTACCGAGTTGCTCACCGTGAACGAGGTCGGCGTCGTCCTCGCCGATCGGCACAACAACCTTCGGCCGCTGGCATCGTCGAGTGAGCGGATGCGCCTCATCGAGCTCATCGAGGTCCAGAGCCAGGACGGCCCATGCCTCGACGCCTGGCGCGGCCACACCTCGATTCGTGCGGACGACATCGTGGCCGAGCGGGAGCGCTGGCCGACGTTCGCGCCTGCCGCCCTCGAGGCCGGATTCCGTTCGGCGTACGCGTTGCCGTTGCGACTTCGATCGGACTGCATCGGCGCGCTGAACCTGTTCGCCGATCACACCGACGCCATGCCCGACGACGATCAGATACTCGGACAAGCCATGGCCGACGTCGCGACCATCGGGATCCTCCACGAACGATTCGCCCGGCAACACGAGGCGATCGGCGATCAACTCGACGCTGCCCTCCACCACCGCGTCGTACTCGAGCAGGCCAAGGGCGTCATCGCCGAACAACACGGGTGCGACGTGGACGAGGCGTTCACCCTGTTACGCGACCACGCCCGCGCGGACAGTCGGTTCCTCCACGATGTCTCCCTCGCCGTGGTCGCCCGCCAACTCGACATCGCCATCCGCACCGACATCCCGAACCCTGCGCATGCCATCCCCGGCAACCACGACGCTGGTGGCCCAGCGTGAGCTGAGTCGATGATCGGCTCCGGCACCCCATCGACATCTGATCCCGGTCGGCGACGGCGTCGAGGAGACACTCCTCCCCGAAGTGGGCCTGCGCGGCCTTTTCTAGGTTCCGGTAGAAGTATGAGGTCTACGCTGGAGGACGGCAGACGCCACCGCCTGCCGTCGAGGGTTGAGCCGATGACATCTCTTCAGGAGGAAGCTCGAGCGCTGGGAGATCCCACGCGCCACCGCATCTATCGATACATCGTCGACGCGGTGCGACCGGTGGGCGTCGCCGAGTTGACTGATCATCTCGGCTTGAACCACAACGCGATTCGCCAGCACGTGGCGAAGCTGCTGGACGCCGAACTCATCGTCCAGTCGACCGCGAGCACCAGGGGTCCCGGCCGCCCGAGGTTGGAGTACACACCCTCACCCAGCGCGGACAGCCGATGGGGTGCCGTCGGCCCGTATCAGCGACTCAGCCTGTTGCTCACGGAGATCATCAGCAGCGGAGACACCCCTGTCGAGGTGGGCCGTCGTGCTGGCCATCGCCTCCGCGTGACCTCCAGCAGTGACGACGTGGCCAACGTGGCCGAAGCGCTCGATCGACAGGGCTTCGAGCCCGAGATCCGCGAACGCCGAAACGGCGCAGATCTGGTGCTGGGTGCGTGCCCGTTCGAGACTGCGGCGACGCAGGACCGGGACACGGTGTGCGGTCTGCACCTCGGTATCGCGGAAGGCCTGGTCGACGGCACCGGACTCGAGGTCTCCGATCTCGTGATCAAGGACCCACGCCGCGCTGGCTGTCGAGTTCGCCTCCAGCGTGAGGCAACCTGATCCGGACGGGAGATCAGGCCAGGTCGTCGAGGATTGCGTTCAGGTCGTGGCGGAAGTCGCTGAGCTCGCGGCGATGCACCGCGGACAGATGCTCGATCACCTCGTGACCACGTGACGTGAGCGTGATCAGCCGCCGACGCGCATCACCCGGATCGGCCTCGCTCTGCACCAGATCGTGCTCGCTGGCTCGGTCGATCAACTCGACGATGGAGTGCCGGCGTCGTTGGAGATCCTCGGCGAGTTCGGTGACCGAGGGCGGCTCCGCACCTCGGTGTCCCCGTACTGCGAGGAGGAGCTGGTGTTGCGCTGGAGTGATGCCCTCGGAGCGCGCCGCTGATTCGGAGAACTGGAGGAATCGACGGAGGCCGCTCCGGAAGCGGGCGAGGGCCTGGTAGTCGCGGTCGGTGAGCGGTCGATCGGCGCGTTGCGTCATGGCGTGTGGGTCCTCGCTCGTTGGCTCGCGATCAGATGGACCTCGCTGGTCAACACGACGGCGATCACCGCGGCGAGCGTCGTGGTGGGGAGCAGCTGAAGTCCGGCCATCTCGGTGACCACGAGGGTGCTCCCGAGCGGCGTCTTGGTGACGCCGGTGTTCGCCGCCACCATCGCGCATGCCATCAACATCGTGGCGTCGACGCCGGGGAGCGCGTGGTGGAGGAGGAGTCCGGCGGCGGCACCGACGAAGAACAGCGGGATGATGAAGCCACCTCGCCACCCGGTCGACACGCACACGGAGCTGGCGAC
>JBBSLH010000026.1:0-19802 GCA_038255425.1 Acidimicrobiales bacterium
GAGGCAACACACCAGGTTGACCTCGTCCTGGCTGGTGACGGCGACGATCATCTCCGCCCGGTCGATGCCCGCTTCGCGTAACACCTCCGGGTTGGTGCCCGAACCGAGGAGGGTCAAGACGTCGAGTCGCTCGGACACCGCTCGCAGACGGGCGCGGTCTCGTTCGATGACCGCGACGTCGTGCCCCTCCCGACTGAGCCGGTCAGCGACGTAGGTCCCGACCTCTCCCGCACCGACGACGATCACGTACACCCGGGCACCTGCACTCGGTCATCCTGCCTCATCCCCCCGTGCGGGTGTACATCCACCGCGGCCGATTGCTCGCCGACTTCACTGTTGGGCGAAATGCGAATGTCCACCCCGGAAGTACACCGCGATCAGAGCGGCACGACAGCGCGGGTGACGATCACCTCGGACGACGATGCCATCGGCCAGTTCTCGCCGATGTTCCACCTGCCTCCCGGCTGGCGTCTCGACACGTCTGTCGTCCCGTTCGTCCCACTCGCCTGTGCCATCGCGGCCTGGTACGGCGAAGACCTGGAGCTGGAGTCGGCCATCACCGACGAACTCCTTGCTCGGGCTCGCGAGGCCATGCCGCTGCTGTCGGCGCACGCGCATCAGCCGCCGCCGGACATCTCGGCGCCGACCGCGGCCGCAGCGCACGCCGTCGCCGACCGACCGGCGGCGGTGTTCGTGTCGCGCGGCGTCGACTCGTCGCTCTGCATGGTCCTCGGTGACCGCGGAGAGCTGGAGTGCCGACCGGAGATCGGGATCGTGATCAGTGGCGTCGACTACGGAGACCTCCACGTCTTCGCTGCTGCAGGGCTCGACGCCGCTCGGGAGTTCGGGCTCGAACCAGTCGTCGTCACCACCAACGCCGAGGCCGTCGTCTGGCCGAGGATCCCGTACGAGAAGGTCTTCGCGGCCGTCCTCGCTGGCGTCGCGCTCGCGTTGCGCCACCACGTCCGGGACGTCGTCGTCGGATCATCGAGCACCGAGGCCCTCACACCAGTACAGGCAGGGCGAGCGATCCATGAGGTCTGGTCGACGGCGGACGTCGGCATCCATCACGTTCCTCACAACATGGTCCGATCCGAGCGGGTGCGGACCATCGTGGAGGATGGCCGACCGCTTCGCTGGCTCCGTGTCTGCTGGAAGGATCCCCTCCTCAACTGCGGACGTTGCCGGAAATGTCTGATGACGTTGGCCTGGATCGACCGTTTCGGCGCACGGGCCGAAGCGGTCACGTTCGACCGCGACGAGCCGCTCTTCGCCGAGGAGTTCCGACTCCAGCACCCGCGGCCCGAGTTCCTCGACGATCTCGTGCACACCGTCGGACCCACTCGTCCCGACATCGCAGCGATCGCAACGACGACTGCATCGCGCGTCCAGCATCAGTGGCGCTGGGATCCGGACCTGTCCGATCTCCATGAGATCGCAGCTCTTGCCCTCCTCCCCCAGCGAAGCCGTTCTCTCGCATGGTGTGGATTCAGCGAACGCTCGCACGCAGGGACCGCACGGTTGGCAAGCGAAGCGACCGACGCCCTCGGCCCGGGTCTGCTGTGGCCGACCGACGCGCTCCCACCGATCCCAGTCGTCCACCACGCCGCATCGCAGGCTTCGGTGATGCTCTGGGCCGGGCCGGACGAGGAGTTCGATCCGATTCGGACCACGTTGGCCCTCCGTGCTGGCGCACGACCTGTTCACGTGGTGAGCCGCGCCGCAGCCGACGCGCTGACGCGCCGACTCCCACGCGAGCTCCGCCCGATCGTCTGCGCGTTCGACGAGCTGCCCACGCTGGTGGACGAGTCTCCGTCGGTCCTGCAACAGCTGATGACCTCGTTCGCCGCCGGTGGGCACGCATGGCTGCGATCGAGCTACCACCCATGAACCCTGATCCCCGCCGGCTACGCGTCTGGCTCGACCGAGTGCTGGCGACGTCACGCGACCTCGAACGCCTCACGGAGACCGTCGACGCGCTCGCCGACAAGGTCGGTCATCTCGACCATCTCGCCCAGCGATCACACCACCTCATCGTGACCGACGGCGATCGCATCGCGAGCCTGGCCGAGACAATCACCCAGCTCGCCGTACAGGTGGACTCCACCCCCGGGACGGCGGACTCCGACGAGCGGATCCAGGCGGCGATCACCGACCTGCGCTCCGTCGTCCATGCGCCGAGGGCCGAGGAGGCCATGCGGAGCCTCATCGCGGCGATGCCGGAGAGCGACGCTGTCGAACCGGGCCTCTCGCTGCTCATCGATGCCACGGCGAGCGGCGATCTCGAGTCGACGATGGCTTCGTGGCCGGCCGATCGGACCATTGTCCTCGGACCTCACGACGCCACGTTGCCGACGGCCTGCACGGGCATCCGCAGCCCGATACCGCTCGGGACGCAGCGCGGGCGAGCCGTGTTGGCCGCTGCGTGCACAACACGGCACGCCGTGTTCGCTTCGCCGGGCGATCACCTCGATCACCGCAGCCTCGATGCGCTCCACACTCTCGCAGTGGAGTGGGAGGCAACGGTCGCGCGCGGCGTGGTGACCGACCCCGATGGCCCGATCGCCCACGCGACCGGTGGTGCATCCACGCTGACGGCACTCCGGCTCGCCGACGGGTTGGACGACACACTCGCAGTGATCGACGTCGTGGCCGTTCGGTCCGCACTCCTGTCCGGCGTCACGCTGTCAAGCCGGGCTGACGAGGTGCCACTCACCGCCCGGCTCGCCGAACTCGGCGGCTTGGTCGTCTTCGTTCCCATCGTCGCGGGCCGGCGCACTGCGGCATCATCGACCCCAGTCGCTCCGCCGCTGAAACCCCCCGGGGAGATCCAGCCTCCCGCTCCACCGTTCGAGGACGAGCAGGTCGCCGTGGCCGTCGTCCATCCCGACACCGGACCGATGTGGGCGTCGAACGCAGCTGTCAGCCAGCGCCCGGCCCTCGCACGAGCACTCCCCACGCCGATGTTCTCCGCTCGACTACCCGTTGCGCCGGCGTCCGCGCCGCTGCCCGAGGCCGTTCTCGTCGTGAGTGCCGGCGGGACCCGTCAGCTCGTGCACGATGCAGACACGGCCGCGACGATCCGGCGGCTCCGGAAGATCCTCCCTCCCCAGGTCGCGATCGAGGTCGTCAGCGAAGGCTCCCGTCCGAGCTCGTCGTGGGATTCGGCGGTGTGGTTCGCCACACGTCGCGAGCTCGGCAGCCGTTTGATCACCCGTCACCGCGCCGTGGTCATCGTCGGCGGCGAGTTCTCCGACGACTCGGCGCGCTTCATCGCCGGCCGCCGCATGATCGCGACGGTGGCCGCGCAGGCAGCGATCCCGGTGCTCGCAACCGGGATCTCGATCGGATCGTTCACCGACGGGCCCGACGCCGCGCACATCCGGAGCCTGCTCGAGTCGATCCGAGCAGTCTCGACGATCGACGCCTCCACCGAGTCGAAAGCGCGCCAGCTCGGCGCCCGAGACGTCTCGGTCCTCGGTTGCGCAGCCTCGGTCGACCGCGATCTACCGTGGCCCGACCCTCCGAGCGTGGATCACATCGTCTTCCAGCCCTTCCCGACCCGCCCGGTCGACGGCGAGCCTCGCCTGGCACACAACGCACACGAGCCAGTTCGTCTCGACGAGACGATCAGGTCGTGGAGTGAAGCGGTCGACACGTACGCGGGCGCGCACGGTCGTGAGGTCGTCGCGCTCGCGACCACCCCGGACGAGGTCGGTGCGCTCATGCACATCGCCGAGTACTCCCGCCATGCCCCGTGGCGGATCGTCGACGCCACCGACAGCGTCGAGCTTGCATGGGCGCTCCTCGATGCGTCACACGGCGCCGTTGCCGCGGCGAGCCACGTCGCCTCCTGGGCGACACAGCTCCGACGGCCTTCAGTGCTCCTCGGACACGACGCCGAACAGCGAGCGGATCCCGAGGGTCTCGCGGAGAGCCTCGCTGTGATTCCAGACCGACCCCGAGAGACAGATCCCGACGAGATGCACACTCGGTGGCTCGCCACTCACCTCGAATCGATGTCTTCTTCGTAGGCCGCGGGTCACCTCCGGTGCCGTGTCGGCATCATCCGTGCGATCCACCGCGCCAGACGGTAAGAACCCGATGCTTCCAACTGCTCGCGTTCCGAGCGGAGCGATGCGACCTCGGTCTCCAGCTCCTGCAGTCGGGTGTCGCTGACATCACCTCGTCTCGTGGCGGACTCGAGTTTCGCCTGGGTCTCCTCGAGTACCGCAGGGAGGTTTCGGAGTTCCCGGACCTCGACCAACTCGCGATCTCGCTCTTCGATCGCTTGCTGTCGCTGGATCGCCGCCGCCTCCCAATGCCATCCGACCCGGGTGAGGCGAGCGAATTCAGCTGCGTGAGTGACCTGTTCGGATCCAACGGTCAGCGATCGAGCGAGGTCGACGAGTTGGCGAGCGTGTTCGGCGGCGTCGTGGTGGCGGAGGGCGAGATCGCGGTTCGTCGATCCCATCGACGCTCGGTAGCCGGCAAGTGCGGTGGCCAGGTCGTCGACCGACAGCGGTTCGCCCACGCGGCCAACGAAGCCATCGGCCTCGGCGTCGGCGTAGTTCTCCGCCGTGATCCAACCGTCGCCGCCCTGATGGTCGAAGACGAACGCCGCCCGCCCCGCCATCATCGCCTCGACGATGCAACGCCCGTAGCCGACGACGATGTCGGCGTCGGCGATCGCTGCCGACGGTTCGATCACCGTGCCGGCATGGGCGCCGATCTGCACGAACTCGGCACCGTTCTGCTCGCAGGCTGCGACGAGCGCTGCACGTCGGTCGCCGTCGAGTCGGTTGCCGAGGCTCAACAGCCGCGTGGCCCGTTCCGGGAGCGGTCGAGGGTGCGAGAACGGGTCGAACGCGACGGGCTGGGTGAGGCGCACGATCCGATCCGGTGGAGATGCGAGCGCGCGCATCCGAGCATGGACCCGGTCGTTCATCACCACGACGACTCCGACCAGGCCGGACAGCTGCGGCGGCAACTGCAGGTCGTGCACCGAGGAGTGAACGACGAAGATCTGCGGCGTACCAGGGAACCGCTCTGCGAGGGCGAACGACACGATGGCGTCCTGGGCGATGATCACGTCCACCTCGGCGGGCAGGCCGACTGCCCCGTGACTCCGGGCGATGCCGTCGTCGGCGTCGAGATCCGCCTCGCCGCTGTCCGCGTGGATGGTGACTTCGTGTCCGAGACGCACGAGTTCACGGGCGACCGTCAGTAGGTACGTCTCGCTCCCCCCACGGGCCGACACCTGACGGCTGGCCAGCACGAGTCGCACGTGCACGACGATAGGACCTCCGCCTGGTGTCTGCGACCCACGACGTCGCAGGAAATTGACTTTTCGGGACGTCGAAACCTACGTTCTCGCCGCTCGCAAGAGCCTTCGATCATGGAACCGTCCCACACCATCTCCAAGTCCGAGCGCGAGCTGCTCAAGGCCGTCTACCGGCTGTCGATCGGAGCGAAGCGCGCCGACGACGTCGCACCGTCGGCCCACACCGGCGACATCGCCGAGCGCCTGGGGCTCTCGCCCTCGACGGTCACCACCGCCGTCAAGCGTCTGGCCGACCGGGACCTCGTCGACCACAAGCCCTACAAGGGTGTCGAGCTGACGGAGACCGGCAGCCGCATCGCTGTCGCCACCATCCGTCGCCACCGCATCGTCGAGCGCTTCCTCGCCGACATGTTGGGATACGCGTGGAACGAGGCCGACCGCCTCGCCGCCAGCTTCGAACACGAGCTGCCCCAGGAGGTCGAGGACCGCCTGTTCGTCGCGCTCCATCGACCATCCACCTGCCCACACGGCTTCCCGATCCCCGAGCCCGAGGTTCGGGAGATCCCATCGCTGCCGCCGCTCTACTCCCTCGAGCCAGGCGACGTCGCCGTCGTCGCTGTGCCCGGGTCCACCGACCCCGACGTCATCGCCTTCCTCGACCAACTCGGCCTCCGACCCGGTGGCCGAGTCGTGGTCAAGGAGAAGCACCCCTTCGACGGGCCGCTCGTGCTCACCGTCGCCGGACCAGAAGGCGACACCGTCCGCACGCTCGGCGCCACCGTCGCCAACCAGGTCTTCGTCCAGCGCGAACCCGTGCTGACCGCCAGCAACCCGATCTCGAACCCCTAATCAGCCACGAACAGGAGAATCCACCGTGGAAGCCATCCCCTACCTCGCCCTGGTGAGCGCACTGGCCGGTCTCGGCCTCGCTGCGTTCTACTTCGGCGCGGTCAAGAAGGAAGACCCGGGCACGCCCCGCATGGTCGAGCTCATGGAAGAGATCGCCCTCGGCGCTCGTGCCTTCCTGAAGCAGGAGTACACCTACGTGGCGGTGTTCGTCGCGGTGATGGCTGTGCTCGTCGCCGTGCTCGTCGAGCCCCTCGGCGCCGTGACATACATCTTCGGTGCCGGGCTGTCCGCCCTGGCTGGCTACATCGGCATGACGGTGGCCACCATGGCCAACGCCCGCACCACTGCTGCAGCACAGTCGGGCGGCCCGGCCAAGGCTCTGCCACTCGCGTTCCGCGGCGGCGCCGTGATGGGCTTCACCGTCGCCGGCCTCGCGCTGGCGGGCCTGTCGCTCGTCTACATCGTCTTCATCCAACTGGGTGAGGTCGACAAGGGCTTCGAGATCCTCACGGCATTCGGACTCGGGGCATCGACCATCGCGCTGTTCTCACGCGTCGGTGGCGGGATCTACACCAAGGCAGCCGACGTCGGCGCCGACCTCGTCGGCAAGGTCGAAGCCGGCATCCCCGAGGACGACCCCCGCAACCCGGCCACCATCGCCGACAACGTGGGCGACAACGTCGGCGACGTCGCCGGCATGGGCGCCGACCTGTTCGAGAGCTATGCCGGCTCGATCGTCGCTCCCATCGCTCTGGTGGCCTTCACGGTCTTCCGGGTCGCCGAGGGCGAGGACACCTCTGCCCTCCTGGCGCAGGACAACGTCTTGAAGCTCCTGCTCTTCCCGTTCGCCGTCGCACTCATCGGCATGCTCGCCTCGATCGTCGGGTCCTTCTTCGTCAAGGCCGGCGACTCGACGGACATCCACTCGCTCTCGAAGGCGCTCCACCGCGGTACCAACGTCGCGATGGGCCTCACCATCGCCGGTGTCATCGCTCTCGGCTTCGCCATGTTCGGCGGCGACGAGTTCGAGAGCGCCTGGGGCCTGTCGGTCTCCGTCGTGGGCGGCCTCCTGGTCGGCTACGCCATCGGCAAGGTCGCCGAGATCTGGACGTCCGACCAGTTCGGTCCCGTCAAGAAGATCGCCGGCGCCACCGAGACCGGTCCCGCCACGACCATCCTCAGCGGCATCTCCGCCGGAATGATCTCTGTCGGCGCCTCCGTCGTGCTGATCGGCGCAGGTGTGCTCGTCGCCTACTGGGGTGGCCTGCAGACCCTCGGCGACGCAAGCGATTTCGGCGGCATCTATGGCATCGCCGTTGCCGCCATCGGGATGCTCGCCACCACCGGCGTCGTCGTCTCTGTCGACGCCTACGGTCCCATCGCCGACAATGCCGGTGGCATCGCCGAGATGGCGGGGCTGCCCTCCGAGGTCCGCGACGTCACCGACGCCCTCGACTCTCTCGGCAACACCACCGCAGCGGTGGCCAAGGGCTTCGCGGTCGGTTCGGCCGCCCTCACCGCTCTGGCGTTGTTCAAGACCTTCGAGGTCGCCCTCGACCAGGCCGCAGGCCCGGCAAGCGACTTCGTCCTCAACGGCGGACTGAACCTCGACGTCGGCTCGGTCGACGTCTTCATCGGGCTGTTCCTCGGAGCGATGCTCCCGTTCGTCTTCGCTGCGCTCACGATCGACGCTGTCGGTCGTGCCGCCAACGAGATGATCGAAGAGGTCCGGCGCCAGTTCCGGGAGATCCCAGGTCTGCGTGAGGGCAAGGAGGGCGTCAGGCCCGACTCGGCTCGCTGCGTGGCCATCTCCACCAAGGCCTCCCTCAAGGAGATGATCATCCCCGGCGCCCTCGCGGTCGTCGTGCCCCTGGTCATCGGCTTCATCGACGTCGACACCCTCGGCGGATTCCTCGCCGGTTCGTTGGTCACCGGCTTCTGCCTGGCCATCTTCATGGCCAACTCCGGTGGCGCCTGGGACAACGCCAAGAAGTACATCGAAGCGGGCGCCCACGGCGGCAAGGGCAGCGATGCCCACAAGGCTGCCGTCGTCGGCGACACCGTCGGCGATCCGTTCAAGGACACCTCCGGTCCGGCCATGAACATCCTGCTCAAGGTCATGACCATCGTGTCACTGGTGTTCGCCAGCGCGTTCGTTTGACCTGAAGCGGCTTCGTCGCTGCGCTCCTTGCCACTTCCCGTTGCACGGAGCCGCGACACGCCGTCTGTCATCCGCCTCGCTGGCGCTTCGGCTCAGATCGCACACAGCGCGCTGACCTGAATCGCCTTCCTCTGGGCCGCTGGTTCGTCACTTCGGTGACGGACTGGCGGTCCAGAGCCAGTTTTGGGGATGGATCGCGTACGGTCCGTCGGCGTGGAGATCGACGTCGTCTTGACCTTTGGACCGCCCGACGTGCGCGACCTCGTGTCGGCACTGCACGACGCTGGGGTGAACGGCATCGCGACCGTCGAGGGGCCACACGACGTGTTCGTCCCTCTCGTGCAGGCGACGGACGTCGATGGCCTCGACATCGCCAGCTACGTCGCCATCGCCTTCCCTCGGTCGCCCGTCCACCTCGCCCACACGGCCTGGGACCTCCAGGCGCTGTCGGGCGGCCGCTTCCGTCTCGGCCTCGGCACCCAGGTGCGAGCCCACGTCGAGCGACGGTACGGCGCCGAGTTCGACCATCCGGTCGACCGGATGGCGGAGTGGGTGCGGGCCGTTCGTGCGGTCTTCGACCGGTGGCAGAGTGGAACTCCGCTCGACTTCGACGGCGAGTTCACGACGCACACGATGATGCCGCCGATGCTGTCGCCCCAGCCGCTCGACGTCGGCCCGCCTCCGATCCTCGTCGGCGCATTCGGTCCACGGATGGTCGAGATGACGACCGCAGTCGCCGATGGCATCGTCCTCCACCCGATGACCTCGGACGGATTCCTGCACACGATGATCCACGACATGATCGGCGGCGGACTCCAGGCAGCCGGACGAAGTCGGGACGACTTCGAGGTCGTGGGTGGCGCGCTGGTCGGCGTCCACGGCGACGATGACGCCGACGCCGTGCGGAACGGTCTCCGCGCCATGGTCGCGTTCTACGGCTCCACCCCGGCGTATCGACCGGTGCTCGACGACCTCGGCGTCGGTGAGCTCCAACCCCGCCTCCAGCAGATGACCCGCGACGGCGAATGGCACCGACTCACGGAACTGGTGGACGACGACCTCGTCGATCATCTCACCGTCTGCGGAACGGCCGAACACGTCGGCGAGGCACTCGGCGCTCGGTACCACGGTCTCGTCGACCGCCTGTCGCTGACCTTCGTCCAGGAGCTCCCGATCGCCGACCTCCCGACGGTGTTCGCCGGCATCCGGAAGTCCGCGTGAGAGCACTCGTCACGACGACCCAGTGGCGCGACCACGGCCACCAACTCCGCGATGCCGCGCCGGAGATCGAGTTCCTCGACATGGAAGACGACGGAACCATCCGTCGCGACGGAGCTGTGCTGGAGCGCGAGGAGACCGGCGCCGAGATCGCGTTCGGCTCGACCGATCTGTTCGATGGTGACCTGCGCGAGGACAAGGTCCGGCACTTCTTCGGCTGGCTGCTCGGCAACGAGTCGTTGCAGTGGCTCCACATGGCGGCAGCAGGTGTCGACAACCCGGTGTTCGGGATGCTGCTCGACAACGGCGTACGCCTGACCACGTCGCATCACACGGCCATCCCGATCAGCGAGTACGTGTTGGCCCAGGTGCTCCGAGCGAGACTCCCACTCGACACCATGGAGGCCGACCGCGCATCGCAGACCTGGCGCACCAGACAGTGGGACGAGGTGGCGTCGAGTCGTTGGCTCGTGGTGGGAATGGGCGCGATCGGCCAGGAGGTCGCTGTGCGGGCTCGAGCGTTCGGAGCGTCGGTGACCGGCGTCCGACGCACCCCCACCGGCGACGAGCAGGTCGACGCCATGATCGGGCCCGACGCCATGCTCGACGCACTCCCCGACCACGACGTGGTGGTCCTCAGCGTCCCGGCCACTGCGGCCACAGAGGGAATGGTGGACACCGACTTCCTCAGCCGGCTGGCGCCCGAGACCATCCTCGTGAACGTGGGTCGCGGCGCGCTGGTCGACGAGGATGCGCTCCGCTCCTCACTCGACGAGGGACGTCCACGCCGAGCGGTGCTCGATGTGACCTCGACCGAACCGCTGGCCGCCGGGCATTGGCTCTGGTCACACCCAGACGTCGTCCTCACGACACACACGTCGTCTGGTGGACGTCAGCGGGTCGAACGCGCGGCAGCCGTGTTCGCAGACAACCTCCGCCGATGGTCCGCGGGCACACCGCTCACCGGCGAGGTCACCGCGGCGACCCGAAACGCTCCCGCACCCCCGTGACCTGCTTGTGTTTCGATGAACGTCGACGCACTGCGGTGCAGACCACGCCCGACGACGGCAGACTCGTTCCATGGCTGACATCCAAGAGACCTTCGACAAGCCCAGCGAGGACGAGCTGAAGGCCCGTCTGACCGACGAGCAGTTCGACGTCACCCAGAACGCTGGCACCGAACCCGCCTTCACCGGCACCTACTGGGACACGAAGACACCCGGCATCTACCGCTGCGTCGTCTGCGACCTCGATCTGTTCGAGTCCGACACCAAGTACGACAGCGGATCCGGCTGGCCGTCGTTCTACAAGCCGATCGCCGACGACCGCGTCGTCAACAAGACGGACCGGAAGTTCGGGATGACCCGCACCGAGGTCTGTTGCGCCCGCTGCGACGCGCACCTCGGCCACGTCTTCCCCGACGGCCCGGCCCCCACCGGCGAACGCTTCTGCATGAACTCGGCCTCCCTCGACCTCGCCGCGAACGCATCCGACTGACGCAGGAAGCGCCAGCGCCGGTCAGTCCAGGCCGGCGAACGAAGCAACTGGCCGAAACGGCATGACAGGGGAACGGGTGTTCGATACCGTGTGAACGGATGTTCGAGACCCGCGACCCCACCGACCAGCCCCTCCCCGACCTCACCGACGAGCAACGACGCGCCGTCGAGCACCACGACGGCCACCTCCTGATCGTCGCCGGGGCGGGCACGGGCAAGACCACCACGCTCGCGGCTCGACTCGCGCACCTGGTGGCGAGCGGCGTGGACCCCGAGCGAGTGATGCTCCTCACCTTCAGTCGCCGAGCAGCCACCGAGTTGCTGGCACGAGCCGATTGCTGGGTCGGACACGAACAGCTCCGTGGCGTGTGGGGCGGCACGTTCCACTCGGTCGCCAACCGCCTGCTCCGACGCTACGGGCGGTCCGTGGGCATCGACGCCGACATCACGCTCCTCGACCCCGCCGATGCAGCGGAACTCCTGTCGCTCGTTCGCGACGCTCGAACCGAGCACCACGATCCCGATCGACCCGCGCCGAGACGTAAGGCGCGCAAGGAGCTGCTCGTCTCGATCCTGAGTCGGGTCGTCAACACCCGCACGCCGCTCGACACCGTCGTTCGCACCCACTACCCGTGGGTTGCCGACCAGACGGACGAACTGCGAGGGATCTTCGGCGACTACGTCGCACGCAAACGCGCTCGTCACCTCGTCGACTACGACGACCTCCTCGTCCTGTGGCGCGCACTGCTGCAGCATCCCGAGGCGGGGCCGCTGGTCGCGTCGCGGTTCGATCACGTGCTGGTCGACGAGTACCAGGACACCAACTCGGTGCAGGCCGACATCCTCGAGGCCTTCGCCGCCGGCGGCGCCACCATCACCGCCGTGGGCGACGACGCGCAGGCCATCTACGGCTTCCGCGGCGGCACCGTCCGCAACATCTTGGACTTCCCGGCCCGCCTCGATGCCGACGTCGTGCCCCTCACCAGGAACCATCGGTCCACCCCGGAGGTCGTCGAGGTCGCCAACCGGATCTGGGCCGAGGCCACCGAGCGCCACGACAAGGACCTGGTCTCCGTCCGATCTTCGGGACGGCGGCCCGCGCTGATCACCGCACACGACGAGCACGGCGAGGCACGAGCTGTCGTCGAACGCCTGCTCGATGCACTCGACCGCGGGGTCACGCTTCGCCAACAAGCCGTGTTGTTCCGGACATCGCATCACAGCGACCTGCTCGAGGTCGAACTGTCGATGCGGAAGATCCCCTACACCAAGTTCGGCGGCCTGGCGTTCCTCGAATCCGCACACGTGAAGGACCTCCTCGCGCTCTGTCGAGTCGCCGTCAACCCGCGTGACGATCTGGCGTGGTTCCGGATACTCCAACGGATCGACGGCATCGGACCTGGCATCTCCCGGCGCATCGTCGAAGCGCTCGACCAGTACGCGGGGAGCCTCGTGGCGGTGGTCGGCGCCGGCATCGTGCCACCGTCACAGATCGATGCTGTACACCGCCTGGCGATCGCAGTGGGATCGTCGGCGGGTGCCGCCGGCGACGACGCGACACCTGCGATCCGCATCGACGCGCTCTCGGCCTGGATCGATCCGACGCTCGACCGCTTCGGCGACGGCGACGCCCGTCGTGCCGACCTCGCTCGCCTGACCGACGTCGCAGCGGGCTACGAACAGCTCGACCAGTTCCTGACCGAACTCACCCTCGATCCGCCCGCCTCCACCAGCGACCTCGCCGGACCTCCGCATCTCGACGACGACTGGCTGACGCTGTCGACCATCCACTCGGCGAAGGGCGGCGAATGGGACATCGTGCACCTACTCCACGCCGCCGACGGGAACATCCCGTCCGATCTCGCGACCGGCGATCCTGAGCAGATCGAGGAGGAACGACGACTGCTCTACGTTGCGGCGACTCGGGCTCGCGATGAACTCCACGTCCACGTGCCGCTGCGCTTCCACCACCATCGCGGGCGCCACGACGATGCGCACACCATGGGCCAACGCAGCCGATTCCTGACGCCTGCGGTCGTCGAGGCGATGGACGAGTTCACCAACGCCGAACGTGGAGGGCGCACCGACGACGAACTCCTCTCGGCGGTCGGCGACGTGGTTTCCGATGCCGACGCAGAGTTGGCGGCGCTTCTCGGCTGATCACTTGCTGGGAGTCACGTGCCTTCGTTCGGTCTCCCACTTGTTCCCGCACTCCTTGCAGGTGAGATAGGCGCGCGTTCTCGGCATGTCGATCATGTAGACCTGCGCTTCTGCACCACAGTGAGTGCAGACACGCCCGACCGGCCGCCGGGCGCGGGATGCCCCGGACGCGATGCCGACACCAGCCTCGAAGCCCGCAGCGCGAGCTGGTTGCCGGGTTCGAGATTCACGTCGATTGCTGCCCATCGGGGCCTCCGCTGCCAGGGATCGCTCCATGGTACCCCGGAATCAACGGCTGCGGAATGGGTCGAACTGGCCAAATGGCGACATGTCGTTCAGCGGTGCCGACGACGACCCTCGAACGCTGCTTCCATGGTGTCGAGGCGGCGGGCTTCCGCGAGTCCCTCGCGGCGACGGGCGCGGATCTCGTCAGGTGTTCTCTTGAGGAGCATCTGCACCTCCCGCAGGAGCTTCTCGGGATCGACGGGCTTGTTGACGAACTCGTCCGCGCCCAACTCCCAACACCAGACGGCGTCCGCGGGATCGGATTTCGCAGTGAGGACGACGATGCGCGTGTCGGGTGCCAACTTCTTCTCGCGCCGCTCCCGCAACACCCCGTGGCCGTCGAGACGCGGCATCATCAGATCGAGGACCATGGCATCGGGCGGATCGTCGACGATGGCGTCGAGGGCATCCTGCCCATCGACCGCCTCGCGCACGGTGAAACCCTCGTCGTCGAAGATGAACCCCAGCATCGTCCGGATGCTCGGGTCGTCGTCGACGATGAGGACGCTCAGCTCCGACGGGTCGACCGGCGCCGGACTGGGCCACTGCTCGTCGGTGATGTCCCAATCGCTCATCGGCTACCCCTCGGTTCGGCCGCCCGACCGGAGTACCGGAACGGGAGCGGCTGCTCGAACGGTACAAGACGGCACCGTCCGAGGCACCGCGGATCGGCGCATCGGTGCTGCCAGACTCTTGCCGTGCGGGACACTCGCAAGATCACGATCTCGGCGCCTGACGCCGGCGCACCGTCGACGCCTCCCCCTCGCCGCCGTCCCGAGATCGTCAGACCCTCGCCGGAGCCGACAGCCTCCATCCCGGCGGCCCAGCGCGCGCCCACCGTCCAGCCTGCGCCCACCGCCCGGCCTGCGCCCACCGCCCAGCCGCGACGTGTGGTCGTCCCCGCTCCAGATGCCACGGGCACCCCTCGACCTGCGAACACCAGGGCGCCGGCCGAGCGCCGACCGTCGACTCCGCACACTCCGCAGACTCCGCAGACTCCGCCGCCGGCGCAGGAGGGTTGGCGACGCTTCGTCCCGTCGCGGCGAGTCGTTCTCGGCGTGGTGTTGGTCCTCCTGTTGTTCATCGGCGGAACCATCTTCTGGGGCTATTCGAAGTTCAAGAGCATCGAGACCGTCGACCTCTCGGCTGTCCTGGCCAGCGACAACGGGACGAACTACCTGATCGTCGGATCTGACACGAGGGATGGAATCGACCCCGACGATCCGAATGCGGGAGCGATCATCGGTGACGACACGATCGGGGGCCCAGAACGTTCGGACACCGTGCTGATCCTGCGCATCGACGGCGAGGGAGCTCGGATGCTCTCGGTCCCCCGCGACCTCTACGTCACCATCAGCGAGACCGGCGAGCGCTCACGGATCAACTCCGCGTTCAACGGCGGGCCGAGCCGCCTCATCGCCACCCTGCGAGATCAACTCGACCTCCCGATCCACCACTACCTCGAAGTCGACTTCGTCAGCTTCAGTGGCATGGTCGACGCGCTCGGAGGCATCACGATCGACTTCCCGAACCCTGCCTTCGACACCCACTCCGGACTCGACGTCCCGGAGTCCGGCGCTCAGACCCTCGACGGCAGTCAGGCGCTCGCCTACGTGCGTTCCCGGTTCTACACCGAGGTGATCGACGGACGGAACGTCCAGGAAGGAACGGGCGACATCGGCCGCGTGGTCCGCCAGCAGCAGTTCCTCTCCGCGGTCATGGACGCCATCGGCCAGGAGCGGAACCCCATCGCACTCGCACGGATCTCCAACGAACTCGCCGACGGGATGCGCATCGACTCCGACCTCGGCTTCCTCGAGGCGCTGAACCTCCTCCGCCGGATGAAGGGCCTCGAGCCAGCCCCCAACTCGATGCCGACGACGAACTTCACCACCGGTGCCGGAGCTGCCGTGCTGCGTCTCGAACAACCCGGCGCCAACGAGGTGCTCGCACAGTTCGGGTCGGCAGGATCGCGGATCGAGTAGTCGTCAGCCGACGACCCGCAACTCGACGCGACGGGCCACGGGGTCGGCGTCGACGACGCGCACACGGACCTCGTCGCCGAGTTCGAGGTCGTCGTCGACGGTGGCGACCACGGCGGGTTCGCTCAGCTGCACCACCGCGCCGGACGAACGGTGGTCGACCACCACGGCATCGAAGGTCTCGTCGCGTCCGACGGAGGACAGGACCAATGCCTCGAGCAGATCCACGACCGCGCGATCGAGCGAGCCGGCGCGGCTCGAACCGGACCGGAGTTCGGCTGGGAGGTCGGTGAGTGCGGCCTGCACCGAGTCCGGCGGCACTCCCCCGTTCACGGTCGCGAGAACGCACTCGGTCGCATACCGATCGCCGAGCCGGCGCAGCGGTGCGGTCACATGCGCGTACGGCGCCGCGATCGCCGAGTGGATCATCACGTCGGACGGCGTCGCCGAACCCGGACGCAGGGGCAGATAGTCGGCGCCGCGGAAGAGTCGGGTTGCCTGGACGGCGAACGCAGCATGGCGCGGGTCGGCAGGGTCGAGATGACGCACCACGTCGGCGTAGCCGCGACCATCGGGCCACTCGACACCGAGCGCCACTGCGTGCCGACGCAAGAGCGTTCGCGCGTCGTCATCGACCGGGGGCAGCGTCCTGAGCAGTCCCCATCCGCCGGCGAGCATCAGCTGGGCGGCGGCCATTCCACACAGCAACGACAGCTGTGCGTTCCAGCCTTCGACTGGCAGCTGCGCACGGAACTCGAGGTGGTAGCCGCCGGGCCCCTCCTCGACCTCCTGCTCGGGGACCGGCAGGTTGAGGCCGCCTCGGTCGGCCTCGACCTCCTCTCGCTGACGACCGACGGTCGCGAGCCGCGACAGGAGTTCGTCCCCGTCGTCGATGCGATGCTGCGCGGTCTCGTAGTCGAGTTGTTCGCTCGACCGGATCGTCGCCCGTCCGACCGTCGTGTCGACCAGCGCGCCGTCCGGGTCGAGTTGGAGACGCCACAGAACCGCCGGCCGGTCCTTGCCGGGCAGGAGCGACGCGGCGTCTTCGGACAGCGCTGGCGGGTGCAACGGCACACGCCGGCCCGGGGCATAGAGCGTGACGCCGCGACGGTGTGACTCGCGGTCGACCGGACCACCGTCTGGCACGAAACTGGCGACGTCGGCGATCGCGTACCAGACGACGTGGCCACCGTCGGGTGACGGCTCGATCGCCAGCGCCTGGTCGAGATCGGTGGAGCCAGCGGGATCGATGGTCACGAACGGCAGCTCACGACGATCGACCCGGCCCTCGTCACCGGCAGACGCCGTCGCCGCGGCGCGCAGCGCGTCTGCGGGAAAGGCCTCGGCGATGTCCTGCTCGCGGAAGATCGCGCGCAGTCCCGCGACGACCTCCGGATCGGCCACAGGCGCTCGGCGTCTCGGGATGGGCATCCGACGACGGTACCGACGCGACGTGTGTCTCAGTCGTCCTTGAGGGCGACCGCGTTCGGCGTCACGTTCATCTTCGGCTCGTATTCCACCACTTCGGCGACGCCAGCCACCGCCTGGTAGTTGGCGCGGAGCTCGGCCAGGCATCGTTCGCACGGGCCGTAGAACTGCTGCTGCACCGAACGTGCACAGCGGGGACAGTCGACGTCGACCATGTTGTCGATCTCGTCGAGGACTCCCACGGGGGCGACGATAGCGAGGAGTGTCGCGGGAAGTGGCGCATCCGCGACACTGTGCCCATGCGCCGCTCTCGGTTCCTGTTCCTCGCCGCTGCCGCTGCAGGTGGCGTCACCCTGGGGAAGCGATCCCTCGACAATCGGGTCTCGAGTTGGGCGACCAACCCCGACACCACCGACGGCGATCCGATGACGATGCCCGAGGGCACTCCCGTCGAGATCACCGCAGACGACGGGGCAACGCTCCGGGGGCTCGACTGCGGCGCCGGACCCACGGTGATGCTCGTGCACTGCTGGACCGGATCCATCGGATTCTGGGCGCCGGTTGCCCGTCGCCTCGTCGACGCCGGATTCCGAGTCGTGGCCGTGCAACAACGCGGTCACGGCGACTCCGAGCGAGGAGACGCCCCGTACCGCCCGGAGACGCTCGGTCGCGATGTGCGCGCATGGATCGAGAAGCTCGATCTGCGCGACATCGTCCTCGCCGGCCACTCCATGGGCGGCCTCGCCTCGATCGCGTTCGCCTGCCAGCACGCCGAACTCGCCAAGGAGCGTGTCAAGGGACTGGTGCTCGTCGCGACGCTGGCTGCTCCGGTCAAGGACCCGCGCCTCCCCGACATCGACTTCGACATCTCCAGGTTCCTGCCGCTCGCCGATCGGGCGATGCAACCGACCGACTACGGCTTGTTCGGACTGCTCGGCGTCTTCGGGACCCGGCCAGCGCGATCGCAGCTCGAGGCGGCACGTGCAGGATTCCGCCTGACGGACCCGGACGTCCGACGCGAGGCCGCCGTGATGATGCGCGACTTCGATCTCAGGCCGGAGCTCGCGAGCATCGACATCCCGACGACCGTCATCGCCGGGACCCACGACCAACTGACCCATCTCCCCGGCAACGAGGAGATCGCCGAGATGATCCTCGGCGCCGAGATCGAGGTCCTCCACGGACTCGGCCACATGCTCCCGTGGGAGGCACCGGACCAGGTGACCGACCGCATCGTGCAGGCCGCCAAGCCGGTGTGACAGGGCCGATGCGCCTGCTCGTCATGGTGCACTCCAGGAGTGGCGGGACCCAGCGACTCGCCGACGCCGCGCTCATCGGCGCTCGGGACGACGAGATCGAAGGTGTCGACGTCGATGTGCGGTCGCCGACCGACATCGATGCCGATGCCGTCAGGTCGAGCGACGGCCTGCTCGTGGCGACGCCAGAGCACTTCGGCGCCATGGCCGGGCTCGTGAAGGACTGTTTCGAGCGGATCTACTACGACATCATCGACGAGACACGCGGCCGTCCGTATGCCCTCATCGTCAAGGGGAAGCACGACGGGGCCGGCACGGTTCGCGGCATCGAGTCGATCTGTACGGGACTGGGGTGGAAACAGATCGCAGCACCACTCGTGGTGATCGGCGACCCGGAGCAGTCGCACCTGGACGCGGCGACCGAGCTCGGAGGGTCCCTCGCTGCCGGCATCTCGATGGGCATCTACTGAACGGGCAGACTCGCGAGATGAGCGACAACGCCGTCTCCGACATCTTCGACCCCGACGCGTGGCGCGAGGTCGAGGGCTTCGACTTCACCGACATCACGTACCACCGGGCCGTCGACACCGGTGCCGTGCGCATCGCCTTCCACCGACCCGAGATCCGCAACGCGTTCCGGCCGCACACCGTCGACGAGTTGTACCGAGCCCTCGACCACGCCCGGCAGTCCCCCGACGTCGGCTGTGTGCTCCTCACCGGCAACGGCCCGTCTCCGCGTGACGGCGGGTGGGCGTTCTGCTCCGGCGGCGATCAGCGCATCCGCGGCAAGGACGGCTACAAGTACAGCGACTCGGAGACCGCTGCCGGCATCGATCCTGCGAAGTCGGGTCGGCTGCACATCCTCGAGTGCCAACGACTCATCCGGTTCATGCCCAAGGTCGTGATCGCCGTGGTGCCGGGATGGGCGGCGGGTGGTGGGCATTCGCTCCATGTGGTGTCGGATCTGACGATCGCCAGCCGTGAGCACGGCCGGTTCAAGCAGACCGACCTCGACGTCGCGTCGGTGGACGGCGGCTTCGGATCTGCGTATCTCGCCAAGCAAGTCGGCCAGAAGTTCGCGCGGGAGATCTTCTTCCTGGGCGAGGAGTACTCAGCCGACGACGCCCATCGGATGGGCATGGTCAACCGGGTCGTGCCCCATGCCGACCTCGAGGCGACTGCGCTCGAATGGGCGCGCACGATCTGCGGCAAGTCACCGACCGCGATGCGGATGTTCAAGTTCGGCATGAACCTGGCGGACGACGGACTGATCGGTCAGCAGGTCTTCGCCGGCGAGGCCACCCGGCTCATCTACGGCACCGACGAAGCACAAGAGGGCCGCGACTCGTTCCTCGAGAAGCGCGACCCCGACTGGGCCGGCTTCCCCTATCACTACTGAGGCGGCGTCAGCATCGCCGCATCCAGAACGAACCACCGAAGAGCGGCAACGCGCCGGGAAACGCGTCGATGAACCGTTCTGGGTGCCGGGTCTGGAGGAGGTGGGCGGCCCCATTTCTCCGGATACTCGAATGGCCAGAACACGTCGTGGACGTGGACCCAGACGCCGACGTCCAGGCGGGGCAGCACCTCGAGGAAGAGGTGGTTGACGTCGCTCCCGATCTTGTCGACATGCGAACTGTCGATCACGAGCACATCGCCGGCTTCGAGGCTTGTGAACACCTC
>JBBSLH010000027.1:0-19777 GCA_038255425.1 Acidimicrobiales bacterium
GCCACCGACAAGGGCGTCGTCGCCGTTCTCGACCCCCGCCTCGCCACAGCCAACTATCGCTGGGACCTTGTCCGTGGTCTCCCGCCGATGCGTCGGACGAAGGACCAGGCCGAGGTCGTCGAGTATCTCCGATCGCTTCGGGCCGACTGACGTCGTGCGGAGCATCTCGGCCGTCGCGATCTTCTCCGGGCCGATCGTCCTGACCGGCTACCTGGTCGGGTCGCTCACCGCGACGTGGATCCGCGGAGACGACGAACCGCGACCATCGGACGGCTTGGTCGAGGCCTTCATCGCGATCGCCTCTTCGACGGTGGCCTGGTGGACGATCCAGGAACTCTCGCCCGGAAGCGACTTCTCGCGTATCGGCTACTTCTCCAATCAGGTGCTGTCCGCCTGGCAGTCGGTCTCGCTGTGGACCGGGTTGGCCGTGGTCGCTGGCCTGTGCGCTCCGCTGTTCCGGCGCTTCCGTGGCGGGACAGGTCTGTCGGCGTCGGCTGCGCTGCTGGGTATCCACTTCCCGTGGTTCCTGTTCGGTTGCGCTGGCGCTGCACTCCTCGTATTCGCGTTCGCCCGGTCGGCTCGCCTCGCGTCCTTGGGAGCAATCGGTGTCCTGCTCCCCGCCGCTTGGATCGGCTGGGTGTTGGAGTGGCAACCGGGCTGGGGACTGCCGCCCGGGCCCGAGGCGACGGTCTGGGCGATGGTGCTCACGATGGTCCTCGGCGTCCGCTGGTGGAGCGATCGGGGTTCTGAGGATCTACTCTCACCGTGAACAACTGCACCTCGGGGGTACGAGACGTGTTCGATCTGGTGATCCGCAACGGCCTGGTGGTCGATGGAACGGGTGGCGAGCCATTCCTCGCCGACGTGGCGGTGGCGGGCGACCGCATCGCCGCCATCGGCACCGATCTCGGTGCGGGGGCGCGCGAGATCGATGCGGCCGGTCGCATCGTGACGCCTGGATTCGTCGATGTGCACACCCACTACGACGGTCAGGCCACCTGGGACGACGAGCTCGCCCCGTCGACACCGCACGGCGTCACGACGATCGTCATGGGCAACTGCGGCGTGGGGTTCGCTCCGGTGAAGCCCGACCGCCACCAGTTCCTGATCGAACTCATGGAGGGCGTGGAAGACATCCCGGGCACAGCGCTGTCCGAGGGGATGTCGTGGAACTGGGAGAGCTTCGAGGAGTACCTCGATGTGCTCGACGGTGGTCACTACGCCGCGGACATCGCGGCGATGATCGCTCACGGCCCGGTTCGTGCCTACGTCATGGGCGACCGCGGCGCGAAGAACGAGCCGGCAAGCGACGACGACATCGCGGCCATGGCCGCCATCGTCACCCGAGCCATCGAGGCCGGGGCAAAGGGCTTCTCCACCAGCCGAACCGTCGCCCACCGCGCCCTCGACGGCGAGCCCGTCCCGGGTACCTACGCACCCGAGGCCGAGCTGTTCGCCCTCGGTCGTGCGGTGAAGGCCGCCGGCAAGGGCATCTTCGAAGTCGCACCCGCGGGTGTCGCTGGTCCCGACCACGTCTCCCCCGACACCGAGGTCGACTGGATGTGTCGCCTCGCCGCCGAGGCCGGGGTCCCGGTGACCTTCCTGATGCTGCAGACCGACGACGTGCCGGACGATTGGCGTAAGCATCTCGAGCTGATCACGCGGGCTCGAGACGCCGGACACGACATCACGGCACAGGTTGCCGGACGGCCCTTCGGCCTGCTGATGGGTCTGACCGCACGACACCGTTTCCTCGACACGCAGGCATTCGCTCCACTCGTCGGCCTGCCGGTGAGCGAGCAGGTCGAGCGCATGCGCGACCCCGAGCTGCGTGCCGCCCTGATCGCCGAGTCGCGTGCACAGATCGAGTCGCTTCGCAAGGACATGCCCGAGATCGCCAAGGCACTCGACACCTGGGACCGGAGCTTCCCGCTGGGCGATCCCGTCGACTACGAGCCGAGCTACGAGGACTCGATCGCCGGCATCGCCGAGGCGCAGGGTCTCGACCCGCTCGAGGTGTACTACGACTGCCTGCTCGAACGCGACGGCGAAGCCATCGTGATGATGATGCTGTTGAACTACAGCTACGGCAACGGCGACGCCCTGTACGAGATGTTGAACAATCCGTCGGCCGTGTTGGGCCTCGCCGACGGCGGCGCCCACTGCAACATGATCTGCGATGCATCGACGCCGACGTGGATGCTCACGCACTGGGCGCGCGACCGGACCCAGGGGCCGCAGATCCCGCTGTCGACGGTGATCAAGAAGCTCACCTCCGACACGGCTGCCCTGTTCGACTTCCAGGACCGGGGGCGGCTCGAGGTCGGCCTGCGTGCCGACATCAACGTGATCGACCACGACCGACTCACTCTCCACGAGCCACACATGGTCGCCGACCTGCCGGCCGGGGGCACCCGGTTCATCCAAGGTGCCGAGGGATACGACTACACGATCGTCGCCGGGCAGATCACGCGGGACCACGACGAGTTCACCGATGCCCGGCCGGGACGCCTCGTCCGCTCCTGACACGATGTCGGTGACATCGGGCACCTGACGACCCAACTCGGCGATCGACACCCCGTCTCGGGGTATGGTCGCCGCGACCTGCACCGCAAGTGCGGGGATTCGGGCGCACATGGGGAGCGGCTATGGCACGTTGGAGTCCGTCGGCGGTCGACGTCTCCTTCGGGGTGCCCGGGCTCGGGTTCTCGGTCCGATGGCGACCCACCTCCGCCACGGCACTCACGCTCATCGACCTCATCGAAGTCACACCGGAGCGGTCACGATGAACGAACAGATGCACGAGGCCATCGTGATCGGCACCGGCTTCGGCGGCTCGATCACCGCATGTCGACTCGCAAAGCGTTGGCCGGGCCAAGTGCTCGTCCTCGAGCGCGGCAAGCGCTACCCACGAGGCTCGTTCGCCCGTGCACCTGAGGACATGGCCCGGAACTTCTGGAGCATCCGCGCCGGGGAGGACGGCGCCGCCCTCCCCGAGTGTCGTGGGCTGTTCGACGTCCGCAGCGTGGGACGGATGGACGTGATCGTGTCGGCCGGCGTCGGCGGCGGATCGCTGGTCTACGCCAACGTCTTCCTCGAACCACCCGACGCAGTGTGGCGCGATCCGCGGTGGCCCGGGACGTGCACCGCCGACACGCTCGCTCCGTACTACCGCGTGGCGAAGACGGTGCTCGGCGCCCGGACCGTGCCCATCGACGACGGCGATCGACATCTCCACCGGACCTCGCTCTTCGAGCGCGCCGCTGCGGTCAACGGACGTACCTCCACCCGTGCGGAGGTCAACGTCTTCTTCGGCAACGACCACGACCGGCCATTGCCTCCGGGCGAGACGCAGATGAACCGCTACGGCGTGGTCCAGACGTCGTGTACCTACTGCGGCGAATGCGACGTGGGCTGCAACGTCCATGCCAAGAACACGCTCGACCTCAACTACCTGCATCGTGCAGAGCACGCCCACGATGCCATGGTCGTCAGCGACCACGTGGTCGAGTCGATCGTCCCGCTCGACAAGGACGGCCGGGCCGACCCGAGCGCCGGCGGGACGTACGGCTACGCCGTCCACGGCCGCTCGCTCGACTCGGGCGAGACCGAGATCCATCGAGGACGACGGGTGGTGGTCGCTGCCGGGACACTCGGCTCTGTGGAACTGCTCCTGCGGTCGCGAGATGTGCTCGGGACACTCCCCCGGTTGTCGAGCGCACTGGGCCACGGCTTCTCCGGCAACGGAGACTTCCTGATGTTCGTCGCCGGGATCGACGGCGACACCGACGCCACCCGGGGTCCGGTCATCAGTCAGTACACGGATCACGGACTGTTCGACGAACAACGCGATGACGGTTTCGTGCTGCAGGACGCCGGCTATCCCACGTTCCTCGCCTGGTTCGTCGAGGGGGCCAAACCCGAAGTGTTCAAGCTCCGCGCCGTCGGCGAGTTCCTCCATCGTCTGTACGCGCGCATCGTGCTGGGACGCAGCGGCGGCAAGGTCGGCTCGCACTTCGGCGCCTTGCTTCGCCACGGCCTCACCGAGGGTTCGGCCGTACTCCTGTGCATGGGGCGCGACTCGTCCACCGGCACGCTCCACCTCGACGACGGTGGGAACGTCGACGGCCGGTGGCCACGACGAGCCAACCGAAGGCTGTACAAACGGATCCTCGCGGCGGGAGAGGCGTTCAACGATGCCGTCGGCGGAACGGCTGCGTTTGCGAACCCGACATGGTGGCTCCCGTTCCGACGCAACGTGACGGTGCACCCCCTCGGCGGGTGCCGACTCTCCGACTCGCCGGCCGACGGCGTGGTGCGAGCCACGGACGATCGCTTCGGAGAGGTCCACGGCTACGACAACCTCTACGTCTCCGACGGGTCGCTGTTCCCCGCCGCGGTCGGAGCGAATCCCGCCGCCACGATCAGCGCGCTGGCCGAGCGCATCGCCGAAGGCATCACCGGCATCGCTCCGGATGCCGAACTCTGAGGAGGCAGCCATGGTCCAGTTGACGTTCGCCGAGTCGATGAAGGGATGGGCCGCACGAGGCGCCGAAGACTTCGACGCTGGCTGCGTGTCCGGAAAGCGAGCCGGGACGCCACTGTCATTCGACGTCTCCATCACCGCGGAGGACCTCGAGGCGGTGACCGACGACCCAGCGACGCCTTGCCGTCTGGAAGGCGTGGTGCACGCGCCGGAACTGTCGGATGAGCCGCTCGAGATCAGTGAGGGCCGATTCCGCCTGATGGTCCCGGACCTCACCCGGACCGAGACGATGCACATGCGGTACGAGATGCTCCTCATCGCGGCCGATGGGATCCGCTATCGCTTCGACGGCTTCAAGGTGATCCGCACCGAACCTCCCTGGCGCGCGTGGCCGGCCACGACGACGATGTTCGTCACCATCTCCGACGAGCACGCCACACCGGTGTGCCGCGGCATCATCACGATCGGCCTACGGGACTTCCTGAGGCTGCTCCGCTCGATGGAGGCCTCGGGCGCATCGTGGATGCGTGGCGTTCGTGCTCGCTCGAACTTCGGACGGATGTTCCTCGGACGCCTGGTTCGACGCTACGCCGGGGCCCTCGACCTCCTCGGCAGATACCGCGAAGACGAGACCCCCGCGGTGCGCGCGCTGACCGTCGCCGAGCCCACGAGCGAGTGGCGGGACGGTGCAGGGGCGTGGCACGTCGGCATCCCCCCCACCTCAGCCCGCGACGCAAACCTGAAGCTCACTCGCTACCAGGGCGGCTCCAAGGGTCCCGTTCTCCTTGCTCCCGGCTTCGGCATGAATGCCGCATCGTTCTCCCTGCCGACGGTGGACACGACGCTCGTCGAGTTCCTGTACGACGCCGGCTACGACGTGTGGCTCTTCGACTACCGGGCGAGCATCGATCTCCCGTCGTGTCACACCAGCTTCGACATCGACGCGATCGCGCTCGAGGACTGGCCGGCAGCGGTCGACCGCGTCCGCGCCGTCGCAGGGGTCGAGTCGGTGCAACTCCTCGGCCACTGCGTCGGCTCGGTGACCATCATGATGGCGATCCTCGGCGGCATGGAGGGCGTCCGGTCCGCGGTGTGCTCGCAGTTCACGGTGCACCCTCGGCCAGGATGGCTGAACCGAGTGAAGAACACACTGCACGTCGGCGAGGTGCTCGAGATGTTTCGCCTCCGGGGAGTGGACGACACCGCAGCGCCCACGTTGCCGAACAAGGCGCTCGACGTCGCGATGGCGGTGCTCCCGGTGCCCCGCGGCGAGCAGTGCGGCCGGCCCGTCTGTCGCTGGCTGAATGCCACCTACGGCCTGACCCACACCCACACACAGTTGAACGAGGCCACACACGAGATGCTCGACGACGCGTTCGGGTTCGGCAACCTGCGGGGCATCAAGCACCTCGCTCGCATGCATCGTCTCGGACGAGCCGTCGACGCAAATGGCGAAGACCGTTACCTCCCGCACGTGGACCGGCTGTCGATGCCCGTGCTGCTGCTGCAGGGTTCGATGAATCCGATCTTCCGCCCGAGCGGGACGCGGACCACACTCCGCTGGCTGGAGGAGCACCATGGGACAGGACTCCACAGCTACCTCGAGTTCGAGGACTACTCGCACCTCGACACGATGATCGGCGCTCGGGCGGCGCAGGACATCTTCCCGGCAATCGTCGAGCACTTCGACGCGACCAACGCCTGAGGTCACCCTCTCCGGAGGACACTTTCGAGTCCGAACGCGGTGGCTGTGGCGAGACCGGCCGACTTGAGTTCGGTCGCGCGTGCCACGTCGCCAGGCGATCGCCTCGTCTCGAGCGCGTTCGCGAGTTCGATCTGGCTCCACGCCATGAACGGTTCCACGCCGATCGACTCGTGCTCGAGCACGGCCTCCTCGAGGTGACGAACAGACGATTCGAGCTCTCCCAGCTCCCGCTCCGCGATACCGACATGGTGGTGACCGCTGCCGAGGTAGGTCACGAGACCGGCAGTCGCATGCTGATGCACCCACGGCAGCATGGCGTCTCGAGCCTCAGCGAGGATCGACGTCTCGCCGCACAAAGCCGCTGCGCTCGTGAGCGCAGCCATGGCCTGCCACCAACTCCAGTTGGAGTCGGATTGGATCTTGGCGATGGGCTCCGACCGCCGAAGATGCTCGGATGCCAACTCGAGGGACCCGCTCTCGGCGGCGAACCATGCGAGCAGCGCATCTCGATAGGGCACATCGAGATCGATGGTCCTGGCGTAGGCCGCCTTGGTCTGACCGCGGAAGATCATCTCCGGCATCACCAGGGCACCGAGCAATGCGTGTGTCTGGCTGTGGCGGCCGATGGCGAGTACGGCGCTCACGTCTCCGATGATCGCCCGAGCGTCGTCGAACCGACCCTCGCTGGTGGCACGGAAGGCGTCCCACATGAGCGGGAGTCGGTCGTACTCGGGTTGACGAAGCCGGAGCGACAGGACCGACGTGATCCTCGCCGCATTCACGGCCGTCGCCAGATCGCCCAGCGCGAAACTCGCGTTCATCCGTACCTGGGCGGACCGGACGGCGAGCGCGTCGTCGGAAAGATTCGAGGCGATGCGATCGACCTCGTGGCTGATGGCGAGCATCTCCTCCATCGCTTCGGGCCCGTGCAGCGATCGCACTCTCGAGAGCAACACCGACGCTCGTAGCGCATCATCATCGAGCGATGCTGCGATGCCGAGGGCCTCCTCGGTCCAAGCACCACGTACGGCAGCAGAGTCGAGCCGGTGGCGACGCTCGGCCAATCGACAGAGCAGGAGTGCACGGGATGCGCTCGGCTCCGAATGCGCTGCCAACGCCTCCTCCACGAGCGCGATCGCCGCGTCGTCGACGGGCGGGGTGGACGGCAGGTCGCCACCGATGCCCAGGGCTGCACGCGCGAGCAGATCGCTGCGCCCAGCGGTTCGGGCTTCGTCAGCCGCCGTGACGAATTCAACAGCGGCTTCGTCGAGGCGTCCCGCCATGTTCAGCGCTGACGCGAGCGTGAGCCGGACATCGAGGGCAGAGGCGCTGTCGGAGATGAGCTCCTCGGCCAGCGTCAGACCCTGTCGGTAGAAGTCGATCGCCGAGTCGTAGACCGCAGACGCGACTGCGTCGTCGCCAGCCCGCACCATCGCGTCTACTGCCTCGGATGAGTGTCCAGCGAAGGCTGCCTGGCCCCAGTGATGCGCGAGTTCGGATCGGTGGCGATGCGACCCCGGCGCTCCCTCGATGGCGCGCGCCACCTTCACATGGGTGTCGATCCGGGTGGCTCGAGGCAGATCGTCATAGATCGACCGCTGCACGAGGAGGTGCCCGAACGCCACGCGCCCTTCGGCCGACTCGTGAACCAGCCCTGCCTCCATCGCCGGATCGAGCGCTTCGAGCGTGGCATCGACGCCTGTGCCTTTCACCGCAGCGAGATGCCGCACCTCGAACTCCTGCCCGAACACCGCAGCATGCCCCAGCACGCCGACCGTCTCCGTCGGGAGCATGCCCAGACGGTCACGGACGAGTTGCCGCACACCCTGGGGGATCCCCACCGACTCGAGCGGGCGGACGGACCATCGATTCCCGTCGAAGGTGGCGGCGTCAGATGCCACGAGGTGGCTGATGAGCTCACGGACGAAGAATGCGTTTCCACCGGTCGTCTCGTAGAGGTCGGCGACGACGGTCGCGAGCTCGCCGAGGTCGTGCCCAGCGACTGCGGACACGAACTTTTCCACTTCGTCGAGCGTGAGACCTCCCAGGTGCACCACGGTCGATCCGCTCCTTCGGCGGAGTGCACCGAGTGCATCCTCGATGACGCTCCCCCGGTCCAGGTCCGTGGGTCGGTAGATCGCGACGATCGCCACTGCGGGACGAGCCATCGCGACGGCGAGATGTTCGAGGAGCGCGACCGTCGACGCGTCGGACCAGTGGAGGTCGTCCAGGACGAGTAGCACGCCCTTGCTGACCTCCCCCAACGCCGTCAAGGCATCGGTGACTGCGTTGAACGTCTGGAGCGGATTTCCCACGCTCGAGTGTTCGGACTCCGCGTCGTCGCCGGAACTGTTGTCACGGGACAGCAGATGTGACAACGCGACGTTGTGCGGGTCGATGACCGTCCGCTCCGTCACGTCGTCGACGCTGTCGGCGAAGCTGGCCAACGCTTCGGCGAAGGGCTGCAGAGGAGCTGCCCCGTGGGGGTCGCATCGGCCGTACAACACCGCGCCACCGTCCGCGTGCGCTCGGAACGCCACCTCGGCGACGAGGCGCGTCTTCCCGACGCCAGCGTCACCCGACACCACGATGACCGGTGATCCCCCGCCACGAGCGCCTTGCCAGGCGAGCATGATCTGCTCCACCGGGCGGACCCGGCCGATGAAGTCCGTCTCGCCGTCGTAACGAAGTCGGGTGGGGAGCGGCGGATGCGTGACATCGCCTGCTCGGCGCACCCGCAATTGTGGGTACGGCTCCGAGCCCAGTGCGGGGATCGGGAGCCACCAGATCCGTTCTGGTTCACGCAGCCCGCGCAACTGGTAGACGCCGAGCTCCACCAATCCGAAACTCGGCGGGAGCAACGACGCGGTCAAGCCGGACACGAGCACCTGCCCGCCGTGGCCAGCGTCCATGACACGATTCGCTCGATTGACTGCGTTGCCGAAGTAGTTCCGGTCGCGCTGCTCCACCGGGCCGCTGTGAACGCCCATACGGACCTTCGGGGTCATCTCGTCGGGCCAGGTGGCTCGCGCAAGTGCCAACTGGATCTCTCGCGCTCCGGTCACGGCATCGAGCGCGGTCTCGTACGACAGACCGAAGCCGTCGCCGCCCGCCGAGAAGATGGAGCCGTGCGTCTCCGCGGCAACACGTCGAATGATGTCGTCATGGAGTTGGAGGGCCACCCGCATCACAGTCGGGTCGCGTTCCCACAAGGCGGACGATTCCTCGATGTCGGTGAACAGGAACGACACCGCGCCGACGTTCGATTGCCCGTTGTCTGTGTCGCCCACGTTCCCCCGATCGCTGCAGATGGTACTGCCCTGTATGTCCGTTCCGTCACTGCGTAACATTCGACCCGAGCCGACGCGAGTTCTCGCCGAAGGACCGTCGCTGGGGAGCGCACGTGAGCAACAGGGAACCGTCACGTCTCGAACAGAGACTCACCGATGACGACCGCATGGTCCGATTGGCGATCCTGGTGTTCGGCGCGCTGGCCGTCATCGTCCTGTTCGGGCTCGCACGTTCGTCGTACGACCCAGCGTTCTGCACGAACCTGATGTTCGAGCGGCGCGCCATCGGGTCGACGAACGACGGCGGATCATGCATCCTCGCCTTCGCCGACGGCACGACCGAGTCGTTCTCCCCCAGCGTGTGGGCTCGTCAGAGCCGCAATCTGGCGATCGGGCTCTTCGTGGGGCTCGGCCTCTACGGCTTCGTCACCCGATCTCGCAACGAGGCCTAGAAGCCCAGATCGTCGAGGTCGGACGGTCGGCGTTGCCAGTCCTTCTTCACATTCACCTGCAGTTCGAGGAACGCACCTTCCTTCAGCTGCCGGCGGACGCGGGTGCCGACCTCCTTGAGGACTGCGCCCTTCTTCCCGATGACGATCCCCTTCTGCGAGTCGCGCTCCACCAGGATCTCGACCCGGATGTGAGGCCACTCGATCTCGGTGACGCGGGTGGCGATCGAATGCGGGAGTTCCTCGCGCGTGACGGCCAAGAGCTGCTCTCGAACGAGCTCGGCCACCCAGAACGCGTCGGGCTGATCAGTGATCATGTCGTCCGGGTAGAACTGCGGGCCCTCCGGGAGCAACCCGACGAGGTGCTCCACCAGTTCGCTGACGCCGTCGCCGGTCTTCGCCGAGACCGGGAAGTAGGCCGAGACGTCGAACTCGCCGGCGGTCGCCAGCTGCGCCATGACCTGTTCGGGCTTGGCGATGTCGGCCTTGTTGACGACCACGATCCCGTCCTTCGGGACGCGCTGTGCGATGAATCGGTCGCCGCGGCCGATCGGCTGCGTGGCATCGATCAGGAAGCAGACCACGTCGACGTTGCCGATCGCGCTGGTGGCCGTGGCGTTGAGACGGTCGCCGAGCGCCGTGACCGGCTTGTGGATCCCCGGGGTGTCGACGAACACCAGCTGCGCGTCGGGGCGGTTGAGCACCCCTCGGATCTGATTGCGGGTGGTCTGGACCTTGTCGGAGACGATCGAGACCTTCTCCCCCAAGATGTTGTTCAACAACGTCGACTTCCCCACATTGGGACGACCAACGAAGGTGACGAAGCCACTCTTCATACGTTCTCGCGATCGCGGAGGCGGTCGATACGGACCATGCCGATGCGGCGTCCCTGGACTCGGGCCGCGGTGAGGCGATGGGTGCCGAGCTCGATCGTCTCCCCCTCGAACGGGACATGACCGAGTGTTCCGAACACCAGGCCACCAACCGTGTCCCAGTCGCCCTCGGGAAGGTCGGCGTCGAGCAGGTCGTTGACCTCGTCGAGCGGCATCCGAGCGTTGACCCGGTAGGCCCCGCCGGGGAGCGGCTCGGCCATCGGGTCCTCGACGTCGAACTCGTCGACGATCTCGCCGACCAGTTCCTCGATCAGGTCCTCGAGCGTCACCAGTCCGGCGACACCGCCGTACTCGTCGATGACGATCGCCATGTGGAACTGCTCACTCTGCATCTCGGGGAGCAGCGACGAGACCCGTTGCTGCTCGGGGACGAATCGAGCCTGGCGAACATGGTCGCCGACGGGATGGTCGCCGTTGCCGTCGCGTTCTGCCCGCATCAGGTCCTTCGCGTACGCGATGCCGACGACGTCGTCGATCCCCGAGCCGGTCACCGGGATCCTGCTGTAGCCGTTGAGGATCACGACCTCCATGACGTCGCTGATCTGCCACACGGCGTCGACGCTGATCATGTCGGGACGAGGGACCATGACCTCGCGCACGATGGTGTCACCGAACTCGATGATCGACTCGATGAGCGCGTGTTCCGACGTCTCGATCACCTCGGCCTCGGCCGCCACCTCGGCGAAGGCGAGGAGTTCCTCTTCGGAGACCTTGGGCCGCTCGGTGTCGTCGACGCCGTCGCTGCGATGGCGCACGAAGGACGACATGCTGCCGCCGAGGAGTCCCACCAGTGGGATGCGGCCGATCCCGCGGAGCAGTGTGGCCACGCGGAGTGCGACCTCGTTGGTGCGAACGAGGGCGAACGTCTTCGCGAGGGCCTCGACCACGCCGAGGATGACCACGAGGGCGGCGGCGACGGCGAACCAGACGGTGGTCGACACCTCCTGGCCTCGTCCCAGCGCGACGATCAACCCGACGACGCCGATCTGAGCGACGAGGCGGGCGACGAGCACCGCGCCGAGATTGGCCTCGCGGCGATGCAGGAGGTCGACCAGCGTGTCGGCGCGTGCCTGACCCTCGTCGACCATCGTCGTCGCCCGAGCGACCGAGAGGTGCACGAGCACGGTCTCGCACAGCGAGAACACGCCGACGAGTCCGAGGAGGACGAGGACCGCACCGGCGGTGAATGCCGCATTCATCGTGCGCTCAGTTGCTGTGGAACCGGCCGAGCAGGTCGCGCTCGTGCGCCTGCATCGCCTCGGTCTCTGCGGGTTCGGCGTGGTCCATGCCGAGCACGTGCAAGATGCCGTGCACCACGAGGAGCGCGATCTCGTCTTCGACGGTGCCGCTGTGGTGCGGGCTGCCACCATGTTCCGCGGCCTGGGCTGCGGCGCGGGCCGGGCAGATGACCACGTCGCCGAGAAGGATCGGGAAGTCGTCGGGCATGTCGGCGGGCCGGTCGGGACCGGTCGTGCCGTTGTCGGGCCAGCGACCCTGCTCGATCGGGTCCTCGTCGATGGGGAACGCCAGGACGTCGGTGGGGCCACTCGAACCCATGTGCCGCTCGTTGAGATCGGCCATGGTCGTCTCGTCGACGAAGAGCACGCTCAGTTCGGCGCCGGATCGAACCTTGGCGTCGGCCAGCACGTGCTCGGCCAGGGAGACCCAGCGGGTGACGTCGACGTCGACGTCGCCCTGCTCGTCGACCCCGAAGACGCTGGCCCGCTTCACGTCCTTCGACATCATCCGGATGCCCGGTCGTAGGCGTTGACGATGTCCTGGACGATCCGGTGACGGACGACGTCGCGCGAGCTCAGATGTACCCACGACAGCTTGTCGATGCCGGTCAGGATGTGTTCGAGGTCGGCCAGGCCAGACTTGTTGCCGGCCACGTCGACCTGCGACGTGTCGCCGGTGACGACGACCTTCGAGCCGAACCCGATCCGGGTCAGGAACATCTTCATCTGTTCCTGTGTTGCGTTCTGCGCCTCGTCCAGGATGATGAAACTCGACGAGAGCGTCCGACCGCGCATGAATGCCAGGGGTGCGACCTCGATCAGGTTCCGCTCGAGGAGGCGTTGCGCCCCCTCGGGGTCGACCATGTCGTAGAGCGCGTCGTACAGCGGCCGCAGGTAGGGGTCGATCTTGGCCATGAGGTCGCCGGGCAGGAAGCCCAACCGTTCGCCGGCCTCGACCGCGGGACGGGTGAGGATGATGCGCTCGACTTCGTCGCGCTGGAGCGCCTGCACCGCCATGGCGATGGCGAGCCACGACTTGCCGGTGCCGGCAGGTCCGACGCCGAACGTGATGACGTTGTCGCGGATCGCCTCGATGTAGCGACGCTGACCCTGTGTCTTCGGCCGGATCGAGTTGCCCTTGGCCGACCGCAGGATCTCGCTCGCCAGCAGTTCCGACGGCTTCTCGTCGTGGCGCACCATGTCGATCGACCGCTGCACCGTGGCCGTGTCGAGCAACTGCCCGTCGGCCACCAGCAGCACCAACTCGCTGAACACCCGGGCGACAGCCTCGGCACTCGGGCCGCTGATGGCGATCTCGGTACCCCGCACGTGGATGTCGGTGCGCGGGAACGCTTCCTCGACGAGCCGCAGCAACTGGTCGCGCTGACCCAGCAGGCCGACCATCAGGTGGTTCCCGGGGACGTTGACGGTCACCTGGACGGGAACCGGCGAATCTGGCACTTGGGTATCTGACACGATCGCTCGCAGCCTACCGTCGGGCATGATGGATCGCTTCGGGGAATCGCCGCAGCCGGACACCGTGCCGGGGACCGAGATGGCCGCTGGCGCTGAAGGAATCCTGGGTGGCGACGACGCACTCGGGCGCTCGCTCGAACGATGGGCCGCCGAGGCCCGGGTGGACGAGGCCGTCAGGACCCGGGTCCGCGCTCGTTGGCTCAGAGTCCAGGCCGAGGAGGAGGCGAGCCTCGTCGGCACCATGATCGATCTCGCCGAGCGTGGACGGCCCGTGGTGCTGGACGTCGGTGAGCACCGACTCCGTGGCGTCCTGGTGGGCATCGGCGGCGACTTCGTGGCCGTGAGAACCGACAGCGGCCAACAGGTGCTCGTACGGACAGCAGCCATCGACGTCATCCGTTCCGAGCCAGGCGGGGTCGACGTCCGCGGCGATCGCCCGCCCCTGCTCGACCTCGAACTCGACGGCGTGCTCGGCCCTGTCGCCGCCGACCGGCCGGACGTGCTCGTCCGCACGCAGACCGGCGTGACGGCTCGGGGCGAACTGCGCAGTGCCGGAACCGACGTGATCAGACTCCGAGTGGACGGCGATCCGCCGACGCCGACATGGATTCCGACGGCATCGATCGCGATCCTCGTGATCGACCCCTGAAGGCGGCCGACTACGACGCGTCGACAGGATCCTCGGTCTCGGTCGGAGCAGTGTCCGGCGACAGGTGATCGAGCGTGCCCGGTTCGATGCGGGACTGCTCGATGAACGCCTCGACGTCGACCCGCTTGACGCGGATGACGCGGCCGAAGCGGTACGCGGCGAGGTCTCCTTGATTTATGAAACGGTACAAAGTGCGCGTGGTGATGCCGAGAGACTTCGCAGCGTCAGCGGTCGACAACCAGTCGACTGTTCCGGTCATGGCGTACCTCCTGCCCGTGTTCCGAATCACTCTACATGACTGACCACACTTCTGCCATACTCTCAAGTCGTTCGATGTGTTTCCATGTTTCTCGCCCGGCTGGCAGGCGCTCTTCGGAGATCAAAGGCGAATGACGCAGGATTCCTCCGTCCTGATGTGAAAGAAGTGACTGTGACGACAGTGACCGCCCAGCGGGACGAAACGAAGAACGCTACGACGCCGACCCGGCGGGTCGAGCGGCGGGTGGGGCTCCCCTCGGGTCGAGCGGTGATCGGTGGGCTGCTCATGGCGTTCGCCGCAGTCGGCACGTTCCTCGCGTACTCGAGCGCGACCGCCGATGACACCATCGACGTCCTCATCGCGACGCGGGCACTCCGCGCTGGCGACACCATCACCTCGTCCGACATCGAACTGGTGCCGGTCGAGCTGCCGGGCGATGTCCGCGGCCTCTTCGGAGACCCGCAGGCCGCCATCGGACGCCAGATGGTGGCACCGGTGGATCAAGGCGAGTTCCTGCAGGCGTCGTCGACGGTCGACCCCGTCGAGGGAGACGAGTCGCTCGAGGTCGCGGTTTCGATCCCGGGGAATCGAGCGGTCAGTGGGCTCTCGGCTGGTGAGCGTGTCGACATCTTCTCCACGTGGAGCGGTGATGTGACCGAACTCATCGCTGTCGATGCGCGTGTCCTCGAGTTCAGCGGCGACTCCGGTGTTCTCCTGTCGGGCAGCGACCAGGTCGTCGTCCGACTGGCGCTCGCCGACTTTTCGCAGGTCGAGGCGATCGTCCACGCGCAGGCTGCCGGTGACATCACCATGATCCGGGCCGCGATCGGCACCGAGAGCGAGGACGTCGGACGCGAGTACCGGCCCCTGATCGGCGCGACCGGTCGCGCCGATCAGGAGGACAACTGATGGCGGGCGAGCGCTACGTCGCCCTGGGCCTGGCCCGTGTCCGCTCGCCGTGGTTCACCGATGTCGCCCGATGGGCCACGTCGGGAACCTTGGCAATGGACTTCGTGAAGACGGTGTCGGCCGACGAGGTCCGCGCTCGACTCGATTCAGGGCGCCCGTTCTCGGCGCTCATCGTCGATGGCGGACTGCCCGGCATCGATCGCGACCTCCTCGAACACGCTCGAGAGCGCGGATGCGCATCCATCGTGGTCGCTCCCGAGTCGTCGAGGGACTGGCACGCTGTGGGCGCAGCCACGACACTTCCCACGGATTTCGACCGGTCTGCGCTCGAAGCCGCGCTCGGCGAACACGCCACACCCATCGGCTCGGCCGATGATCTCCCCGGGCAGCCCAGCGCCGACGAACCCATGCCCGGGTTCCGCGCCCGAACCGTCGCCGTCACCGGCGCAGGCGGAACGGGGCGGTCCCTCATCGCAGCAGCCCTCGCTCAGGGCTTCGCCGCCGACGTGGCCCACAGCGACACGGTCGTTCTCGCCGACCTCGCGTTGCACGCCGATCAGGCGATGCTCCACGACGCCCGCGACGTGATCCCCGGCGTCCTCGAGCTGGTCGAGGGGCACCGATCCGGTGCCCCAGCACCCGACGACGTCCGGTCGCTCACGTTCGACATCGTCAGCCGGCGATATCGGTTGCTCCTCGGACTCCGTCGCCACCGCGACTGGACCGCGTTGCGACCGCGGGCGCTCCGGGCCGCCCTCGACGGTCTCCGCCGCTCGTTCACGCTCATGGTCGCCGACATCGATGACGACTTCGAGGGCGAATCGATCACCGGGTCGGCCGACGTCGAGGACCGAAACCTCCTCGCGAGGACCACTGTTCTGCTCGCCGATGTCGTGGTCGTCGTGGGATCGGGCGGCCCCAAGGGCGTCCACTCGCTCCTGCGCGTGGTCCGCGACTGCCTCGCCACAGGGGTCCCCGCCGAGCGGATCGTCATGGTGGTCAACCGTTCGCGAAAGCGGGGTGCCGGCCGGGCCGAGACCTCGCGCACCATCTCCGAACTGCTCCTCGCTTCGCATCCGGGTGAAGCTCTGCTGAGTCCCGTCTTCGTCCTCGAGCGCAGGGGCGTCGACGAGACGATCCGGGATGTCGCCCCGATCGAGGCGGCGATCGTCGATCCCGTGACCAACGCCGTTCGCTCCAGGCTGGCAGCCACCGACGCGCACGAGATGGTGTCGTCGCAGGACGACGCCCCAGTCCCGGTGGCGGTCGGTTCGCTGAGCGAGTGGGACGAGGAGGTCGCCGGATGAGCCTCGCCGAGGACGACGTCACCGCAACACCGCTCCAGCTGATCGAGCGATCGGTCCTCGAGCGCGCGAAGGAGATCCGGCTCGATCTCGATGACGACGATGCCAGGGCTCGCCTCCGCGGACTCGTCGACGAGGAGGTCGGGCGATGGTCGCAGGATTTCCGTCGAGGACTCCGGTTGCACGACCTCGCTGACCCCGACCTCGTGGTCGAGCGGGCGTACCGGAACCTGGTCGGATACGGCCCGCTGGAGAGCCTCCTCGAGGACGACGACGTGTGGGAGATCATGATCAACGCGCCCGACTCGATCTTCGTGAAGCGCCACGAGGGATCGTCTGGCTACCACGACGAGGTGTTCCACGACGACGAGCACGTGTTCAGGACGCTGACGAAGGTCCTCGACGACGCGTCAGGCGCACACCGCAAACTCGACCCGACCGAAGGTCTGCAGGACGCGCAGCTCGACAACGGGGCCCGACTGCACATCGTTCATGGTGACGTGTCGCGCGGCGGCCACATCATGGTCAACATCCGCAAGTTCACCGGTGTCGCCTTTCGTGAACTGGAACAACTGGTCGATCGCGAGATGCTCACGATGCGGGCCGCCGAGTTCCTCCGGGCGTGCGCTCGGGCGAAGCTCACAGTCGTCTTCGCCGGCGCTCCCGGATCGGGCAAGACGACGATCATGTCGTGCACCGCTGCAGAACTCGACCCCTCGCTTCGAGTGGTCGTGGCGGAGGAGGTTTTCGAGGCGGACGTGCCGCTGCCGAACGTTGCATCCATGCAGACGCGAGCGGCGCGCGCCGATCGACCGGCAGTCGATCTCCGTCGGCTCGTCGCCGGATTCCTCCGCATGGCACCCGACGTCGCGATCGTCGGCGAGGTCCGAGACCGAGAGGCACTTCCCCTGCTCCTCACGCTCTCGTCAGGCGTGAAGGGCTTCACGACGATCCATGCCGGCTCCTGTCGGCAGGCCCTCTCCCGACTGCGCTTCATCTGCCAACTCGCCGACTCCAGCGAGATCCCCATGCCAGCCCTCAACAGCCTCGTCTCCGAGTCGGTCGACGTCGTGGTCCACTGCGCGCGCGAGGCCGACGGCCCCCGGGTCACCGAGATCTTGACCGTCGAGGACCAGGCCGCAGGGTTCGACTCGACGCAGTTCACCGTCACTGATCTGTTCCGCCGACCACGAGTCGACAAGCCGTTGGAATGGACCGGTCTCCTGCCCGGGCGAGCAGCGCGCGCACTCGAAGGAGCTGGCTACGACCTCCGCGACCTCCTCGGCGTGCCAGAGCAGCAGACCCGCTCATCATCCACCGACACTCCGACGCACTCGGATCGTGGATTCCAGGACGCGCTCGACGCCAAGGTGCACGAGCTGCGCAACCGACGGTCTCCGTCCTGATGATCGGCCTGATCCTGTCCGTGGCCGCGGCCGTCGGCGTGTACTACGTGTACACCGCCGTCGTCTTCCAATGGCGTGGTGCCGGCCTGGCGCCAGCGGTTCGTCGCCACGTCAGCCGTGGCATCGGTGTCGACCAATGGCTCGTGCAGGCGGGACTGGGCGACATCCGCGTCCGAGAATTTGCAGCCGTCATGGGGGCGATGTTCACCGTAGGCACGGCCGTGATCTTCGCCGTGTTCGGAGCGATCGTCCCCGCGCTCGCGGTCGGTGCGTTCGCAGCGACGTTTCCGCTGGCGTCGTACCGGGTCCGGCGCGCGAACCGGCGCGCTGCGGCGCAGGACGCGTGGCCTCGCCTCATCGAGGAGATCCGCATCCTCACCGCGTCCCTCGGCCGTTCGATCCCGCAGGCATTGTTCGAGGTCGGCCACCGCGCTCCGGACGAGATGCGCGCAGCGTTCGACGCTGCACATCGCGAGTGGCTGATCTCCACCGACTTCGCACGCACACTGGCCGTCCTCAAGGCAGGGCTCGCCGACCCCACGGCAGACGCGACATGCGAGACGCTCCTCGTCGCGCACACAATCGGAGGGAGCGATCTCGACCGTCGGCTCGAGGCGCTGGCAGAGGATCGGATCCAGGACACGCAGGGGCGCAAGGACGCCCGAGCCCGACAGGCAGGCGCACGGTTCGCGCGCCGATTCGTGCTCTTCGTTCCCTTCGGCATGGCGATCGCCGGCATGTCGGTCGGAGACGGCCGCCAAGCCTTCAGCTCTGCGACCGGACAGCTCCTGACATTGGTCGCCGTTCTCCTCGTCATCGCCTGCTGGGCGTGGGCCGGGCAGATCCTTCGGCTACCAGAGGAGGAGCGGGTGTTCTTCGAGTGAGTCGCGTCGCGATCTTCTCCGGACTCCTGTTCTGGGTCGGCGCCACCCTGGTCTTGAGCCAGCGGCGGTGGTTCGCGCGCCGTTCCCTGACCGATCGCCTCCGCCCGTACGAGCCGGGCGGGCTGGCCACGAGTGGATCCGGGCCGGGGATGTTGTCCGTCGAGTCCTTCGCCGAGGTCGTTGCCCCGCTCGCTCGCACAGTCGGCGAGCGCCTCTCACGACTCCTCGGGGTCAGCGAGGAACTCGCTGTCCGACTCCAGCGCGTCCATTCGCCGCTCGATCAAACCGGATTTCGGGTTCGACAGCTCGGCTGGTCGGCCGTCGGCATGGTTGTCGGGGTGCTCGTCGTTGCTGGGATCCGGCCTCCGGCGCTCGTGTCACTGCTCTTCCTCGTTGGCGGTCCCGTCCTCGCCTTCCTCCTCGTCGAGCAGCAGCTGGCGTCAGAATCGGACGGCCGTAAACGCAGGTTGTTCCTCGAACTCCCGATCGTCGCCGAACAGCTCGGGATGTTGTTGTCGGCGGGATTCTCGCTGGGCTCAGCGCTCAATCGACTCGCTGCGCGTGGCCACGGCGTCAGCGGCCAAGACCTCAGAAGAGTCGTCGCCCGCATCCGTCAAGGCGTGGGCGAGGTGGAAGCCATCCGCGAATGGGCAGACACCGCAGACCTCGACGCGCTGTCCCGCCTCGTTGCCGTGCTGGCCCTCAATCGCGAAGCCGGGGACCTCGGACGTCTCATCGCCGAGGAAGCGCGTTCGATCCGCCGCGACGTGCAGCGTGAGCTCATCGAGCAGATCGAGCGCCGGAGCCAGCAGGTGTGGATCCCGGTCAC
>JBBSLH010000028.1:0-19569 GCA_038255425.1 Acidimicrobiales bacterium
GCGTGGTAGTCGCCGTTCTCGGACAGGTCGCCCAGTTCACGCGCCGCCTCGATCTTGCGGGCGATGTCGATCTTCTTGATCGTCGTCAGCTCGGTGTACTCGGCCTGCAGCCGGTCGAACGCCGCCTGCGTGAGCTCGTGCACCTTCTTGTCGGGAAGCTCGTCCGTGAGCGCCGGGGTCTGCTTCTGGTCAGCCATCGTTCGAGGATAGAGGAAGCGAAGTTGACGTCAGCACGCCGACACGGTTGCATTGATCACCGTGAACACGGTTTCGAGCCACCTGCGCTTCGTCGCCAGCATCATCATTCGCTAGCGCGCACCTCCGGGTGTGCGCTGTTCCGACCGTCCGCCTCTGGCGGACGGTTTCGTCGTTATCGGGTCGAGCTCGAGGGCTCAGGGAGCAACAACAACATGACGTACAAGATCGCCGTCGTCGGTGGCGACTACATCGGGCCCGACGTGGTCGCCGAAGGCCTCAAGGTCATGCGGGCAGCGGGCGCCGACTTCGACGCGACGGACTTCGAGCTGGGCGCCCAGCGATGGAAGAACGACGGTGAGGTCCTCTCGGACGAGACGCTCGCCGAACTGCGTGGCTTCGACGCCATCTTCCTCGGAGCGATCGGCGGCGCGCAGGGCGAGGTGCCGTCGGGTCTGTTGGAACGCGGGATCCTCCTCAAGACCCGATTCGAACTCGACCTGTACGTGAACCTGCGGCCGTTCCTGCTCCCCGACCAGAACATCGACTTCCTCGTGGTGCGCGAGAACACCGAGGGCACCTATGCAGGTGAAGGCGGGTTCCTCCGCAAGGGCACGGAGTTCGAGATCGCCACCCAGGGTTCGGTCAACACCCGCAAGGGTGCCGAGCGGTGCATCCGGTACGCGTTCGACCTGGCCAAGGGACGTGACCGCAAGCATCTGACGCTGGTGCACAAGACCAACGTGCTGACCTTCGCCGGCGACCTGTGGCAGCGCACGTTCGACATCGTCGCGGCCGAGTATCCCGACGTCGACACGAACTACCAGCACATCGATGCCGCCTGCATCCACTTCGTCACGAACCCGCAGCAGTACTCGGTGATCGTCACCGACAACCTGTTCGGCGACATCCTCACCGACCTCGGCGGCGCAGTCGCCGGGGGCATCGGTCTCGCCGCCAGCGCCAACCTCAATCCGGACCGGACCGCTCCATCGATGTTCGAGCCGGTCCACGGATCGGCTCCCGACATCGCGGGCCAGAACAAGGCGAACCCGGTCGCCGCCATCTTGTCGGCAGCGATGATGCTCGAGTTCCTCGGCGACACCGACACCGGCGCCCGCATCCGTGCTGCATGCGAGGATGCACCCGAGGGATCGACCACCGAGATCGGCGACGCCATCGCCGCCCGACTGCGCACGAACACGGAGAACTAGTCATGCCGTTCGAACCGACCGAGAAGATCTGGATGAACGGCGAGCTCGTCGACTGGGACAAGGCCCAGATCCACGTGCTCACCCACACGCTCCATTACGGCATGGGGGTGTTCGAGGGGATCCGTGCCTACGAGACGAGCGACGGACCTGGCATCTTCCGGCTCACCGAACACATCGAACGGCTCCACAACTCAGCGAAGATCCTGATGATGGACCTGCCCTACTCGGTCGATGAGCTGGTCGAGGCGACCAAGCTCGTCGTGCGTGAGTCGGGGCTCCCGTCGTGCTACATCCGCCCGATCGCGTACTACGGCTATGGCGAGATGGGGCTCAACACCCTCCCGTGCTCGGTCGACGTCGCCATCGCCTGTTGGCCGTGGGGCGCCTACCTCGGCGACGACGCGGTCACCAAGGGCGTGCGGATGAAGATCTCGTCGTGGACGCGCCACGATCACAACACCATGCCGCCGGCGTCGAAGACCACCGGCAACTACGTCAACTCCTCGCTCGCCAAGGTCGAGGCGCTCAAGTCCGGCTACGACGAGGCGATCATGCTGAACCGTGCTGGCCTCGTCTCCGAATGCACGGGTGAGAACATCTTCGTCTCCCGCCAGGGCAAGCTCATCACCCCACCGCTGTCGTCCGGCGCGCTGCAGGGCATCACGCAGCACACCGTGACGACGCTGGCCGAGGAGATGGGCCACGAGGTCGTCGTGGGCGACATCGCTCGTTCTGACCTCTACATCGCCGACGAGATGTTCGTCTGCGGCACCGCAGCCGAGGTCTCTGCCGTCAACAGCGTCGACGACCGCGAGATCCCGTGTCCCGGACCGGCCACCACCGAGATCGCGGACGCCTACGCGAAGTGCGTGCGGGGTGAGCTGCCCCAGCACAAGGACTGGGTGGAGCTGTGTCAGTAGATCGCGTCCTCCCTTCTCGTGTCGATGTCTTCGACACGACCCTGCGCGACGGTGCGCAGTTCGAGGGGATCTCGCTGTCGGTCGACGACAAGCTGCGCATCGCCGAACAGCTCGATCACCTCGGCGTCCGTTGGATCGAAGGTGGGTACCCGCAGGCCAACCCGAAGGACGCCGAGTTCTTCAAGCGAGCACCCGACCAGCTGTCGCTGTCGACGGCCGAGCTGGTTGCGTTCGGGTCGACCCGCAAGCCAGCCGGGAAGTCGGACTCGGACCCGACGTTGAAGGCGTTGGTCGAGGCCGGAACGACGACGGCGTGCATCGTCGGCAAGTCGTGGGACTTCCATGTCACCGAGGCGTTGGGCACGACGCTCGACGAAGGCGTGGCCATGGTGCAGGACTCGGTGAGGTTCCTCCGAGCCGCCGGCATGCGCGTCTTCTTCGACGCCGAGCACTGCTTCGACGGCTACAAGGCCAACTCCGAGTTCGTCCTGCGCGTGCTCGAGGCAGCGGTGATGGAAGGTGCCGAGTGCATCGTTCTCTGTGACACCAACGGCGGATCCCTGCCCCACGAGGTGCAGCGCATCACGTCCGAGGTGGTCGCCCACTTCGGCGACGACGTGCAGGTCGGGATCCACACGCAGAACGACACGGGCTGTGCGGTCGCCAACTCGATCGCCGCCGTCGTCGGCGGGGCGACGCATCTCCAGGGCACCGTCAACGGCTACGGCGAGCGCACCGGCAACGCCAACCTCATGACGTGCATCCCCAATCTGGAGCTGAAGATGGGGATTCCCTGTCTCCCGGAAGGCAACATCAGCCGCCTCACCGCGGTCTCGCGTCACGTCAGCGAGCTCGTCAACCTGCCGCCGCACTCGGCCGACCCCTACGTCGGAGCGTCGGCGTTCGCGCACAAGGGCGGGCTCCACACGTCGGGGCTCGGCAAGGCGGGCAACAAGACCTACGAGCACGTCGATCCGGTGAGCATCGGCAACCACACCCGGGTGCTCGTCAGCGACCTCGGTGGGCGCGCTGGCATGCAGATGAAGGCCGAGGAGTTCGGCATCGAACTCGACGCCAAGGCATCAGCTGAGATCGCGCAACGAGTGAACGACCTCGAGGCGCGCGGCTATGTCTTCGAGGCCGCCGACGCATCGCTCGAACTGCTGATGCGCCGAGCCACGGGCTGGACGCCCGACGACTACCGGGTGGAGTCCTATCGGGTGACGTCGTACCACCGTGAGGGCGACGTGGCTCCAGGGTCTGACATCGAGCTCACCAACGAGGCGACGGTCAAGATCTGGGTCGGTGACGACCGGCGGATCGCGGTGGGCGAGGGCAACGGACCGGTCAACGCGCTCGACTCCGCGCTCCGGACCGCTCTCAACGGCCACTTCCCGGCCCTGAACGACATCCACCTCGTCGACTACCGGGTCCGCGTCCTCGACACCGCCATCGGCACCGAAGCCGTGACCCGGGTGCTGATCGAGTCCTCGAACGGCGACGACTCGTGGTTCACCGTCGGCGTGTCGGAGAACGTCATCGAGGCGTCGTGGATGGCTCTCACCGATGGCATCCGCTTCGGGTTGTTGCACCACACGTGACATACAGTTCAACGCGATGGCAGCGCCCGAGCACGTTCCCACCAAGCCCAACGACCCGGTCCGGGCGTACGCGTCGCCACCGCGGCGGCCCGACAGCTGGAACGTCGACCGTCCGGCCGATTTCGCGGGTTCGAGACGACAGCCATCGGGCGCACGCCTCGGGAGTCAGGGACCCGACCAGGGCTATGCGTTGAAGCTCGCCGGCCTGATCGAACCGGACCTGAAGCTCACCGACGGCGAGCATGCGCGCGACGCCTTGGCCGGGATCGTGGCCGTGGCCCTGAAGCGGGCGTCGCTGCTCGGCCGTGCGCCGGTGATCCACGACCTTCGGATCGGCGCGACGCTGTTCGGTCACCTCGACACCGTTGCCGAACCCGCGCTCGTCCGTCTGCGGAAGGGCCTGTTCGAAGAGGTGGGGCATTTCCACCACTACGCCGAACTCCGCCACATCGCCGACATGGTCGACCCCGCCGTCCTGCGCCAGACGCCGGACCAGGTGCGAGCGCGCTACGACACCGACTGGCGAGACCAACTCACCCTCGAAGAGGGCTGAAGATCCGACGAGCGTGACGATCGTCGCGTTCGTCGCTCCTGGACCGACCACCGTGCCGATCCTCCGGGCATCCGCCCCGACTGCCGGTCGGCAGCGACGCCGACGGCTCACATCTAACGGTCGGCGAGCTCGGCCAGAGTGTGGAGCATGGTGGTCCAGCCGTGGGCCATGCGTTCTTCGATGCTGGCCTCGATCCGTCCCCGCGCTGACTGTTCGACCCGGATCTCGGATCCGAGGTTGGTCTTGGCCACGGTGATCGTGATGGTTCCCGCGTAAGCGCCGGGGACGAGTACGCCACCGATCTCGAGTCGATCCGGAGGATCGAACGCTCGGATCGTGCCGTGCAGCGGCGCGAACTCCGGATCGCTCCCGCAGTACACGCGACCGCCCAGCTTCGGCTCCATGCGCATTGCTCCACCGCCGGCACCGAGATAGGGCTCGCCCCACCACGACGCCGTCCGGGCCACCAGGACGTCCCACACCTGGATCGGTGGTGCCGATGCCGGGCTGGTCACGACGATCACGGTCTCGTCGTCCACGGTGGTCTCGGGTGACTCCTGCACGGATCCAGGCTGGCAGGTCGTGCCCGTAGGCTGGCGGACCGTGCAACCGGTCGTGGTGTTCGAACTCAACGAGGTCCCGTGGCGGATCATCGACTGGTGGGTGGCCGACCACCCCGACTCCGCCATCGCCCAGCTCCTCCAGGTCTCGTCGCAGCAGACCTCGGTCAGTCCGGACGAGGGCCACCTGTCCCCGTGGGTCACATGGCCGACCGTCCACCGAGGTGTGCCGAACACGGTGCACGGCATCGGGCACTTCGGACAGGACACGTCGCACGCGGACGACGTCGCCCCCACGTGGTGGGTGCGAGCTGTCGAGGCCGGCCGGAATGTCGGGGTCTTCGGTCTCCTGCACACCAACGAACTGCCGGCCGACGTCGATCGGTACGCGTTCTTCGTCCCCGACACGTTCGCGCCGTCGGCCGACACGCACCCGTCGGCACTCGAACCCTTCCAGGCGTTCAACCTCTCGATGGCCCGCGCATCGGCGCGGAACGTCTCCACGTCGATCGACGTGTCGGCCGCTCGCCAGTTCCTCCTCCGAGCACCTCGACTCGGACTCCGACCGGCGACGGTGGCGCGGCTTGTTCGGCAGTTGGTCGACGAACGCCGTCGTCCGCACACGCGGGTGCGTCGGCGTTCGTACCAGTCGGTCTTGGCGTTCGACCTGTTCGTGCGCCAACTCCGCTCGACCCGCCCCGATGCAGCGGCGTTCTTCACCAATCATGTGGCTTCGGCCATGCATCGGTACTGGGCGGCGACCTTCCCCGACGACTACGACCCGGCGACGTTCGGCTTCGACGACGAATGGATCTCCACGTGGTCCGGCGAGTTGGCCGAGGCGATGGCCCATGCCGATCGGATGATCGCTCGCCTCCATGCCCACTGTGAGGCGACCGGCGCGGTCCTCGTCATCGCCTCGTCGATGGGGCAGCAGGCGGCACAGGGGACACCGGTCGGCCGTCAGCTCTACCTCCGCGATGTCGCCACGTTCCTCACCGCTGCCGGTGTCGACCCGACGGTGGTCGATCGACGTCCGGCCATGGACCCGCAGGTCAACGTCCAGACGGCCGACCAAGCTGCCCTCGACGCGCTCCGTCGGTGTCTGAGCGAGCTCCGGGTCGGCGGTCGTGAGATCAGCTGGTCGGAGGAGGACCACGGTTTCATCTCGATGGAGTTCGGGCAGGCGGACGACGCCATCGGGGAGATCAAGGTCGGCGGTGTCGTTCGCGCTCCCGCCGACCTCGGCATGGAGATCATCGAGATCGAGGACGAGGTGGCGAGCACCGGGTATCACGTTCCCGAGGGCATCCTCCTCGTCCACGACCCGCTCGCCACCACGCCCCTGGACAACGACCGCGCCGACGTCTCGACGACCGAGATCGCCTCGATGATCCTCGATCGGCTCGAGGTCCCGAGCGAGCGCCCGACCGCCGCCACGTGACACCGGCGGGCAGGGCGCCCGCCGATACGCTCGACACGGTGCCTTCCCCCCGCCTCCGCTTCGCCCCCTCGCCCACGGGGTACCTGCACGTCGGCGGTGCCCGTGCTGCGCTGTTCAACTGGCTCGTCGCCCGTCGGACCGGGGGCGAGTTCCTGCTGCGGGTCGAGGACACCGACCGGGAACGCAATCGCTCGGAGTTGACCGAGAACATCCTCGACGCCATGCGCTGGCTCGGTCTCGACTGGGACGGCGACGTCGTCTTCCAGGCCGACAACCTCGATCAGCACGCCGAGTCTGCGCGCTCGCTGCTCGCAGCTGGCCGGGCCTACTGGTGCGACTGCACGCCAGAAGACGTCGATGCGCGCCGCACCGAGAAGGGTGCGTCGGGCTACGACGGGTTCTGTCGCGATCGTGGCGTCTCCGAAGGTCCGGGCACTGCGCTGCGGTTCTCGACCCCGGACGACGGAACGACCGACTTCGCCGACGTGATCCGTGGGCCGGTCACCTTCGACAACTCGACCATCGAGGACTTCGTCCTGCTGCGCTCCAATGGGCTGCCGGTGTTCCTTCTCTCGAACGCGATCGACGACGCCACCATGGCGATCACGCACGTCGTCCGGGGTGAGGACCATGTCAACGGCACGCCCAAGTACCTCCTGCTTCGTGACGCTCTCGAGTTGGGGCGCCCCGAAGTCATCGCTCATCTCCCATTGCTGGTCAACGAGAGCCGCAAGAAGCTGTCGAAGCGGCGCGACTCGGTTGCGGTCGGCGACTTCAAGGACCGCGGGTATCTCCCAGAAGCCATGATGAACTACCTCGCGCTCCTCGGATGGGGTCCCAAGGACGACGTCGAGATCCGTCCGATGGCCGAGATCATCGAACGGTTCCGGCTCGAGGACGTGAACCCGGCACCCGCCTTCTTCGACGAGAAGAAGCTCGAGCACTTCAACGCCGAGTATGTGCGGTCCCTCTCCACCGAAGAATTCGTCGAGCGCACCATCCCGTTCCTCACCCAGCCCGACGCGACGCTCGAGCCCATTCGCAAACTCGCCCCAGCGCTCCAGCAGCGGGTGCGGCTCCTCCCGGATGCCGAGCCGATGGTCGACTTCCTCCATCTCGATCGGCCGGTCCGGGACGACGCATCGTGGGAAAAGGTGATGGGCAAGGCTCCCGATGTCGCAGCGGCGATGCTCACGTCGGCGATCGACGCGTTCGCCACCGTCGAATGGGACGCCGAGTCGCTGCACGCGAGTCTCCTCGTGCTCGGCGAAGCACAGGGCCTGAAACTCGGAAAGGCGCAGGCACCGATTCGCATCGCCGTCACCGGCCGGACCGTCGGCCCGCCGCTGTTCGAGTCGCTCGAGGTCCTGGGGCGAGCGGCCACTCTCGACCGTATGCAGGCCGCGCTCGCCGACCTTCCGTGACATTGCGCCGACTCCTCAGGATCCTCATCCGCATCGGAGTGTTCCTCTCAGGAGCACTGCTGCTCTACGTCGTCATCACCTTCGCCCAGGTCCTGCACGCCAGCAACCAGGCACACCAGGAGCCAGCGCAGGCCATCGTGGTGTTGGGTGCGGCGCAGTACGACGGAACGCCGTCACCCGTGCTCGAGGGTCGGCTGAAACATGCCATCGAGCTCTACGAAGCCGGCGTGGCCAACACCATCGTGGTCACCGGGGGGAAGCAGGACGGCGATCGGTTCACCGAGGCGGCGGCCAGCTACGAGTACCTCCGCGACCAAGGGGTCCCCGGAGAACGCATCCTGCGGGAAGAGCAGGGGTCCAACACCTGGGAGCAGCTCGCGGCCGCCACCCGGGAGCTCCAGGCTCGGGGCATGACCAGCGCCGTGTTGGTGTCCGACAACTATCACGCCTACCGACTCGACCGGATCGCCAACGAACTCGGGCTCCAGGCTCAGGTCTCGCCTGTCGATCCCGGGTTGTCGGCCGGTGGCAAGGTCAAGGCGATGGCCCGGGAGACCGTGGCGGTCGGCCTCGGTCGGGTCATCGGCTTCCGTCGGCTCGTCAACCTCGACGACCAGCTCTCAGCGCCGGTCGGATGATCGCTTTCGGTTGGAGGCCACCCCGTCGGATAGCGTGATCCGTTCACCTTTCCGGGGTGGTGTAATAGGTAACACAGCTGGTTCTGGTCCAGTCATTGGGGGTTCGAGTCCTCCCCCCGGAACTCCAACTTTCGGCCGTGACGAGGTGTCGCGGTAGCATCGCATGCTCCCTGCCCCGTTCGTCTAGCGGCCTAGGACACCAGCCTCTCACGCTGGCAGCACGGGTTCGAATCCCGTACGGGGTGCCAGTTTCGTACGCCCAGGTCAGCAGCCCAGCGCCGCTGACCTGGGCGTTCGACGCTACGTGCGCCGCCGACGTGAGGGACCCCTGATGGACTGCGAAGCGATCGAGTTCGAGGTGAGCGATCACGTCGCGACCATCACCCTCGACCGTCCCGAGGCCATGAACTCGTTCGACGAGGCCATGGGCGCCGAGATGGCGTGGGCATGGCAGACGGTGCGCGACACCGAGGACATCCACGCGGTGGTGCTGCGCGCCAACGGCGATCGAGCCTTCTGTACCGGCATGGACATCCGCAGTGATCCGTCCTGGTTCATGGGGACGAACGCGTTCAACGCCATCGATCCGGGCGCGATCCTCTCGCCGAAGCTCCATCACAAGGTGTGGAAGCCCGTCGTGTGTGCCGTCCACGGACTGTGTGCCGGTGGGGCGCAGTACTTCCTGAACGAGTCGGACATCATCATCTGCTCCGACGATGCCGAGTTCTTCGACCCACACGCCAACGGCGGCATCGTGTCGGCGCTCGAGCCCATCGGCATGGTGGCCCGCGGCGTGCCGCTCGGCGACGTGCTGCGCTGGGCGCTGATGGGCTCCGAGGAACGCATCACGCCCGAGACCGCGCTCCGTCTCGGCCTGGTGACCGAGGTCGTGCCCCGCGCCGACCTCCACGCCCGCGCCGACGAGATCGCCCGCTCGATCGCTGGAAGAAATCCGCTTGCCGTCCAGGGGACGGTCCGTGCGATCTGGGAGGCGCTCGACCTCTCGCGCACCGCTGCGCTCGATCGCGGTCTCGCCTACACCCAGATCGGCAACGTCGGCGTCGACCACCGCCAGCCACGCAAGAATCAGCCGCCCACGTATCGCTGAAGGATCCTCCGCCTCAGTCGCGCAGGTCGTCGACCAGGGGAGCGTGGTCGTCCAGGAACGGCTCGATCGTCGAGGGATCGTCCCAGCCCGTGCGGCTGGCGCCGATGACGCAGCGCTCGACGCCCAGGTCTCGATACCGGCAGAGCGCGTCCGGGTCGGGATCGCCGAATATCACCAGCGTGACGGGGACCGGATCGCGGCCGGCGAGCTCGACCGCCTCGCGAAACAGCCGCACTCGCTCGGCGACGTCGCCGAGTGCCACGTCCATCGGCGCCCATCCATCGCCCCACGCTGCCGCTTGAGCGGTGCCGAGGCGACCACCGGCCCCACAGTGGATCGGTGGATGTGGCCGTTGCACGGGCTTCGGAAACGACAAGGCGCCCTCGAAGTCGAACCAGCGGCCGTGGAACGACGCCTCGTCCTCGGTCCACAGCGCGCGCAGTGCGAGCACGGCCTCGTCGAGTGCTCGGTAGCGGAGTCGCCATTCGACGTCGGGACGATGGTCCGCCAGTTCCTCCTCGTTCCACCCGACCCCGACGCCGAAGATGACGCGTCCGCCGGACAACTGGTCGAGTGTCGACACCGTCTTCGCCAGGACGAACAGGTCGTGTTCGAGGGGGAGTGCGACCCCGGTGGCCAACAGCAGTGATTCCGTGGCCTGGCCCGCTGCCGCGAGGCTGAGGAACGGGTCCATCATCCGGGTGTACTGCTCGGGCATGTCGCCGCCCGCGGGATACGGCGTTCGTCGAACGGACGGGATGTGTGGATGCTCGCCGATCCACCACGAGTCGTATCCACGCTCCTCCAGCCCACGCCCGAGCGTGGCGGGTGACGGATCCTCAGGGGTGTTCATCGACGTGAAGCCGAGCTGCATCGCGCCGGTCTAGCCGCCGGTGCGCCACATCGCATCGTGCACGCGCCGGCGCCCGGTCCGGCGGCACTGGTGCTGCTTGGACCGGGCGTCGTGCGCCTGTTCTCTGCAAGAGCGCGATGCGCTACTGGTGCGCCTTCTGCTCGGCTTCCTTGACCTCGGCCTCGGCGCGTGCCTTGTCGGCTTCGGCTTCCTTCTTGGCAACGTCTCGCTGAGCTTCGGCCTTCTCCTGCTGGGCCTCGCCTTCCTTCTCGAGACTCTCGTTGCCGGTCACAGCGCCGACCGCTTCCTTGGCCTTGCCCTTGACGTCCTCGACGACGCCCTTGATTCCGTGCTCTGCTCCGTTGTCAGCCATGGGGTTCTCCTGGTTCTGGGGGGTGGGGACGACCGAATCTCTACCCAGCGACGTCCGCACGAGAACGAGACGAAAGTCACGGACGTGTCCCCGGTCGTGGGTCGGAAGTACCGTCGCCGCCGTGCACACCCACCGGCCCGGAGACCTGGTCGAGCGAGATCGCTCCACCGTCTGGCATCCGTATGCGTCCATGCCCGCGACGCTCGATCCGACGCCCGTCATCGGCGCCGACGGTGCTCGCCTCCACCTCGCCGACGGCCGGAAGGTCATCGACGGGATGTCGTCGTGGTGGGCGGCGATCCACGGCTATCGGCACCCCGTCCTCGATGCAGCGGTGCGCGACCAGTTGGACGACATGGCGCACGTGATGTTCGGTGGGATCACGCACGGTCCGGCTGTCGAGCTGGCCGAGCTCCTGGTGGAGATCACGCCGGCCGGGCTCGAGCACGTCTTCCTCGCCGACAGCGGATCGGTCGCCGTCGAGGTCGCGATGAAGATGGCGCTGCAGTACGCACGGGGGACGGGTCGAGCGCACCGAGACCGCTTCCTGACGGTGCGTGGCGGCTATCACGGCGACACCCTCCATGCGATGTCGGTGTGCGATCCGGTCAACGGCATGCACTCGATGTTCTCGAACGTGTTGCCCGAGCAGGTGTTCGCGCCCGTTCCACGACCACGCTTCGACGAGGTCTGCACCGACGACGACGTCGCGGAGCTCCGGGTGCTGTTGAGCGACACGTCGGACCGGATCGCGGGGGTGATCCTCGAACCGATCGTGCAGGGTGCCGGCGGCATGCGGTTCTACGCGCCTGAGTACCTGGCACGCGTGCGGTCCCTGTGTGACGAGTTCGACGTGCTCTTGATCGCGGATGAGATCGCCACCGGGTTCGGCCGCAGTGGTCGCCTCTTCGCCTGCGAACACGCCGACGTGTCACCGGACATCCTCTGTCTCGGCAAGGCACTGACCGGTGGCTACCTCTCGATGGCGGCCACGCTGTGTACGCCCGAGGTCGCCCGAGGCGTCACCGCTGCCGACTCTGGCGCTCTGATGCACGGTCCCACGTTCATGGGCAACCCGCTGGCCGCCGCCGTGTCGCTGGCGTCGGTGGAACTCCTGCTCTCTCGGCCGTGGGCGGACGAGATCGCATCGATCGAGTCGACGCTGCGCTCCCATCTGGCGCCGGCGGTCGCGATGGACGGGGTGAGCGACGTCCGAACGCTGGGAGCCATCGGCGTCATCGAGATGGACGAGCCGGTCGACATGGCCATCGCCACCAGGACGAGTCTCGAGTGCGGCGTCTGGCTCCGCCCGTTCGGTCGTCTCGTCTACGCCATGCCGCCGTTCGTCGCCACGACGGACGACGTCGCTTCGATCGCGGACGCGATGATCGCCGTGGCCAGCGCCGCATGAGCTGGGGGCAACGGGCACGAGACGAACTGGCGACGATCGATGCGGCCGGGCGTCTCCGCTCGCTCCGGACCTTCGATGCCATCGGCCCGACGGGAACGCTCGACGGCCAGCCGGTGACGTCCTACGCATCGAACGACTACCTGGGTCTCTCTTCACATCAGGCCGTGCGAGCAGCGGCAACCGAAGCGCTCGAGCGCTGGGGTTCGGGATCGACCGCGTCACGGCTCGTGGTCGGGACCAGGCCCGCGCACGCCGAGTTCGAGGCGGCATACGCCGAGTGGAAGGGCTGTGAGGCGGCGCTGGTGCTGTCGTCGGGGTATGTCACGAACCTCGCCGTGCTCACCACCTTCGGCACGGCCGGTACGACCGTGGTCTCCGATGAACTGAACCATGCATCGATCATCGACGGCGCACGGCTCTCCCGGGCGACGACGGTGATCCACCGGCACAACGACGTCGCCCACCTGGCCGAACTGGTCGACGCCGCCGACGGTCCCGTCATCGTCGTGACCGACAGCGTGTTCTCGATGGACGGCGACGTCGCTCCGATCGACGAGATCGCAGCGGTGTGTCGCCGTACCGGGGCTCTGCTCGTCGTCGACGAGGCGCACGCAGTGCTCGGTCCCGAGGTCCCGACCGACCTCGACGTGCTCCGCGTAGGGACGCTGTCGAAGACGTTGGGATCGCTCGGAGGCGTGGTGGCCGGGCCGGCACCGCTCATCGACCTCCTGGTGAACCGGGCACGATCCTTCATCTTCTCGACCGGGCTCAGTCCGGCCGATGTCGCTGCGGCCCACGCCGCGATGGAGATCGTGCGTGGCCCGGAGGGGGCGGCCCTGTGCCAACGGTTGCGACGCACGATCGACCGGGTCGCGCCCGGGCATCCGTCGCCGATCGTCCCGATCGTGATCGGGGAAGAGACGGCGTCGATGGCTGCGGCGGCAGCGTTGCTCGAGAGCGGCATCCTCGTCCCTGCGATCCGGCCGCCGACCGTGGCAGCGGGCACCTCGCGACTCCGGGTGGCCCTGTCCGCCGCCCACACCGACGAGATGATCGGCGTGCTCCTGCAGGCGCTCGGCGAGATCGGTGTCCGACCATGAGGCCTCGGCTCCTTGTCGGTGTGGCGGGAACGGCGACGGAGGTCGGCAAGACCTGGATGAGCGCGGCGGTCGCCAGGTCGCTGCGAGGTGGCGGCCTCGTCGTCGGCGCGCGAAAGCCGGTGCAGTCGTACGACCCCGCCGACGCCGCGCCGCTCGACGCCCAGGTCCTCGCCGAGGCCACGGGGGCCGACGTCTTGGAGATCTGCCCGAGGCACCGCACCCTTGCGATTCCCATGGCGCCGCCAATGGCCGCCGATGCGCTCGGGCTTCCACGACCGAAGCTCGCGGACCTCGTCCACGAGACGCGATGGCCAGCCGAGCTCGACGTCGGTCTGGTCGAGAGCGTCGGTGGCGTTGCCTCACCGGTCGCGGACGACGGCCACAGCATCGACCTCCTCCGACGCCTCGGTGTCGACGTCGTCGTGGTCGTGGCGGACGCAGGCCTCGGGACGATCGACGCGGTCCGTACCGCGCTCGAGTTCGTCGGCGAAGGCGAAGTGGTCGTGGTGCTCAACCGCTTCGACGAGACTGTGGACCTGCACCGCCGCAATCTCGACTGGCTACGTGCGCAGGACGCGCTCGACCCGTGCATCACCCCGGACGAGGTCGCCGCTCGCCTGCTCACTCTTCTGCCCCCCCGATCCTGATCCGGAGATCTGATGTCGCTCGACCCCGCCCGTTCCCTCGCCGCTGCACTCGAGCCGTTCACCGGCCAGGTGTACTTCTCGCCCGAGTGTCATGCGGGCTACGAAGCGCTGGGATTCGGTCCTTCCGGCGGCGAGGTCGGCGGAGTGCAGATGCCGGAGATCGAGGCGTATTTCACCAGCCGAGGGTCGGTCATGGGACAGGTCCCGGGTGAGGTCGTGGCGGCAGCGTTCGGCGTGTTCAAGCCGGCGATCGTCATCCCCTCGGTGGCTGCTGGCTGGGCCAAGACCGATGCATCGACGATCGAGGCCGCCCGGACCGAGGGCGCGGTCGGGCAGTTGCGACGAATCCTCGGCGACGAGCCCGACGGGCTCGATCGTGCCGTCGATCTGCTCGACCGGGCCACCGCCGAACTCGAGCCGGCGGGCAAGCCGCTGTACGCGGGGCTGCGCTCGCAGGACGTCCCCGACAGTCCGCTCGGCGCAGCGTGGCGTCTGGCCGACATGCTCCGCGAGTACCGCGGTGATGCGCACGTCGCCGTCTGGACCGCAGAGGACCTGGACGCGTGCGAGATCGGGATGATGACCGAGCTGTACTGGGGTCTGCCGACCCGCAGCTATTCGCGCACGCGTGGCTGGGACGACGCTGACTACGACGCGACGTCGGTCCGGCTCGTGGCTCGAGGACTCCTCGCCGACGACGTCCTCACCGACGAGGGAACGCGGGCGCGTGAAGCGGTCGAGGTCGCCACCGATCGTGCCTGTCGTCCCGTCGTCGCCGCGTTGGGCGACGATCTTCCCGAGCTCGTCGACATCTTGTCGACGTGGTCGACGGTGATCCGAGCCGCCGGTGGCTACCCGGCAGCGGGCCCGGTCGAGCTGGCCGAGGCCGCTCGCCGCTGAGCCGTCAGGCCTCCTGGAGCAGCTCCCAGATGTTGCCCTGGGGGTCGGCGATCAGCGCGTACATCGCACCTGGCCGGTGTTCCGTCGGCTGGTCGAGGATCGTCGCGCCGGCTCCCTCGGCTCGCGCCGCGGTCGCTGCCACGTCGTCGACATGCAGCGCCGCGTAGGCGAAGCCCGCGTCGCGAAACCACGGGTCGGCCGGTCTCGGACGGGCAGCGCCAGCCGCGGGTGCATAGATCTTGCACCGGGCGGCGTCACGCCGAAGCCGGTGGACGACGCCTTGCGGGAACTCGGACGTCGACTCCACCGAGAAGCCGAGCCCCGCCGAGTAGAACGCCAACAGCTCGTCGGGATCGTCGGTCACGATGCCCGCCGAGAGGCTCACGCCGCTCAAAGCAGACTCAGCGGCTCGTGGTACTCGTAGCCGAGGGCGTCGGCGACCGCGGCCTCAGTGACCTGGCCAGCGATGACGTTGCAGCCGTTGCGGAGGTGCGGATCGGCCTCGATCGCGGCTCGTACGCCGTGATCTGCGAGCGCGAGCACGAACGGGAGCGTGGCGTTGTTCAGCGCATGCGTCGACGTCTGCGGTACCGCGCCGGGCATGTTCGTGACGCAGTAGTGCACGACGTCGTGCAGGACGTACGTCGGCTCGGCGTGTGTGGTGGGGCGCGAGGTCTCGAAGCAGCCGCCCTGGTCGATCGCGACGTCGACCAGCACCGACCCCGGTCGCATCGATCGCACCATGTCCTCGGTCACGAGCTTGGGTGCCCGATCTCCCTTGATCAAGATGCCGCCCACGACGAGGTCCGCAGTCGCGACGAGCTGCTCGATGGCCGACCGGGTCGAGTACATCGTCTCGAGCGACGGCCCGAACCGAGCACCGAGGTGCGCGAGCACGTCGAGGTTGCGGTCGACGACGGTCACCGCCGCACCGAGTCCCACGGCCATCTCGATGGCGTTCTCGCCGACGACTCCACCGCCGATGACCACGACCTCGCCGGAGTGCACCCCGGGAACACCGCCCAGGAGGACTCCGGCGCCGCCCTGTGCGCTCTCGAGTGCGTGTGCGCCCGCCTGGATCGACATGCGACCCGCCACCTGCGACATCGGCGCCAGCAGTGGAAGGCGACCGAAGGGGTCGGTGACCGTCTCGTACGCGATGCACGTCGCCCCCGAGTCGACGAGGTCGCGCGTCTGGTCAGGATCGGGGGCCAGGTGCAGGTAGGTGAACAGGACCTGACCGCGGCGGAGCATCGCTCGCTCGGCCGGTTGCGGCTCCTTCACCTTGACGACCATGTCGGCCTTCTCGAACACTTCCGCAGCGGTGCCGACGAGTTCTGCTCCGGCGGTGCGGTAGTCCTCGTCCGTCGCACCGATGCCGACACCGGCTTCGCTCTGGATCAGTACTCCGTGGCCGTGAGCGACCAACTCGCGAACGCTGGCGGGTGTCAAGCCAACCCGCTTCTCGGCGTTCTTGATCTCGGTCGGGGTGCCGACGAGCACAGGGCCCTCCTCGGGGATCGACGTCGTGCTGGTGGCCGACGCTACGTCGTAGGGTCGCCGACGTGCGCTCGTACTTCGAGGGAATCGACACGGTCCGCTTCGCCGGGCCCGACAGCGACGATCCACTCACCTTCCGGTGGTACGACGCGGATCGTGTCGTGGCCGACAAGACCATGGCCGAGCACCTGCGGATGGCTGTCTGCTACTGGCACAACTTCGTCTGGCCCGGCAGCGACGTGTTCGGCGAGGGGACGTTCGCCAGGCCGTGGCACGACCCGTCGCTCGATCCGATGGATGCAGCTCGGCAGAAGCTCGACGTGGCCTTCGAGTTCTTCACGAAGCTCGGCGCGCCGTACTTCTGCTTCCACGACCGCGACATCGCACCGGTGGGCGACACGTTCCGCCAGACGTGCGACAACCTCGACGCCATGGTCGACGAGGTCGGGAAGCGGATGTCCGACACCGGCGTCGGGCTGCTGTGGGGGACCGCCAATCTCTTCGGTCACCCACGCTTCATGGGCGGCGCCGCCACGTCGCCCGACCCCGAGGTCTTCGCGTATGCCGCCGCCCAGGTGCGCCACGTGCTCGACGCCACCCATCGACTCGGCGGCGAGAACTACGTGTTGTGGGGCGGACGCGAAGGCTACGAGACCCTTCTCAACACCGACCTCCGCCGCGAGGAGGCGCAGTTCGCTCGGTTCCTCCACCTGGTGGTCGAGCACAAGCATGCGATCGGATTCTCCGGGACGCTCCTGATCGAGCCGAAGCCGGCAGAGCCGACCAAGCACCAGTACGACTTCGATGCTGCCACTGTCGCCGGATTCCTCGAGCGCCACGGTCTCGCGGGCGAGATCAAGGTCAACCTCGAGGTCAACCACGGGACGCTCGCCGGTCACTCGTTCCACCACGAGGTGGCGAATGCCGTGGCGCTGGGCGTACTCGGCTCGGTCGACGCGAACCGAGGCGACGCGCAGAACGGATGGGACACCGACCAGTACCCCAACTCGGTCGAGGAGATGACGCTCGCGATGTACGAGATCCTGCGTGGTGGCGGCCTCGGTACCGGTGGGTTCAACTTCGACACCAAGTTGCGTCGCCAGTCGACCGATCCTGCCGACCTGTTCCACGGCCACATCGGCGGCATGGACACGCTGGCCCGGAGCCTGCTCGCCGCGACCTCACTGTTCGAGTCGGGTGACCTCCAGCGCTCGGTCGACGAACGGTACCGGCGGTGGGACGGCGACCTGGGTCGGTCGATCATGGACGGCTCCCACTCGCTCGCCGACCTCGACGCGGTGGTGCTGGCCGACGACCTGACAGGGTCGCCGACGAGTGGTCGCCAGGAACTGCTCGAGAACATCGTCAACCGCCACATCGAACGAGCTCGCTGACCGATGGAGGTACTCGGGCCGGCACTGCTGGCGTTCGGTGCGGCACTTCTCGGGTCGCTGGGCGGGCTCGGTGGAGCGATCCTGCTCGTTCCCGTTCTCGTGGTCACCGGCATGTCACCGACCGAAGCCGCGCCGCTCGGGTTGATCATGGTGGCGGCATCCTCGGTCGCCGCCGGACCGCGCCAGCTGATCGAGCGCTCGGTGAACCACCGTCTCGGCGTGACGGTCGAGCTCTTGGCGTCGACCGGCGCGGTGATCGGCGCGATCGTCTCGGGGTACCTGAGCGAGACCTTCCTCACCTATCTGCTCGCGACGGTGGCTGTGGGAGCTGCGCTGGCCGGCGCTCGACGGTCGGGTCTGCGCAACCAGCCCGACCCTGAATGCGAGCGGAGCGACGTCGGCGAGCGCGTCGGCTCGATCTCGGGTGCCTATGTGCTGGGCGAGGACGAGATCGTCCCGTATCGGCCCGGACGCCTGGGCGTGGGTCTGGCGTTCATGGGGGTCGCGGGCTTCATCGCCGGCAGCGCAGGGGCATCGGGCGGCTTCATCAAGACGCCGGCGATGACCGAGATCATGAGCGTGCCGACCCGCGTCGCTGCCTCGACCACGACGTTCACCGTCGGCATCACCGCGTCCGCTGCGCTCGTCATCTACGCCATCCAGGGACGGGTCGACGTCGAGACGGCGTCGCTCATCGTGAGCACCAGCCTCCTCGGCGGCGTTGCCGGAGCGGCCGTCCAGTCGAAGCTGTCCCCCTCGGTCACGCGTCGACTCCTCAGCGCGCTCCTGCTGGTGGTCGCCGTGCTCCTGGTGGTGTGGGCATGAGCGCTCCTCGTGACCCCATCCCGGTCGGCGCGGTCAGCACGATTCGCGGTCGGTTCCAGATCCCCGCGCTGACGTGGCTCACCCGACTGGTGGTGGTCGTGGGAGCGTTGGGCGCCGTGCTCCCCGGCGACGCCGGCATCGCTGTGGCCACGCTCGCCGTGTGTGCTGTCGGCGCCGCGCCGGTGCTGCGGGTGGCGTGGCTGGTCCATCGCTGGATCCAGGAGAAGGATCGGCCGTTCATCCTCGTCGGCGTCGCGCTCCTGGGCGTGATCGCTTCCGGCGCGCTGTTGTCGGCGCTCGGCGTGGGGAAGTGACGCTCAGCCCGCCGCGGCGGTCTTGGCGTTCTTGGCTGCTCGTGCCCGCTTCGTCTGGTCGAGGTCGATCTTGCGGAGCCGCACGAACGATGGCGTGACCTCGGCACATTCGTCGTCGGCGATGTGTTCCAGCGCCTGCTCGAGCGACAACAGCGTGGCCGGGATGAGCTTCTCGAAGTTGTCGGAAGACGATGCTCGCACGTTCGTCTGCTTCTTCTCCTTGGTTGGGTTGACGTCCATGTCCTCGGTGCGGGCGTTCTCGCCGATGATCATGCCCTCGTAGACGTCGACTCCCGGACCCACGAAGAGTTGGCCGCGGTCCTGGAGGGCGAGGAGCGAATAGCCCCGGGTCTCCCCAGAACGGTCGGCGACGAGCGATCCGTTGCGACGGGCGCGGATCTCGCCGGCCCACGGCTCCATCTTCTCGAACACGTGGTGGATCAGCGCCGTGCCTCGGGTCTCGGTCAGCAGTTCGGTCCGGAAGCCGATCAGGCCGCGTGCAGGAACGAGATAGTCGAGACGGACCCAACCGGTGCCGTGGTTGACGATCTGCTCCATGCGGCCCTTGCGGACGGCGAGCAGCTGGGACACGACA
>JBBSLH010000029.1:0-19555 GCA_038255425.1 Acidimicrobiales bacterium
CATCGGCTTGAGGATGCTCGCGGCGTCGATCGCGCCCTCGGCGGCACCGGCCCCGACGAGCGTGTGGATCTCGTCGATGAACAGGATGATGTCCCCGCGGGTGCGGATCTCCTTGAGCACCTTCTTCAGGCGCTCCTCGAAGTCGCCGCGGTAGCGGGAGCCGGCGACGAGGGCGCCGAGGTCGAGCGTGTAGAGCTGCTTGTTGTGCAGCGTCTCGGGCACGTCGTCGGCCACGATCTTCTGGGCCAGGCCCTCGACGATGGCGGTCTTGCCGACGCCAGGCTCGCCCACGAGGACGGGGTTGTTCTTGGTACGGCGGCTCAGCACCTGCATCACGCGCTCGATCTCGCGGGAGCGCCCGATGACCGGGTCGACCTCCTTGTCGCGAGCCAGCTGGGTGAGGTTGCGCCCGAACTGGTCGAGCACGAGGGATCCCGACGGCGTGTCGCCGCTCGTCGACCCCGCGGCGGCGCCCGCCTTCTCGCCCCGCCCGCCGGTACCGCCGGGACCGGCCGTGCCGGAACCCTGGTAGCCGGACAGGAGCTGGATGACCTGCTGGCGGACCCGTGACAGGTCGGCGCCGAGCTTGACGAGGACCTGGGCGGCCACGCCCTCGCCCTCGCGGATCAGGCCGAGGAGGATGTGCTCGGTCCCGATGTAGTTGTGGCCGAGCTGCAGCGCCTCACGGAGCGACAGTTCGAGGACCTTCTTGGCCCGGGGGGTGAAGGGGATGTGCCCCGACGGCGACGAGCCGCCCTGCCCGATGATCTCCTCGACCTGGCTGCGCACGGCCTCGAGGCTGATGCCCAACGATTCGAGGGCCTTGGCGGCGACGCCCTCACCCTCGTGGATGAGACCGAGCAGGATGTGCTCGGTCCCGATGTAGTTGTGGTTGAGCAGCCGTGCCTCTTCCTGCGCGAGTACGACGACTCGGCGGGCACGATCGGTAAAGCGTTCGAACAAGACTCTGCCTCCCACCCGATCTCTCGGGAGCTGGTTCTGACGGGGGCTCCGTGTGACGAGTGTATCCCTGCTCCCGGACGGATCATCACCGGGATCGGCGGGCGCCGCTGACACGTCAGAAGGGTCGCTCGATACCCTGGTCTGTTCCGCCATGGCCTCCGACGACTCCACCAACCTGCGGGGCATTCCGGGCGCCGGTTCCTCCGGCCGCTCGGGTCGCCGCTCCGGCTCGTCCGCAGGTCCCCAGTTCCGCCCGCCGCTCATCGGCGATCCTCGGCGCGGACGGCGACCAGAGGCAGGAAAGCGATTCCGACGGCGATCGAAAGGCCCCAAGGCGTGGAGTCCCCGTCGCCAGCCGCGGTCGGTCCCCTGGTCCACGCTGCTCATCGCACTCGGATTCGCCGCACTCGGGTTCTTCGTCTGGCAGAAGTTCTGGGACGCGACCCGTGTCGACGTCATCGTCACAGGGATCGAGGACCAGGCACAGCTCACCCTCGACGATGCGTCCGACCTCGACGTCACGATCGACATCGAGCAGCTCGATCTCGAGGCCGGCGTCTCGCCCACGCTCTTCTTCGACGGAGTCGAGGTCGACGACGAGACCCACGAGATCTCCGAGACCGGCATCTCCTGGACTCCTGGACCACTCGACGAAGGCGTTCACGTGCTCGCCATGTCGATCGGCCGGCCGTTGCTCGACGACGCCAAGTTCACCTGGACGTTCGCAGTTGACGCCACCCCACCGCTGATCGACGTCGTCTCGCCCCAACCCGCAGCGCCCATCTGCACGCCGGTCGCCGTCACCGGAAGGATCGAAACCGGGCTGGCGAGCTTCCAGATCGACGGCGAGGACGCCGAGGTCGACGAGAACGGCTCGTTCACGCTCGAGTTCGACCAGGCGCCGCTCGGCCCGACCCTCCTCACGGCAGAAGACCAGGCCGGGAACACTGCGGCGGCCGAGATCGTCATCCCGGTCGAGTACCCCTCGACCCAGGGGATCCACGTCACCGCCGCAGCCTGGGGTTACGACCCACTCCGCGAGCACGTCCTGGCGCTGGTCGACGCCGGCAAGGTCTCCGCCGTCGAGCTCGACATCAAGGACGAGGGCGGCATCGTCGGTTACGACACCGACATCGATCTGGCCCACGAGATCGGCGCCGTCCGCCAGGAGTACGTGCTCCAGGAGGCGGTCGAGCTGTTGCACGGCAAGGGCGTACGGGTCATCGGACGGATCGTCGCGTTCCGAGACGGCCCGCTGGCCCGGTGGGCCGAGACCAATGATCGGATGGGCTACGTCATCCAGGACAACGACGGTGCGGCGCTGTCGAAGTACGGCGGCTTCACCAATGTCGCCAGCGCCGAGGTGCGGGCCTACAACATCGATCTGGCCAAGGAGGCGATCGACCGTGGGGTCGACGAGATCCTCTGGGACTACGTGCGCCGGCCCGAGGGCGACATCGAAGAAATGGTCTTCCCGGGACTCCAGGTCCCCGACGAATCGCCCGAGGCCGAGAAGCGGGCCGTGAACGACAACGTGGTGTCCTTCCTGGCCGAGTCGGGCCAGATGGTGCGCGACAACTGCGTGTACCAGGGCGCTTCGCTGTTCGGGATCGCCGCCCGCAACCCCGACGCCATCGGTCAACCCGTGCCCGGCATCGCCCGCAACGTCGACTACATCGCACCGATGCTCTATCCATCGCATTGGGTGCGCGGCGAGTACCGAGTCGATCACCCGAACGCCCAGCCCTATGACATCGTCGAGAAGGCGCTGTCCGACTTCCAGCGCAAGGCCGCCGGCTCCGGTGTCGCCTTCAACCTCTGGGTCCAGGACTTCTCGATCGGCATCCCGTACGGGCCCGAAGAGGTACGTGCGCAGATCCAGGCGGCACGCGACCTCGGCGTCGACAACTGGCTGTTGTGGAACGCGACCGTGCGGTACACGCCGGAGGCCATCACGCCCGAGATGGTGGAACGACCCGACGGAACGGCCCGTCCGGGCTCGTAGCGGTCCGACAAGACGTCGCCGATAGCCTTTCGTCATGTCGAATCCGTTGCTGTCGTTCCCCGAGGCAGACACCCACCTCGCGACGATCGACGAGCGGCTCCTCGCCAGCGTCACCACCGACGACGCGCATCTCACCGAGATGACGTCGCACCTGATCCGGGCTGGCGGCAAGCGGCTACGACCGATGCTCGGCGTCCTGGCCGCTTCGACCGGTGCGGATTCTGGCGGGACAGGAATCACGCTCGACGTCATCGACGGCGGCGTGGCCGTCGAGCTCGTCCAGGTCGGCTCGCTCTACCACGACGATGTGATCGACGAGGCAGACAGCCGCCGGGGCGTGGAGTCGGTCAACGTGCGATGGAACAACCTCACGGCGATCCTGGCCGGAGATTTCCTGCTCGCGAAAGCGTCCGAGATCGCCGCTCGCCTGGGCACCGAGGTCGCCGAGCTGCTGGCGAAGACCATCGGACGACTCTGCGAAGGCGAGATCCTCGAGCTGCGGTTCGCGTATCAGGCGGACCGGACCGAAGAGGCGTACTACGGCGCCATCGACGGAAAGACCGCCTCGCTCTATGCGACGGCCTGTCGCATCGGCGCCATCGTCGGCGGACTCCCCCGGCCGCACGTCGACGCACTGACGGAGTACGGGCGGTCGTTCGGACTCGCATTCCAACTCGTCGACGACGTGCTCGACCTCGTCTCGACCGACGAGGCGCTGGGGAAGCCCGCTGGCCATGACATCACCGAGGGCGTTTACAACCTCCCGGTCCTCCGTGCGCTGCAGACCGATGCCGGCGACGAGCTCCGTTCGCTCCTCGGAACGCCCGTCGAGGGCGAAACCCGAGACCGTGCGCGGGACCTCGTCGTCGCTTCCGGCGGAATCGAGTCGACGATCACCGAAGCCGAGCGTTTCGTCGCCGACGCCAAGGCCGCGCTCGACAGCATCGGCCCCTCTGATGCGGCCACCGCACTCGCCGACGGCGCCGATCACCTGCTTACCATGGTCACGGCAGCCGCCAGCTGACAGACCACCGCTCCGTCTCGTCATCGCCCTGACGGTTCCACGCCGGTGATGAGTCCTTGCTGGATGGCGAACAGGGCCGCTCCAGCACGGGTCGACACGTCGATCTTCACATAGATGTGTTCGATGTGTGACCCGGCGGTCTTGGCCGAGATCCCAAGAGTCTCGGCGATCGTTCGGTTCGTCGAACCCCGTGCCGCGAGGACGAGAACTTCCACTTCTCGCGGTGTGAGCCCGCTGGGTCCGGATGGGCGGGGACGACGGGCATGGCCGGCGGCGTCGAGCACCGCGTCGACCGCGCCCCCTTCCAGTCGACCGGCGCGCACCTCCGCTTGCATCTGCTCGAGACGCGCCTTGGGCTGTAGTGCTGCTCGGTGCGGGCGATCCTCACCCATCGCGTGAAAGACGTCGGCAGCACCGAGTAGACGGGCGAGGCTCGGCACACCGACCGCCATGGCGCCGCGGTGATAGCCCGAACCGTCGAGGCGCTCGTGACCGCCAGATGCAACCGCACCGATCTCGGCGATGGTGCTCGGGTGCTGCAACATCCGCTGGGTGTAGTAACTGTGGAGCCGCACGCGTTCGACCTCCACCCGAGTGAGTGGACCAGCCTTGTCCCAGATGGTGTTCGGCACACCGACACGGCCGATGTCATGCACCAGGCCAGCTCGGCGGGCCAACCGAACCTCTGCCGTCGTGTGCCCCGCCGCCGTGGCGGCACCGGCGAGGAGTTCGGCAACGCCACGAGAATGTCCCAACAGCCAGGGCGACTTGAGATCAGCGAAGTCCGCCATCACCTCGAGCGCGACGTCCAGCTCCTCATCGTCCAGCGTCGCGTGGAGCGCCGGTTCTGCAGCGACGATCTCGTCCCACCCGGACACATCGTCGAGACGGCCCAAGACGTCGGGCGCCAGCGACACGAGCACGTCGACGAGTTCCGGCTGCAGCTGGGTTCCTCGCCGACGCACGACCGCATCGACTGCCGCTGCCGTGCCCCCAGTGCGCTGATGAGCGACAGCCACATCGGCGACATGTAGGAGACGAACCGCGAGCGGGATCGCCTCTTCCGCGACACCGCGAGGGTGGCCTCGTCCGTCCCACCGGGCGAACGTGTAGGCGAGACATCGATCGATCTCTGGGCCCAACCCGAGCCGACCGGCAAGTCGGCCGGTGACTTCGCAGTGCGATGTCAGCGCATTCACCACCGATCGGCCGTTGGACAGGAGCAGCTTCGCCGTCGATGTCGCCCGACGCGCCGTCGACTCACGAGCCAGACCGCCGAAGCAGGAACGCGAGTTGTGGGAGCCCGGCGAAATCGATGTCGTAGGTGCGCGCCCGGAACTCGATGTCGTCTCCGAACAAGCGAGCCAGTTCGAACGAGTCAGCGGTGCAACCGATCCACGCGAGCAACGTCACCCAGTACGTGGTCGCACGCTCGTCCGCACTCACGTCCAGCGCGTCGGCGATGTCGAGTGCGACGAGCGTCGAGCGGATCGCGTGCTCAGGTGGTTGTCCGAGCCCCAGATCGGCGGCCAGCGACAACGTGGCCACCAGTTCCGCCAGGCGAACTCCCGAGTCGGCGGCCACTCCCGCGAAGCGTAAGCCATCGGGTGTTCACCCGATGTGCAAGGTGGCGACGAGGCGTAGGACTGACGTCATGAACAACACCGACAACAAAGCAGCAGTCAGCCTCACCACCGGACTCGAGGATTCGGAGAAGGTCACCATCGCCTTCCTCGTCGCCGTCGGGGCCGCGGAGTCGGGACGACCGACCATGATCTTCCTCGCGAAGGAGGCCGTGCGCCTCGCCCTCCCCGGCGTCGCGACGGGAGTCGCATGCGACGGATGTCCATCACTCTCCGACCTCCTCGCCCGATACGAAGCCGCGGGTGGGCGCTATCTGGTCTGCCCGATCTGCTTCAGCGCCAAGGACCTCGACGCCGACGCACTCGCCACCAACGCCACCATCGGGGGCACTGTCCCGCTCTGGGAGTGGATCGGCGACGGCGCCACCACCTTCAGCTACTGACACGGTCGGACCGAGAAAGGACCGGAACCCATGACCCTCGCTCAGCTCCAGACGACCGAACCATTCATCACCGATGGCGGGCTCGAGACGACGCTGATCTTCCAGCAAGGCATCGACCTGCCCGAATTCGCAGCATTCCCGCTTCTCGACACCGACGAGGGGCGGTCGCAACTGGCTGGCTACTACGCGCTGTACCTCGACCTGGCCGACCGACTCGGTCTCGGAATCGTGCTCGACACACCCACCTGGCGGGCCAGCCGCGAGTGGGGTGCCCGCCTCGGCTACGACGTCCCCCGAGTCGCATCGGTGAACCGACACGCCGTTGCGTTCATCGCCGATCTGGCTCGGGAACATCCGGCATTGACCGTCGTGCTGAACGGCGTGATCGGCCCTCGCGGCGACGGTTACGTCGTCGATTCGACGATGCAACCGTCCGAGGCCGCCGAGTTCCACGCCCTCCAGGTTCGCTCGTTCGCGGAAGCCGGCGCCGACATGATCAGCGCCATCACGATGACCTACGTCGAGGAGGCAATCGGCATCGCTCGCGCTGCGGACGCGGTCGAACTGCCGGTCGTCGTCTCGTTCACGGTCGAGACCGACGGTCGGTTGCCCTCGGGCCAAACTCTGGGTGAGGCCATCACGACCGTCGACGACAACACCCGCGTTGCCCCCGCCTACTACATGATCAACTGCGCCCATCCGACCCACTTCCTGTCGAACCTCGACACGGAACAGTCATGGCTGACAAGGGTCAAGGGCGTGCGGGCGAACGCGTCACGAATGAGCCATGCTGAACTCGACGTCGCAACTGAGCTCGATCGCGGCGACGTCGCCGATCTGGCCGCGCTGTACGCGGCGATGCGCTCGAGTGTGGATCTGCGTGTCGTCGGCGGATGCTGTGGCACCGACGTCGAACACATCGCTGCGATCGCCGAGGCATTGACCGGCGCCGACCATGCTCACGATGGCCACGGTTTCCGACCGCGAACAGACGGCACGTGACAGCGGTGACCTTCGCCGTTCGCTGGGTCAGCGGGCCAACGAGATCGTCAGCGCATTGGCGATCGACATTGCAGTGACCGATCCGACGAGGCTGAACACCACGGTCCGCGTGGACCGCGTGGTGGCCAGGTCGATCCGATCGACGAGGTCGGCGCGCATGCCGACCATGTCGGAGCGGAGGTCCGCGCTCAGATTCGCCATGTCGGACTTGAGCTCCGCGCTCAGATTCGCCATGTCGGACTTGAGCTCCGCGCTCAGATTCGCCATGTCGGACTTGAGCTCCGCGCTCAGATTCGCCATGTCGGACTTGAGCTCGGTGCGCATCTCGGCCATGTCGGCTCGCGTTGCGGCCTGGGCGAACGCGACGTCGTCTTTCGTGGCCAACCGTTCGGGTTCGTTGGGGAGCGACTTGATCATCAGCTCTGCAAATCGGTCGTTGACGTGGCGTTTGGCGAGCTCGTAGAGCTCATGGCGTTCTGTCTCGGTGGCGGACATCCCTGCTCCTGATCTGGCTGGATCGGGCGGTCCGTTCGCCGAGTCTCGGACAACCACACGATAACCGACCCCTCCGACAACGGGTCGACCGCCCGTGACACCATGCAGTCGTGCACGACTCGCCACTGGTGCGGAGCCTGGTCACCGGACTGACCGCGTTCCGCGCTGCGTGCCTGGTGTGGCTGGTGGCAATCCTCGCGGCGACGTGGCAGGAGGTCGACCGGCCCTGGATCGCCGCTGTCCTCGTCGGAGCCGCAGCGGTGGTCACCGTCGTCTGGTCGCTCCGGCTGCGGAACGAAGGTGCCACGGCACTCCTCGGCCGCAAACCGTTGGCGATCGATGTGGCGGTGGCTGCCTCTCTCTCGATCGGTGACGGGGTGGTGTTCGACGGCCCCCACGCGTTGTCACTCGGGTCGTCGTGGCCGCTTGCGAGTGTTCTCAGCGTGGCGGTCGGATGGGGCGCCCGGTCTGGCGCGATCGCGGGCGTCGTCGTCGGTGTCGCGAACGCGGTCGGCGACGGTCTGGAGGGATCGGCTTGGGGTGCCGGAGAACTCCTGTCGCGCGCCTCGACGCTGTTCCTCTACACGATCGCCGGCGGGATCGGCGGGTTCGCTGCGCGGCGGCTGATCACCGCCGAGCGGGAGATCTCGATGACCCGGGCTCGCGACGAGGTCGCTCGAACACTGCACGACGGCGTCCTCCAGACACTGGCCGTCGTCCAACGTCGGTCCGGAGACGAGCAATTGGCGGACCTCGCCCGAGAGCAGGAACGCGAGTTGCGCGAATACCTCTTCGGCGCGGGTGTCGCCGACGGTGGCGGCGACCTCGGCGCAGCGCTCCGACACGTGGCCCAGCGGGCAGGACACCGAGACAGAACAACCATCCGCGTGATCGTCGCACCCGACGTTCCCGACCTCGACGAGCGCATCGTCGAAGCGGTGGCCGGCGCCGTGGGCGAGGCCTGCACGAACGCCTCGAAACACGGCGAGGCGCGGACGATCACGGTCTACGCGGAGCCGGACGGTCGTGGGATCACCTGCAGCGTGAAGGACGACGGTCGAGGATTCGACGAAGCGACGGCGTCCGCGGGCGTCGGGCTCACCGGGTCGATCCGAGGTCGGATCTCCGAAGTGGGGGGCACCGTGGAGATCGACCCCAACCCTGGACATGGCACGGAGGTCCGCATCGCCGTACCGCGCTCTCCCCGTACCCTGTCGACATGACGGAATTGGGCCCGGTCCGCGTCGTCCTCGCTGACGACCATGCGATCTGGCGATCAGGTCTCAAGAGCGAGCTCGGGGCGAACTTCCACGTCGTGGCCGAAGCCGCCGACGCCGACGAGGCCATCGCTGCCATCGAGAAGCATTCCCCAGACCTCGTGGTCTGCGATCTGAACATGCCAGGCGGCGGCATGAAGGTCGCCAAGACCTGCGGCGGCGACACCCGCATCGTGATCCTCACGGTGTCAGAGGCCGAGCGCGACCTCCTCGACGCGGTTGCCGCTGGAGCGCAGGGCTACCTCGTCAAGACCACACCACCCGAAGAACTCCGCAACGAACTGTGGAAGGCGGCGAAGGGCGAGCCGGTCTTCTCGCCGCAGTTGGCGTCGTTGGTGCTCGGCGAGTTCCGGCGGTTGGCGAAGGCCAGCGGGCCGGTCGAGGTGCTGTCGGATCGCGAGCGCGAGGTCCTCCAGTACGTCGCCCGCGGCCACACCTACAAGGAGATCGGCGAGCAGCTCTTCATCTCACCGAAGACAGTCGAGAACCACGTCCGGAACATCCTGTCGAAGCTGCACCTCAACCGACGTCAAGAACTCGTACGCTTCGCTGTCGATCACGGGATCGAGTAGAGCTGATCGTCCCGAACAGCAGTGAGGGCCAGCAACAGCCGCCCGTGCGGAAACCCGGTGCAGGAGTGACAGTGCCAAGACCCGACATCGGCGGCGCGGGCCCGCGCCGCGCCCACCTCGACGGCATCCGCGCGCTCGCGGTGTATCTGGTGGTCGCGTTCCACGCGGACATCGGTGGATGGAGCGGTGGATTCATCGGTGTCGACGTGTTCTTCGTCCTGTCCGGCTACCTGATCACCGGATTGCTCGTGGGCGAATACGACGCCACCGGCCGCATCGCCCTGCGAGACTTCTACAGCCGCCGCGTCCGCCGACTTCTTCCTGCGAGCACCATCACCATCGCCGTCGTCGTCGTCTCGATGGCGTCGATCCTCTCGCCGCTGCTCGTGCGTTCGTTCGTGTCCGACGCTCGCGCCGCTCTTCTCTTCGTCTCCAACTGGAGATTCATCTCGTCTTCGACCGATTACTTCGGTGCGAGCGCAGAGGAGTCGCCGTTCCTCCACTTCTGGTCGCTGGCCGTCGAAGAGCAGTTCTACGCCGTCTGGCCCGTGACGCTCGTCCTCGTCCTCGGCCTGTCTCGTCGCCTCCGCCAGACATGGATCACCCCGGCATTCATCTCGATCGTTCTGGTGGGTTCGTGGCTACTCGCCTGGACCTGGCGCACGGACCTCGGAACCAGGGCGTACTTCGGGACCGATGCCCGTGCGTACCAACTGGCGGCCGGTGGATTGCTCGTCCTCGGAGTACACCGCTTCCGATCATCGATCGATGCGCTCCGTCCAGCGATTCGGAACGGCATCGCCATCGTCGCGCTCGGTTCCATTCTCCTTCTCGCCACCGACTCGCTCGAGCTCGACAGCATCGAACGGGGATCCGCGGTGACGATTGCCGTCGTTGCCCTGATCGTGGCCATCGACTCGTCGAAGTCGACCGGGACAGCGCGGATCCTGGGTGCCCGACCTTTGCCGTACCTCGGGCGAATTTCATACGCCACGTATCTCTGGCACTGGCCGATCATCGTCTACGCACGAGCCGAGGCAGACATCGGCCCACTCGGTCTCCTTGCGCTCTCGTCGATCGGCGCCACCGCGATCGCTGCACTGAGCGCGGTGCTCGTGGAACGACCGATCCGGTCCCGATCCAGCCTCGAGAGGCGCCCGCGCAGCGTCGTGGCCGTCGCGCTCGCGCTGGTCGTGGCGCTCGCTGTCGCTGCTCCGGTGGTCGCTGGAGACCCGATCGCGGATGCGGCCGAACGGGCCACGACAAGCGACATCCCGTCGGTCGAATCGATCGAAGATGCGATACAGGAGGCGCCCACTGCGCTGGTCGGCAGAACGTCGTGCCGCGTCGATGAGGTCAGCGCGTGCATCGTGACTGATGGCGGGTCCGACAGCTTCCACATCCTCCTCTTGGGCGACAGCCTCTCCGGACAGTGGCAGCCCGCGCTCTCGGCGGTCTCGAAGTCGCAGAGGATCACCGTGTCCGCGGTCGCGGATCAGTCGTGCATGTGGGAGCGCGGTCTTCGCTTCGACCCAGAGGTTCTCAACGATGTCGGACGAGAACGCGACGTCAGATGCCGAGCCCAGAAGGACGACTGGTACGACACGATCATTCCGTCGCTCGACCCAGACCTCATCCTGATCCAGACTCGACCGCGTGCGGGGTCCGATGTCCTCGCCGAGGCCGACGATCTCTCCGATGTCCCACGCGATCGTCTGCCTGCCGTCGCCGCCGCGCGTTCGATCGAACAACTGCGCGAGATCGCCCCCGTGGTCGCACTGGAGCCCATGCCCATCATCCCGCTCGACGTCCCACGCTGCCTCGTCAAGGCCGAGCGAGCGGACGATTGCGCGTTCGACCGTGTGGACGACGAGTACGGCGAGTCCGACGTCCTGGAGGCGATCTCCGAGGCTGGGGCGGCGGTCCTGTCGCCACTCCCGCTCGTCTGCCCCCGGATCGATGTGTGCGATCCGGTCGTTGACGGGCTCATCGTGTTCCGAGACACGATCCACATCACGGTGCAGTATTCAGCAGCGATCGGCGACGACCTCGTGCGACTCCTGCAGTCGAACGATCTGATCCCAGACTGACTGGAGCTGGGCTCGCCGTCAGTCGTCGTCGACCGGGTCGACGTGAGCTTCGTGGGTCCGGATCTTCCGGCCGCCCTCACCGAGCACGACGTCGATCTCGTCGCCGATGATGTCCTTGTCGGAGATCGTCCCCCATTGGCCGCGGAAGTCGCCCTCGGTGATGATGACCCGGTCACCCTTCTTGAAACGTCCCATGCTCCATGGTGACACGCAGTGACGAGCTCAGTGCTCCGTCGACGGTGCAGCCACCTCGCTCCATGCGCTGCTCAGCGACAGATGAACGCTCCGACGACTCCGTCCACGGTGAACGCCCCGTCCGCATCGATCACCGACCGCACGGAACGACGGACCTCCTCCACGACCTCAAGCCACGGTCGCTCCACTTCGTGCGCGTAGTGGTCGGCGATGCTGGCGACATAGTCGGCCGCGATGCCTGCATCTCGGATCACGGCCGGCCCGACGCCATCAGGGCGGATGGTCTCGATCTCGTCGAACGCATGGCCCATCTGCTCGGCGCCGTTCTCGAGCGAGAACGCGTGCGTCGACGGACTGCGCATCGCCCATCCTGGAGTGTCTCTGCGTGCGGCAGCCTCGATGAGCCCACGCAACGACGCCATGTGGCCAGATCCATTGGTCACCGCGACGCACAGCCGTCCCGGTCGCAGCACTCGACGGATCTCCGACGCGGCAGATCCGCGATCGGGGACGTGGTACAGCATGTGCGGCGCGAGCACGACGTCGAAGGCCGCGTCCCGAATCGGGAGTCGGGTGACGTCGCCATTGACGACCGTCGAGTGGTCCGACGACGCCAGCATCCCGACCGAGAGGTCGCATCCCACCGCGTCGATGCCGCGATCTCGGAGCTCGTCCAGATAGATCCCATTGCCACAACCGACGTCGAGGATCCGGTCGCCGGCGGTGACCTCCACCAGGCCGAGCGCCCAGCCGACGAGGTCGAACGCGCGCTCCCGCTGCATCCAGAGTGCTTGTCGAGCGCGCAGGTTCTGGTCGTCGGCGTACTGGGTCACGGGATTCAGCACCACGGTCGACAGCCTGCCTGGCAACATCGTCTCGGTGTCGGACTACGTGGACGTCGACGACGACATCCTCTCGAGAGTGCGGGAGCCCGCAAGCGGAACTTCGCCCATGTCTTCGCCATGTGCGACGAGGAGGGCGAGGTGGCGGCCATGCTCTCGTTCCGGTCGCCGGAGGAGGAGCGGTTCGCACTGCTCGCGGCCGGCCATCCCTTCTTCCACCTCGACTGGGGGCGGAACGCGGTCGGCATGGTGCTGGGGGACGACGTCGACTGGGACGAGGTGACCGAGATCGTCACCGAGAGCTACTGCTTGCTGGCACCCAAGAAGCTGGTGGCGCTGGTCGATCGACCCTGAGCCGTCAATGCTCCGGGCGCAGCGTGGGGAAGAGGACGACGTCGCGGATCGACGGCGTGTCGGTCAGCAGCATCACGAGTCGATCCATACCGATGCCCAGGCCGCCAGTGGGCGGGAGGCCGTACTCCATCGCTCGTAGGTAGTCCTCGTCGAGCGGCATGGCCTCGTGGTCACCAGCGTCGTGTTGGCGAACCTGGTCCTCGAACCGCGCTCGCTGGACGTCGGGATCGGTCAGCTCCGAGAATGCGTTGCACAGTTCGCGGCCAGCAACGATGGCCTCGAACCGCTCGGTCACCCCGGGGAGCTCGCGATGTGAGCGCGAGAGCGGCGACACCTCTTCGGGATAGTCGGTCACGAAGATCGGACCCCAGAGCGCCGACTCGGTGGTCTTCTCGTAGATCTCGAGGATCAGCTTGCCGGTCCCCCACGAGTCCTCGACCTCGACGCCGTGCTCCTCGGCCACCTTGCGGACCTCGTCGAGCGGCTGACGCACGTCGAGTCGCACGCCGATCGCGTCTTCGATCAGCTCGACCATCGGAGCGCGTCGCCATGGTGTCGACAGGTCGAGCTCACGATCGCCGTAGGCGAGCGTCGTGGTCCCGTGGAGCTCCATCGCCAGGTAGGCGACGAGGTCCTCGACCAACGTCATGATGTCGGCGTAGTCGGCATAGGCCTGGTACAGCTCGAGCATCGTGAACTCGGGGTTGTGACGCGTCGAGATTCCCTCGTTGCGGAAGACACGTCCGATCTCGAACACTCGCTCGAAGCCGCCGACGACGAGCCGCTTGAGGAACAGCTCCGGCGCGATGCGCAGCTTGAGGTCGACGTCGAGAGCGTTGTGATGGGTGGTGAACGGCGTTGCTGCCGCACCGCTGGCGACGTGCTGGAGCACCGGCGTCTCGACCTCGATGAACTCGCGGTCCTCGAGCCACCGGCGGGTGAGGCTCATGATCTTCGAACGAGTCCGGAGCACGACCGCCGACTCGGGATTGGCCCAGAGGTCGGCATAGCGCTGGCGATAGCGGATGTCGGTGTCGGTGATGCCGTGGAACTTGTCGCCGAACCCACGACGCGCCTCGGCCAACTGCACGAACGACGTGATCTTCACCGAGAGTTCGCCTCGGCGCGTCTTGACCACCGTGCCGGTGGCTCCCACCCAGTCGCCGAGGTTGAGCTTGGCGAACTCGTCGTACCCGTCGAGGACCTTCGACAGCGCGAACAGTTGGATCTCCGCGCCGTCGCCCTCTCGGAGGGTGGCGAACGCGAGCTTGCCCTGGTCCCGAAGCAGCATCACCCGGCCGGCGATGGTGACCTCGTGCTCGGTCTCCTCGCCGTCTTCCAGAGCGGCGTAGCGCGCGACGAGATCGGCGACGTGCGTGTCGACGTCGAGTCGGTAGGGCGGTTCGAATGTCATGCGTCCCCGGCCTCCGGAGCCACGGCATTCTTCTCGTGGATGAGCCGTAGACCGTGCAACGTGAGCCAGGGTTCGTGGTGTTCGATGGTCTCCGACAGTGGAGCGATCAACCCCGCCAGCCCACCCGTGGCAACGACGGTGATGTCCGGCCCGTCGAGTTCGTCTTCGAATCGCTGGACCATGCCGTCGACCACCGCGGTGAATCCGTAGACCGCGCCCGACTGCATCGACTCGACCGTCGAACGACCGATCACGTTCGCCGGCTCCACGAGTTCGACCCGGCGGAGAGCGGCGGCTCGACCGAAGAGCGCGTCGAGGCTGATGTCGATGCCGGGGAAGATGGCCCCGCCGAGGTACTCACCCTTGCCCGATATCGCCTCGAAGGTGGTCGCCGTGCCGAAGTCGATCACGATCGTCGGGCCGCCGAAGAGGTCCCACGCCGCCACCGCATCGGCGATCCGGTCGGAGCCGACCTCGCGAGGGTTGTCGTAGAGGATGGGCATGCCGGTCTTGACGCCAGGTTCGACGACGAGCGCATCCTGGCCCAGATACCGCTCACTGAACCGACGCAGCGACCCGGTGACCCGGGGTACCGACGAGCAGACAGCGAAACCAGAGACGTCCTGGGGCCATCCGAACCCGTGGAATGCAAGGAACTCCTGGAAGAGGAGCGCGTACTCGTCGGCCGTTCGTTCGACGTTCGTGGCGATCCGCCAGTGATCCAGGAGGTCGGTGTCGGCGACGCGACCGTCGGCGGGGGTGGGCCCGTCGAGCGCGTAGAGACCGATCACCGTCTGGGTGTTGCCGACGTCGATGGCCAAGAGGTGCACGGCGGGCGAGATTACGCGAACCCCGTCGGCGGCTCCCCATCCACTTTCGGCCGACCGTCTACGAGTCTGCGATGTCGAGACCGATGTCGAGCGCCGGCGCCGACTGCGTGATCTGACTGGTCGAGAGCAGGTCGACTCCGGTGGCAGCGAACGCCGCCGCCGTCTCGACGGTGATGCCACCCGAGCATTCGAGCCACGGACGACGGGTGTTGTTCGTGGATGCCCACTGATCAGCGGCGATCACAGCAGCGGCGGCCGCTTCGGGAGTGAAGTTGTCGAGGAGGATCGCGTCGCAGCCAGCATCGAGGGCGGCCATCATCGCTTGCACGTCGTCGACCTCGACATGGATGGTGCGGGCGGGCCATGCGTGGCGGGCTCGACGGACTGCTTCTTCGATGCCCAACACCGCGAGATGGTTGTCCTTGAACATCACCCAGTCCGAGAGGTTGCCGCGATGGCTCGCGCCACCACCGGCGCGCACGGCTGCCTTCTCCAACGCACGGAGGCCAGGTGTGGTCTTGCGGGTGTCCCAGATCCGAGCGTCGCCGCCCTGCGCGGCTGCTGCAGCGAACCGTCGGGTGAGGGTGGCGATACCCGAGAGGTGGCAGAGGAAGTTCAACGCTGTCCGCTCGCCGGTCAGGATCGGAGCGAGGGGCCCCCGCACCTCGCCGAGCGTCGCGCCGGCGGCGCAGACGTCGCCGTCACGCACGTGCCACTCGACCTCGACCCGCCCGTCGATCTGGGCGAACGCCTCGGAGGCGCAGGCGGTGCCCGCGACCGATCCGTCGGCGCGGCTCACGAACGATGCTTCGGCCATGACGTCGTCCGGAACCAGCGCAGCAGAGAGGTCCCCGAGCGGCGTGAGGTCTTCGGCGATGGCGGCTGCGACCGCAGCCCGCACGGCGTGGATCGGAGGGGCAACCGGGACCTCGGGCGACATGGAGTTCAGCCTGCCACGACCCACCCGGCCGTTCAGTCCCCGACGATGACCAACCGCACCGCGAGGTCGTCGTCGGCTTCCGGATGGTCGGTCCTGGTGTGGGCTCCACGGGTCTCGGTTCGCAACAACGCTGCCGTCGCGACTGCAGCGCCGAGGGTTGCCAGATTGCGGAGCTCGGCCGAGGCGACGTCGGCCACCGGCCCGCTTGCGACCTCGATCGCGTCGCCGATCGCCGAACGGAGCGACTGATCGTCGCGGAGGACACCGGCATCGGCGAACATCATCCGCTGGAATCGATCTCGTTCTCCGGCGACGTCGCCGCGGTCACCGTCGGCGTGATCCGCCCCGATCGGCACCGGGTCGATCGTGCGTCCCGGCACACCCTCGGGTGCACCCATCACGCATCTCATGGCGCCGGTCGGCTCGGCGCCGTCCTTGCCCGAATCGATCGCCTCGACCACGCGAGGTCCGAAGACCATGCCGTCGAGGAGCGAGTTCGAAGCGAGGCGGTTCGCTCCGTGGACGCCGTTGCAGGCCACCTCGCCGGCGACCCACAGTCCGGGCAGAGACGACGCTCCGTCGAGGTCTGCGACCACGCCGCCGCAGCAGTAGTGGGCGGCGGGCGCGACCGGAAGCCAGTCGGTCGCAGGATCGAGGCCGACCTTGTCGAGCGCGGTCCGGATGGTCGGGAAACGCTGGTCGAAGCTGTCGAGCACCGTGGCGTCGAGCCAGACGTGCTCGGTGTCGTCGATCTGGAGCTGCGCACAGATCGCGCGAGAGACGATGTCCCGCGGCAGGAGCTCGTCGACGAACTGCTTGCCGCTGGCGTCGCGGAGGAGCGCTCCGTGGCCGCGGAGCGCCTCGGACAGCAGTGGCCGGGGCATGGACGCGTGGTGGAGCGCAGTCGGGTGGAACTGGACGAACTCGACGTCGGCGACCGCAGCATCGACGCGGAGCGCCATCGCCATCCCGTCACCCGTCGCCTCGAGCGGATTGGTGGTGACGGAGTAGAGCTGGCCGCCCCCACCGGTCGCCATCAAGACGTTCCGGGCGCGCACCTCGATCCGCTCGCCTTGTTCGTCGAGAGCTCGTACACCGACACATCGGCCGGCATCGACGAGCAGGTCCAGGGCGAAGGTCCGCTCGAGCAACACCGCAGCGGTCTTCTTCACCGCCTCCACGAGCGCTCGCTCGACCTCGACTCCCGTCGCCGCACCGCCAGCGTGGAGGATGCGGGCGTGGGTGTGGCCGCCCTCCCGGGCCAGGAGATACTCGCCTCGCTCGTCCTGGTCGAACATCGCCCCCATGGCGATCAGCTCGTTGACCCGTGCGGGTCCTTCGTCCACGAGGACCCGGACCGCCTCCAGGTCGCACAACCCGGCGCCGGCAGTGAGCGTGTCGGCCAGATGCAGGTCGGTCGAGTCCGGATCGCCGCCCAACACGGCCGCCACGCCACCCTGCGCCCAGCGGGTGGTCGACTGCTGGAGCTCCCCCTTCGTCAACACGCCGACTCGCATGTGGTGCACGTCGGCGGCCCGGACAGCCGCCGACAGACCGGCGACGCCGGAGCCGAGGACGAGCAGGTCGAGCGTGTCCATGCGGGCAGTCTGCCCGAGGGTCAGCGTCGTTGCTTGTCCTCGTACATGTCGGCATCGGCGCGAGCGAGCAGCGCGTCGACGGTGTCGCCTGCGTGCGGACGGAACCGAGTTGACCCCACGCTGACCCGCAGCCGATAGGGCTCGTCCGTGGCGTCGTTGAAGTCATCCAGCGCTCGGCGGAGCTTCGGGATCGCTGGGTCCGGTTGGTCGGCACCGGTGAGGAGAACTGCGAACTCGTCGCCACCGAGTCGGGCGATCACATCAGACGCTCGGTAGGTGTGATCGAGGATCTGTGCGAACTCCGAGAGCGCCCGGTCACCAGCGTTGTGTCCGAACGTGTCGTTGATCGACTTCAACCCATCGAGATCCGCGAACAGCATCATCGCCTCGCGACCGCTCCGGCGACAGAGATCGAGGACCGTGTTGGCCACGGCATCGAAGCCTCGGCGGTTGGTGAGACCGGTCAGTCCGTCGGTCGTTCCGGTGTGGGTGGCTGCGATCTCGGCCTCGACGACACCAGCCAGATCGTGCAGTGTGGCGCGATCGTCGTCGTTGAGTTCGCGGGGCTCGGTGCCGATCACGCACAGCGTTCCGAGCCGTGAGCCGAGCGGCCCACGGATCGGTTGTCCGGCATAGAAGCGGATGGTCGGATCGTGGACGACGAGCGGGTTGTCCGCGAATCGAGGATCGACGCTGGCGTCGCTGACGTGGAAGATCCCGTCGCTGTGGATCGCATGCCCACAGAACGAGACGTCGCGGGGCGACTCGGGCACGTCGGTCCCGGCTTTCGACAGGAACCAGTTCCGGTCGGTGTCGAGCAGGGTCACGAGCGCGACCTCGACGTCGAAGATGCGTCGGGCGAGCCTGGTGACGCGGTCGAAGCGCTCTTCGGCGTCGCTGTCCAAGAGCGCGAGCGAGACCACTTCGGCGAGGCGAGCGGGTTCGTCAGCAGGAGTGAGGGGAGCTTCGATCCGTCCACTATTGCGGGAATCCGCTCCGAGTCCAGCGCGGAGCGACCAACTAGACAGAACCCGATGACGACGTGGGACGGCGACGAATACCAGGCGCGCTTCGACCGGATGGCCGCCTCCGGCAAGGACATGCACGGCGAGGCGACCTTCGTACGGGCATTCGAACCGACGACCGTGCTCGACGCCGGCTGTGGAACCGGCCGGATCGCCATCGAACTGGCCGACCGGGGTATCGAGGTCGTCGGCGTCGACGTCGACTCGTCGATGCTGGCGACCGCCCGAACGCGTGCCCCACAGGTCGAGTGGGTCGAGGCCGACCTGCGGTCGTTCGACCTCGAACGTCGCTTCGACGTCGTGGTCATGGCAGGCAACGTCCCACTGTTCACGCCTCCGGGTACGCAAGCAGCGTTGGTGGGCGCGGTCGCGCGCCACGTCGTTCCGGGAGGTCTGTTGGTGGCCGGGTTCTCGACCGACTGGTCCGATCGCCCCTACGACACGATCCAGTACGACGCGGCGTGCGACGACGCCGGCCTCACCCTGGTCGAACGGTTCTCCACCTGGGACCGCGCGCCGTGGACGTCATCGTCCACGTACGCAGTCTCGCTGCATCAGTTGCCCGCCACCTCGATGTAGCGATGCGGGGCCGGCCCGTTCTGTGACTCGGCGAGCAGCTCTGCGGTGACCTCGTCGATCTCGCGATTGTCGTTGTCGACGTGGACGACGCGCGGCTCGTAGCTGGCCAGTTCGGCCTGCTCGTAGTCGGCGTAGCTGATCAGGATCACCTTGTCGCCACGACTCACGAGCCGTGCAGCGGCTCCGTTGAGACAGATCACGCCGGACCCTCGTGGACCGGCGATCGTGTAGGTCTCCAGCCGCGCGCCGTTGTCGACGTCGACGATCGCGACCTGCTCGAACTCCATGATGTCGGAGGCGTCGAGGAGGTCTTGATCGACGGTC
>JBBSLH010000030.1:0-19045 GCA_038255425.1 Acidimicrobiales bacterium
CAACACGCCGAGGCTGGCCGGCACGCCGCCGAGATCTCCCTGGGCGAAGTTGATGATCCGGCTCGACCGGTAGATGAGCGCGATCCCGAAGCTGATGAACGATGTGATGGCGCCGATCACCATCCCCTGGAGGATGACGCCGGCGGTCGGACCCCACACCACGTGGAGCACGATCAGGAACGCGACCGTGAGTCCGCCGGCCAGGACCAGCCGCCGCGCCCGCTCGTCCGCGACCAACGTCGTTCGGGCGCTGGTGGCGCTCGTCGAGTTCATCGTGTCTCCCGGTCGTGCTCGTGCCGATCGCACTTCGGCGCGGTGGCCACCACGCTCCGGACGACGTCAGCTGCCGTCTCGATGACGACGGGACGGGCGGTCTCGTCACGGAGCCACGTGTGGGACCCGCCGTGGAACGCACCCTGGACCACCGACGCGACGGCCTGGGCGTGGGCCTGATCCACGCCGAAGAAGCGATGGAGGATCCGACGGACGAACTCGTCGGCGTGTCCGCGACGGTCGGCCTTGGCCGGGATCGGCGAGCCGGGTCGGATCAGCGCGGCGAACACCACGCCCTGGGTGACCGAGCAGTGGTAGTAGGCGTCGGCCCACACGAGGGCGAGGTCGTCTGTCGGACCTGCCTCGTCGAGCGCCTGCCAGATCGACTCGCCGAGCTCGACGCTGGCCCGCCGATAGAGCGTGATCAGCAGGTCTTCGGCGTTGTCGAAGTGCGCGTAGGGGAGCGCCTTGGAGACGCCGGCATGCTCGGCCACCCGCTCCATGGTCACCACGTGGGTGTCCCCATCCGCGAGCAACAGCGCGGCCACATCCAACAGTTGGTGTCGGCGCTGCCCCTTGCTCATGCGCCGTTGCGCAGTGACCCCCACGGCGATGTCGACCCCCCGGTCGGTAGCGATTCCCTCGTCGTCGGCTCAACGTTCCCCCGTTGAACTGACGTAACTTCACTTCCTGTTCGAGGTGATTGGACGTCGCAGCGTCGGAGTCCTCCTCGGTCGGCAAATTTCTCCGGGGTGGAGTCGGGTTCGAGTGATCGCGTGGTCGGGCGGCTGTCGAGTCCGGGGGTAGCGTCGGCCGGGATGGACGTTTCCGGCATCGACCCCAAGCGTGTCCCCGCGCACATCGCCGCGGTCATGGACGGCAATGGCCGGTGGGCGCAACAGCGCGGACGCAAGCGCACGGAAGGCCATGCCGCGGGCGAGGAGGCGCTCCTCGACGCGACCTACGGGTGTCTCGACCTCGGCGTCGAGTGGTTCACCGTCTACGCGTTCTCGACGGAGAACTGGCGTCGGCCCACCGACGAGGTCCGGTATCTCATGAACTTCAACGAGTCGCTGTTGCTCCGACGACGCGACGAGTTGCACGAACAGAATGTGCGCATGCGGTTCATCGGCCGTCGTGACCGGCGGGTGCCCAGGCGCGTGCTCAAGCGGATGGACGAAGCGCTCGAACTCACGCAGGACAACACGCGGATGACGCTGACCATCGCGTTCAACTACGGCGGCCGAGCAGAGATCGTCGACGCCGTTCGAAAGATCGCGGCAGCCGGGGTCGATCCGTCCAAGATCACCGAGAAGACGATCGCCAAGCATCTCTACGACCCGGAGATGCCCGATCCTGACCTGATGATCCGGACGTCCGGTGAGCACCGTACGTCCAACTATCTGATGTGGCAGTTGGCCTACAGCGAGCTCGTCTTCCCCGAAGTGCTCTGGCCCGACTTCCGCCGCGAACACCTCTTCGACGCCGTGCGCGAGTTCCAGGAGCGGACACGCCGCTTCGGTGGGCTCGACGATGACTGAGTCTCTCGGTCGAGAGCGCTAGTGCCCGGCCTCTACCGTGACGAGGGCGTGGTCCTGCGGACCTACAAGCTCGGCGAGGCCGATCGGATCGTGGTGCTGGCGACGGCCGAGCACGGCAAGGTCCGTGCGGTCGCCAAGGGAGTGCGCAAGACCAAGAGCAAGTTCGGGTCGCGCCTCGAACCCCTGTCGCACGTCGACCTCCAGCTCTACGAGGGGCGCAACCTCGACACGATCACGCAGGTCGAGTCGATCGAGACCTTCCGGGCGATCCGCGACGACCTCGATCGGTACGGCGCAGCGGTCGGTGTGCTCGAGGTGATCGACCAGATCACGATGGAGGGCGAGGTCGACCAGCGCCGCTACTCGATGCTCGTCGGGGTGCTGCGGACGATCGCCGAGAACGACAACCCGCTGGTGGTGCCCGCGTTCTATCTCAAGGTGCTCGCCCACGAGGGGTTCCAGCCGGAGGTCGACGCGTGCGTCGCCTGCGGCAACGGCGACCCGCTCGTGGCGATCGACCTGCTCGCCGGCGGAATGCTGTGCGCGGACTGCCGTCAGGGACGCAAGGTCTCGGTGGAGGCGCTCCGACTGCTGCGAGCCATCCTCGGTGGTGGACTGGCGTCGATTCTCGCCGAGGAGCCGTCGCCCGCGGTCGCCGAGGTCAGCGCACTCGCGACGGAAGCCGTCGAGCACCACCTCGAACGCCGCCTTCGGACGCCGGGGATGCTCGACCAGCATCGTATGTGACGTCTCGGGCGGCCTCTGAGTCAACCGCCGGCACGTCCGATGTCACGTATCGATGTCTTTCCAGCGCTGAGCGGGTTCGTCCCACTGAAGCCACTTCTGCAGCGCCGGTTCCCACTGGATGTAGGTGTTCCGTGCCTGGTCCCACTGCGGCGGCGGCAGGGGTGCTGGCTCCGGAGCGGCGGGGGTGACTGCTTCGACCGGGTCGGCGCCGGGTGCCGTGAAGGGGGCCGGGCCAGCGGTTGGACTGGTGTTCTCGCCCTCCTCGATGTCGCTGTTGGGCGTCGTCGGCGGAGCCCACACGTCGCCGGTCGTCTCTGCCGCGGGCGAGGGGTCCTCCCACGCCGGCATCTCTGGTGCATCGGTGAAGCTCTCGTCCGCTGCCCCGGGATCGGCTTCTGGCCCCGACCACCAGTCGTCGCTCGCCTCGACCTCTGGTGTGGCGATGTCGACCGGCCCATCGATCTCTGGCGTGGCCGGCGGTTCGTCGATCGGCCGGTTGCCCGCTGGAGTCGGGTCGTCGAGCGTCGGCGGCTGCCACGTCGGCGGCCCGGAGTCGGGCAGCGGGGGTGGCGCAGGCGAGTCGTCGGGCACACCAGAGATGTCCGGTGTGAGGTCGCTCACCGTCGGTATGGCCGGGGCAGCGGCCTCTGGTACCGGGTCGAACGGCGGTGGTGGCGCTGCGGCCGACGGGGGACCTGTCGGCGGGCTCCATCCCGGTGGCGGAGCGCCCCATGCGCCCTGTGCTGGCGGCATGACCTGGGCGCCGGTCGCCACGGGTTGGCCGACGTCACGGCGGGCAACGACGTAGGTCTTTGCTGCCATGTCGCCGACGCGACGGTGGCCGTTGGTCGTCAGTCCGGTGACGAAACCGACGATCGGGGCGAACCAGGGGGCACCGTCGACAACCCACAAGATCGTGCGGAGGAGGCTGCGGCCCACGCCGGCGCGCTGGCCCTGCTCGTTCACGACGCGCAGCCCGGTGAGGAGCTTGCCGGGCGACCCGCCGAGCAGACCCTGGGTGAGCACGAAGAACACGAAGTAGCCGAGCGCGGCCAGCGTCTGCCAACCATTGTCGGCGTTCGAGCTGATGTACGCCCGGTCACCGATCTCGACGCAGCCGGCGGCGGCATCGCTGTCCTGGAAGCGGAGCCGGTCGCAGGCGTCGAGGAAAGCCGAGCCGGACGGGACGTCGACGTACTCGGCCAGCAGGGCGAACAAGGCCATCGCGAAGGCCACGTAGAGCACGAGGTCGAGGACCCAGGCGAGGGTCCGCCGCCCCATCACCGCCGTGACGTCGCGGGCCGGCGTCGGCGTGGCGAGCGTGTACTGGAGATCGGTCACTGCGTCGGTTTACCAAACACCGCGGCCGATTCGTCTTCCGGGGCCGGACGAACCCATCGGTAGGCTCCCCGCCCTATGAGCGCCCCCGCACCCGATGCTGATCTCTTCGACACGGTCGTGAACCTGTGCAAGCGCCGGGGATTCGTGTTCCCGTCGGCGGAGATCTACGGCGGCTTCCGGTCCACCTACGACTACGGACCTGTCGGCGTACTCCTGCTCCGCAACGTCAAGGATGCCTGGTGGCGCTCCATGGTGCAGCTGCGCCACGACGTCGTCGGCCTCGACGCGTCGATCCTGAGCCCGCCTCCGGTGTGGGAGGCGTCGGGCCACCTGTCCAACTTCACCGATCCGCTCGTCGACTGCACCGAGTGCAAGACCCGCCATCGTCTCGACAAGCTCGAAGACCCGAACACCTGCCCGTCGTGTGGCAAGTCGGGCACGTTCACCGAGGCCCGGAACTTCAACTTGATGTTCAAGACCCACGCCGGTCCGGTCGAGGGCGCAGGCCACGAGGTCTATCTCCGCCCGGAGACGGCACAGGGAATGTTCCTCAACTTCAAGAACGTGCTGGAGACGTCCCGCAAGAAGCCGCCGTTCGGCATCGCGCAGATCGGCAAGTCGTTCCGCAACGAGATCACTCCGGGCAACTTCGTGTTCCGGACGCGTGAGTTCGAGCAGATGGAGATGGAGTTCTTCGTTCCGCCCGACGATGCCAAGGAGTGGTACGAGTACTGGTGCCAGACCCGCTACCAGTGGTACCTCGACCACGGCATGCCCGAGGCGTCGCTCCGACTCCGCGCCCACGACGACGACGAGCTCTCGCACTACAGCTCGGGTACGTCCGACGTCGAGTACCTGTTCCCGTGGGGCTGGGATGAGCTCGAGGGCATCGCCAACCGCGGCGACTTCGACCTCAACGCCCACGCCACCGCTTCGAACACCAAGCTCGAGTACTTCGACCAACAGGCCAACGAGCGCTACGTCCCGCACGTGATCGAGCCGGCTGCCGGTGCCACCCGCACTGCGATGGCGTTCCTGATGGCCGCCTACGACGAGGAGACGGTCAACGACGAGTCCCGGACCGTGTTGCGCTTCCATCCGCGTATCGCTCCATACAAGGTCGCCATCCTCCCGCTGTCCAAGAAGGACGATCTCGTGGGCGTGTCCGACGAGGTCCTGTCGATCCTGCAGCCGCACTACATGTGCGACTTCGACGTCACGCAGGCCATCGGCCGTCGCTACCGCCGTCAGGACGAGATCGGCACGCCCTACTGCATCACCATCGACTTCGACACCCTCGAGGACCGCTCGGTCACCATCCGCGACCGCGACTCGATGGAGCAGGAGCGGATCCCGATCGACGGCCTCCACGCTCGCCTCCAGGAGCGTCTGGGATTCTGAGCCGGGTTCTGAGCGGCTCGCTGGGACGACGTGCGGGTCGAGAAGGCCCGAAACCGCGTTCTGGGCCCAGACGTTCGCCGACGACGTCGACGCGTGGGCTGACGATGCTGAAGTGCGCGTTCTGGACCCGCGCGTCAAGCGGCCCGACGTCGCCGTCCCTCGCCGTACCTCCGGAGTTGGTCGAGGATCCCCGCACGATCGTGTTCCATGCGCCGGTACGTGAACCGCATGACGTGGATGCCGTGAACCGCGGCTTCGGCGTCACGCCAGCGATCGGTCTCGAACGCGGCGCGACGCTCATGGAACCGGCGCCCGTCGGCCTCGAGCACGAGCTCCCATTCCGGAACGAGGCCGTCGACCACGGAACGTGAGTCGGGCGCCCAAGGAGCGGGCGCCTGACGTTGGACCGTTGGCATCGACGGCACCTCGGAAGCGATGTCGAGGAGCCGTCGCTCGAGCTCGCTCTGGGTGGGCGGATCGCCTTCGAGGTCGATGGCGAGTTCTCGCAAGCCTTGGAGGCCAGGGAGACGTGAGCGCGCAAGACGATCGAGGTGTCGGAACAGCCGGTCGAGACGCAGGGGCTGCCGGTCGACGCCTGAATGGAGCGCCGCCCGGACGAGGTCAGGACTGGTCGCCGCCAGTTGGACGAGGACCTGTTCGAAGCGGATGACTCGGAGCCCATCGTGAATCGCGAAACGATGGTGCCGAGACCGATGCACTTCGAGGCCGCGAGCGTCGTGGGCTGCGTCGTCCGGCACAGTGATCTGGACCAGATCTGGTCGGTCGACATCCAGGTCGAGGAACGCTGCGCCGGTGGCATGGGACAGCGCCGCGCGCGGATGGACGAGGGTCGCGGCCCAGCAGTCCCGCTTCCATGTCGGCGGTGCTGCTCGGTACACCCAGACGTCGCCGTGCCGCTCCTCGATGTCGCCCCGCCGCTCGCGGGTGTCGAGCATTCGAGACGACAGCCCGGCGGTCGTCGCCTGCGTCCGGTTGAAGGCACCGCCCTGTCGTCGGGCGATGCGAGCGAGTCGTGCGTCGGGGGATCGGTCCATCAGGTGATGATGACGACACCCTCTGACACTGACGACGCGTGGGTCGACAACGCTCAAATGCGCGTTCTGGGCCCACACGTCGGCCGGTCGACGCAACGCATGGGTCGAGAAAGCCGAAGTGCGCGTTCTGAGCCCGCACGTCCTCGCTACGGTCGGGAGGTCTCGCAGCGACGACGGAAGGGGAAGGACCCCGCATGATCTGGTTCCTCTTCGTCATATTCGTCTTCGGCATCGTCTTCGGCGCACTGGCGCGCCTCATCGTGCCCGGTCGTGATCCCATGGGCATCATGGCGACGTGGGCCCTCGGTGTCTGCGGCTCGCTGCTCGGGGGCTTCCTCGGTTACGCGATCCTCGGTGCCGACATCGACGACGGCGCTGTGCAGGCTGGCGGCATCTTCGGGTCGATCATCGGTTCGATACTGCTCCTCTTGATCGTTCGCCTCGTGCGGACCAACCGACGCACCGTCTGAGCACTATTCGAACATCGCAGTCGACATCCGCAGTGGTCGCACCCGACCGGCAACGCTGCTCACGAACAGCGCGACGACCGCGGCCACGATCGGCGCCACGAGGACGAGTCCGACGACGGTGGTGACCGGGAACGGCGCTGAGGCGGCGTAGTCGGCCGACGAGCGAACGACCTTCACCGGCAGGAACCCGATCGGGATGGCCAGCAGGAACCCGAGCGTCGCCATGATCCAGGCCTTCGTTGCCGTGGTCATCGACCGGACCCGTGGGCTGGCGCCGACGACGGTCAACGTCGTGGCCTCTTCGCGGTCGTCGGCCGATGCGAGCGCGAGCCCGATGCCCAGCACGATCAATGCGAGCAGCGTCGCCGTGGCTGCGAGCAAGGTCTCGACGACACGCCGTGAGACGGCGTCGGATTCGGTCGAGTAGTTGACGTCCCAGGTGTCGCTCGGCGCTGTCGTGACATCACCGTGCGGCTGCCATGACCTCCACGCGTCCTGTCGCACCGCGTCGAGATCGAACCGTTCGACCTCGGTGATCGCGCTGGGAAGCGAGAAAACCATCGGACCGGCAGCAGTCTCCAGACCGTGCTGCTCTGCGAACTCCGGGGTGACGTACAGACCGGTCCCGATCCCGAGCGAGTAGCGGCTGAATGCGAGCTGAGTGGGGATCGGCCTCGAGTCGTCGATGGTGACCGAGACGTCGCCGGCGATGTCGTCGTCGACGAAGCGAACCAACACGATGCCGTCGTCGTGGAGCGCGTCGGCGACTCGCCCGTCGAGGTGGAGGGCGTCGGCGGCATCGTCGTCGACCACGAACGCAGAGGACTCACTGAATCCGTACTCGGGCACCCCAGGGCTGGACACCGACAACGTCGGGCCGGTCACCGCCAACTGGTGTCGCTCTGCCCGGGGGAGCGCGCTGGCGACCATGGTCACTGCACGCCGCATCGGCGCCTGATCGCCCGCGCCGGCTGAGCTGTAACCGGTGAGAGTCACGACGCTGGGGGCTGTGGTCGTGGAGGCGGCGTCTTCGGCAATGGTCGAACGGGCGATCGTGGTCCCGCCGACCGCAAGCGCTCCTGCTGCGGCGACCGCCGCGACAACTGCACCTGTCCGAGTGCGGTGTCGGGTCAAGTTGCGTATGGCGATACGGGCGACGCCGCGGGTCCTGGTGGCCAGCGGTGCGACGGCGGCGACCAGCGCCGGCGTCGTGGCCGTGGCCCCGAACAGGACGCCGAGACCGCCGACGACTGCGACGGCGGCCCAGAGGTTCGCGTCAGCGCCGGTCCGTTCACCGACTGTCGCGACGGCGAGGATGCCGAGACCGATGACGAATGCGGCGATGCCGATCGTCGTGACCCGGCCAGAGACTTGTTCCTCCGGACGCCGGCCGGCGAGGGCTCGAAGGGTCGGTATCTTGGCAGCGCTGCGAGCGGGGATGAGCGCAGCGATCGACGCGCCGATCACGCCGACGGCGATGATCGCGAGCATGTCCGACGGACGCGTCTGGAATGTCGCCAATCGATGATCGGTCAGATTCTCCATGGAGCCACGGGCCAGCCGCAGCCCAACCGACGCCACGACAACGCCGGTTGCCGCACCGGCGAGACCGGTCACCGTGCCCTGCAACACGAGCACCCGGCGGAGGAGCTTCTCGGGTGCACCGTTGGCGCTGAGCTGCCCCAGCGTCGTGAGCTGTTGGCGGGCACCGACCGTGAATGCTGCGGCGATGATGATCCCGACCGCGGCGAGGACGAGCGCGCCAGCCACGATGCTCCACCGGACCGCAGCGTCTCGCTGATCTTCGAGCCACGGAGCGCGGGCGAGGACGGCGTCGACGATCTCCGGCGTGGGCCGGATCTCGAGATAGGACAGGCCACCGGATCCATCGTCGCGTCCCTCGAGCAGCTGGAAGGCCTCCGTGGGCGCCAGCGTTCCGGGAACGTCGAGGAGCACCTTGACCTGCGCACCGGCCAACGAGCGGAGCGCGGCTGGGGGCTCACCGGTGAAGTGGAGGGCCGTGCGGCTGAGGTCCCGTCCGTCCTCGACGATGCCGACGACATCGAGTTCCACCGAGGGGCGCTCGAGAACGAGTCGGTCGCCGATGCCGACGCCGAAACGGGATGCGACGGCCGGGCTCACCACGACCTCGCCACCGGCCCGCGTGGTTCGCCCGGAGAGGAGCCGGTACCGGTCGCCGAAGATCGGCGCCGTGGCGTCGCCGGAGAACACGTTGACGTAGGCGGTTTCGGTCGCGTTGCGGACTCCCTGATACCGGTCGGTCAACGTCGTGACCTCGGTGCCCTTCGGGGCGATGGCGAGCGCTCGGTCGATCTCGTCGACTCCACCGTCGCTCCCTGGATCGATGAATGTGTTGAATCCGAGATCGGCCAGGCCGTAGTCGTCCTCGAAGACGCGGAGCGGCGTCCGGGCTTCGGTGCGGATGATGGTGGTCGCCGCAGTCATGCCGGCGACTGGCAAGGCGACCAGGATGATCACGAGGAGCGAACGCATCGGCCGGCGACGGGCCTCCCGGGCTGCGATCCTGGTCGCCAGGCGGTTGGCGCTCACCGTGCACCCGCGGTCAGGTCGGCGTCGTCGAGGGCATCAGGACCCGACACGTCGAGCGAGTCGGCGACGGCTTCGTCGATGACGCGCCCGTCCCGGAGGAAGATCACGCGATCGGCCCATCCCGCGAACCGTGGCTCGTGGGTGACGAGGACCACGGTGGCACCGGTTGCCGCCGGGAGGCCGGCGAGGATCTCGATCACGAGGTCGGACGTCGTCGAGTCGAGCGCTCCAGTCGGTTCGTCGGCCAGGATCAGACGCCGGTCGCCGACGATGGCGCGGGCGATGGCGATGCGCTGCTGCTGCCCACCGGAGAAGTCGTCGGGGTGCCGGTCGAGCTGGTCGGTCACGCCGACGGCGGCGAGGGCGTCCTTCGCTGCGCTCTTGGCGCTACGCATGCGCTGTCCCTGCAGTTCCAGCGGCAGCATCACGTTCTCGAGAGCGGTGAGCGACGGCAGCAGGTTGAGTCGCTGGAACACGAAACCGACGTCGGTGCACCGGAGCGCCGCACGCCCCTTTGCATCGAGCGTCGAGAGATCGGTCCCGAAGACGGACACCGCGCCGGCGTCGACGGGCTCGAGCGCGCCGGCGATGTGGAGGAGGGTCGACTTGCCACAACCCGAAGGGCCCATGACGGCGACCAGCTGGCCAGCTGCGATCGTGAGGTTGACGTCGGTGAGCGCTCGGACCTCGGTGGTGCCGGATCCGTAGCGCTTGACGACCGTGCGCAGCTCGAGGGCGGGGGGTGCAGTGGACACGTGGCTCCTGATGGGTCAGCGGCCGTCGGCCGAAGAGGGGGATCGGCCGTTGGCCGGGGTGTCAGAGAGAAGTCGTTGCTCGCAGTGATCGAGCCAGCGGAGGTTCGACTCGATGCGGACGAGCGAGGCGTCGATCGCCAGTGACTCGGCGAGGGCCTGGTCGGCGCTCGGTCCGGCGGCGCGCCGCATGGTCTGCAGCTGGCGAGTGAGCGCGGTGCGATGGCGGGTGATGACGTCGAGCGCGAGCGCATGGTCGGCGTGCACGGCGAGCAGGACGTGGGCGACGAGGCCGTCGCGAGAAAGCCCGGCGGCAGGGATCGGCTCGTCCCAGAATGCAGCCAGGGCTTCGCGTCCTTCGGCGGTGAGGGCGTATCGCTTCTGTTCTCCGTCGTCGTCCACGGACACGAGGCCGTCTCGGACCAGACGGTCGAGCGTGGTGTACACCTGCCCGACGTTGACCGTCCAGGTCCCGCCGGTGGCCGCCTCCCAGTCGGTCTTCAGCTGATAGCCGTGCCGCTCGCCCTCGGCGAGCAGGACGAGAAGTCCCTCACGAACAGCCACAGCAGCACCTCATACATACTGAGTATGCATACCCGGTATGTAGTGCGCAAGCAGTTCTTCCGGGAAAGTGGAGTTCTTCAGGAACGCTGTGGAACGGGAACGCGCGGTTCCGATTCCTCGAGGGTCACGCTGTCGCCACCGATGCGGCGGACGCCGATCGCGAACGCTGCCAACCAGCCGAGCAGGGTGAGGGCGAGATACGCGTGCACGATGGGGGAGAGCCAGCCATTGCCTTCGTTCGTCTCCCGCAGCAGGTACTGCGACTCGGACCCCATGGCAATGGTGCGGTCGACCGCGGGGATCTCTGCTTCGCCGATGAAGGGGTCGTCGGGGAACCAGATCGGCGCCGCCATCATCTCGTTGCCGTTCCGGTGGAGTCGGACCATGGTCTTCCACAGTCCTTCTGTCGGTACCGGTGCCTCGGACACCCACACGCCGGGGGACTGCTCGACCATGTCGGCCAGCACGAGTCCGCCGCCCTGCCACGCGGTCGCCTGGAACCAGTGCGCGTCGTCGGCGGCCTGGGGCGGCGTCAGTTCGACGGTGACGATCGCGCCCGCTTCCTCGAACTCCTCGCTCGAGGCGGGCTCGAGTGTGATCGCCGCGGTCACGTCGCCGGTCTGGCGGGGCAGGAACGCGAGGACGGGTGCGATGGCGAGGACGGCAGCAACGATGAGCCCGGTCGAACCGACGTGTCGGCCGGGTTCTGCGAATCGGAAGGCGCGAGCGAATCCGGTGGCCAGTACGGCACAGCCGACGGCGCCGATCAGCGAGGTGATGACGGCCGGAGCGAGGAGCGACGAGTTCCACGCCTGAGGGGCGCCCTCGGTGACGAGGTCGCTGTTCCAGAGCCACTCGCCGCCAAGGCCGATGGTCGCGATGCCGACACCGGAGAGCACGGCGAAGCGTCCTCTATGATCGACCCCGACCGCACGGGCCACGAGTTCGACCACGACCGCCGAGACGATGAAGGTGGCGCCGTGGCGCGTCGCGACGGGGCCGTCGCCGCCGAGGTCGGCGAACTGCGTGGCGAAGAAGATGGCTCCGAGCAGCAGGGCTCGACCGGGGCCGAGGACGAGACGGATGGCGACCAGGCCCAGTGCGGCGGCCATCGAGACGAGCATCGGCTGGAAGACCTGCGCGAACTGGGGGACGCCGAAGCTGAACTCACCCTGGCTGGCGACGAGGCCCTGCAGCGTGAGCCATGCCGCGAAGCCGTGGAGGAAGGCGGCCCAGCGGTTGTCCCTGGGCTTCACGCCGGTGTCGGCCATGACCAACCATCCGGCGAGACCGGTGAAGCTCGCTCCGAGGATCATCAACATGTGGGTCGGGCTCCACATGGTCACGTCGACGCCGTAGGCCGAATGCCAGATCTCGTCCATGGGGAAGCCGGACACTGCGCCGATTCCGAGCGCGCCGAGCGGGAGCATCGACCACGGCACGGTGAAACCGAGCACCTTCCAGCCCCCGTCCCAACGGTCCAACGTCGCGACGATCGTGCCGAAAACGGCGGAGGCCAGGATGCCGATCAGGCCGAGGAGGATCGCGGTGTGCGGTGCCGTGAAGAGCTCGTCGTCACGTCCCAGGGCGATGTGCCACTGCACGTCGGAGTAGAACCCGACGCCCGCGAGCAGCAGTGAGAACAGTGACTGGCCGATGGCGATCGCGGCCCATCCGGGAATGCCGGTGAGTCGGGTCAGCCCCCGTCCGATCCGTTGCAGTGCGCCGAGGGGGTTCCAGTCGCCATCGCCCGACGACCCGTAGGCGAAGAGCGCGACGTCGGCGACGAGGTAGGCGACGATGAGCGCCGTGACCGGCGTCCACGACGCCAAGGCGCTGCCTCCGAGTGTGCCTTCGTCCGCAGCGATGATCGTTCCGAGCCCCATCATGTTACTGAGAGTAACAGAAGTGCGCGACCCTGGCAACGACTGATCTGTCCCACCGGGCGGGCACTAGATTCCCGCCGATGCACTCGCTCCTCGCTGGCGAATCCGGGGCCGCTTCGAACGGCGTGAACTTCGACGACACGCTCGGGGTGTGGGGAGCGTTCACTGCGCTCGTCATCGCGCTCCTGCTGGTCGACCTCCTCCTCGTCCACCGCACCGCGCATGTCATCACCACGAAGGAAGCGGCGATCGAGTCGGCCGTGTGGATCGGTATCAGCCTGCTCTTCGGACTGGTGATCCTTGCCTGGCAGGGAGGCGACGCAGCGGGCGAGTACTACGCCGGCTACCTGATCGAGAAGTCGCTGAGCATCGACAACGTCTTCGTGTGGGCGCTGATCATGAGCTACTTCGCGGTGCCGCAGGCGTATCAGTTCCGCGTGCTCTTCTGGGGCATCTTCGGCGCACTCGTCCTCCGTGCGATCTTCATCTTCGGCGGCGTCGCCATCCTCGAACGCTTCAGCTGGATCATCTACATCTTCGGTGCATTCCTGCTCTACACCGCCGTGAAACTCCTACGGCCCAGCCACGAGGACCTCCACCCGGACGACAACCCGCTCCTCAAGCTGGTGAACAAGATCATTCCGTCGACCACGGAGTACGACGGTCAGCACCTCTTCACCGTGAAGAACGGCAAGCGACTCGCCACGCCGCTGCTGGCCGTCCTGATCGTGGTCGAGTCGTCCGACGTCGTGTTCGCCGTCGACTCGATCCCTGCGATTCTCGCCGTGAGTCGCGAGCAGTTCATCGTCTTCTCCTCGAACGCCTTCGCCATCCTCGGGCTGCGCGCGCTGTACTTCCTGCTGGCCGACCTCCGGAACCGGTTCACCTACCTGCAGCAGGGACTCGCGGTCGTGTTGGCGTTCGTCGGGATCAAGATGCTCGCCAGTGAGATCTACCACTTCCCGACATTCGCTTCGCTCGTCGTCATCGCCGTCATCCTCGCCGCCGCGATCGTCGCGTCGATCAAGAAGGGTCCCGATCCCGACGCCGACGTGAGCACGCACGGGATCATCGACGGACCGGACCTGCCCTCGTCGACCGACGTCGACGGTCAATAGGCGATGTAGTTTCCGGCGATGCCCGCAGAGCGCATCGTCGTCGACGGCCTCGGTCGTCTCCCACAGTTCTCCCATGCCGGCCAGGCAGGCGACACGTTGTTCGTCTCCGGGACGCTCGGGACGGTCGAGGGCCTGCAACTGGCCGACGGGATGTCCGCCCAGACGACGCAGACGCTCGAGAACATGGGGAAGATCCTCGCCGAAGCCGGCGCGTCGTGGGGTGACGTCGCGAAGGTCAGCGTGTTCGTCGCCGACATGGCGGAGTTCGGTGCGATGAACGACGCCTACTCGGCGTTCTTCGGCGACGAGACGCCGCCCGCTCGAATCACCGTCGGTGGCTGTGATCTGGCGCTCGATGCCCGAGTCGAGATGGAGTGCATCGCCGATCGGCCACGTCGATCCCGCAATGCGCCACCCCGGCCCTCGATCAATCGCCGGACATTCCGGGTCGAGCACGAAGGTGAGGAGTTGTTCGTCGAGGTGACCGGCGAAGAGCACCGGGACGCACGACCGCCGCTCGTTCTGTCGCATGGGCTCGGTGGCAACCACGCCATCTGGTTCCAGCAGGTCAATCACTTCGCGTCCGATCGGATGGTCGTGACGTGGGACCATCGGGGCTTCGGCAACTCGACCGACCGAGCGGACCACAGCGGCCCGGAGGTCGCGGCCGGCGATCTCCTCGCGATCTGTGACCATCTCGACATCGCACACCCCGATCTCGTGGGGCAGTCGATGGGTGGGTGGACCGTCGTCGGTGCCGAACTCGCCCGTCCGGGATTGGCGAACTCGATCGTGCTGGCCGACTCCCACGGAGGCTTCACCTCCGACGAGATCGCCGCCGGCTTCGCGGCACCACGGCGGGCCGAGGCGTCGGGAGCGTCCATGGACATCCTCGGCCTGCACCCCGCGATCGACGCCTCGTTGCTCGAACGAGATCCCGCTCGAGCGCACCTCTACCAACTGATCGGGGACTTCGGATCGATCGACGCGGCGACGCTCATGGCCCGGCTCTTCGAGATGACGCACGATGCCGACGACGCCTCGACCATCACGTGCCCCGTGCTCTGCCTGGTGGGCGAGCGAGACCCGCTCCTGCCGCCAGCGGTCATCCGAGCCGCCGCCGACCTGCTGCCCGACGCACGTTTCGTCGAGGTCCCCGGGTCGGGCCACTCGCCCTATTTCGAGGACCCCGAGCTCTGGAACATGGTGGTCGGCCGCTTCCTGGAGACCGCGTCGGACTGACTCGGCGACGAACCCGTCGCGGAGACGGCACACTGGCGGCGTGGACCAACTCGTCGCTGTCGGAGACATCGAAGTGCCCGCCCGGTTGCGGGCGCGCGTACGCCGTGTCGTCACCCATCGGCCCGGGTCACCCTCGGAGCCGCTGATCGCAGACCTGCGCACGCATCTCCCGCCACTGGTGCATGTCCTCGGCAGCGATCAGAGCGCCGCCGACCTCGCCGATGACCTCCATGCGCACGGCCTGCCCGTCGTGCTGCACACCGACGCCGATGTCACCGTCGACGCTGGCGTCGGACGCCGATGGGTGACCGACCCAGGCCCGGCGATGGACGTCGCCGACGACCTGATCGAGCTCATCGGCGACACGCCGATGATGCGCCTCGACCGGACGGCCCGGAACCTCGACTGCACACTCCTTGCCAAGCTCGAGCTGTTCAATCCCGGCTTCTCGAGCAAGGACCGTCCGGCGCTGGCCATGATCAACGCGGCCGAGAAGGAAGGCGTCCTGAAGCCCGGTGGGACGATCGTGGAACCGACCAGTGGCAACACCGGAGTCGGCCTCGCGATCGTCGCCGCCCGTCGCGGCTACGACTGCGTGTTCGTCTGCCCCGACAAGGTGGCGCCGGACAAGATCGCGCAACTCCGGGCGTACGGCGCCGAGGTCATCGTCTGCCCCACGAGCGTCGAGCCGGAACACCCCGACTCGTACTACTCGGTCTCGGATCGTCTGGCGCGCGAACGACCCAATGCCTGGAAGGCCGACCAGTACCACAACCCCCACAACCCCCAGGCCCAGTACGACACCACGGGTCCGGAGATCTGGGCCCAGACCGCCGGACGCATCACACACTTCGTCTGCGGCGTCGGTACGGGCGGGACCATCACCGGGATCGGTCGCTACCTCAAGGAACAGAATCCCGACATCCAGATCATCGGTGCCGACCCGGAAGGCTCCGTGTACAGCGGCGGCACTGGTCGGCCGTACCTGGTCGAGGGAATCGGCGAGGACTTCTGGCCCAGTACCTACGACCCCGACATCGCTGATCAGATCGTGCCGATCAGCGACGCCGAGTCGTTCTCGACGGCACGGCGGGTCACCCGCTCCGAGGGTCTCCTCATCGGCGGCTCCGGCGGTACGGCGATCGCCGCCGCACTCCACATCGGGCAGGAGTTGCCGCAGGACGCCGTCATCGTCGTCCACATCCCGGACTCGGGCCGTGGCTACCTCTCCAAGCTCTACGACGATCGTTGGATGGCCGACCACGGCTTCCTCCGTTCGAGCGGACCGCTCGTCGAAGACCTGCTCGAGAGTCGATCGAAGGACCTGCCGCTCCTGGTCCACACCCACCCAGACGAGACTGTCCGGACGGCCATCGAGATCATGCGGGAGTACGGCGTGAGCCAGTTGCCGGTCGTCAAGGCCGAGCCGCCAGTCGTGCTCGGCGAGGTCATGGGAGCAGTCAACGAGGTCGACCTCCTCGACGCGGTGATGGCTGATCCGACCGTGCTCGACCGGCCCGTCGCCGACGTCGTGGGCCCACCTCTTCCGACGCTGGGTCTCGGCGAACCGATCGGTGAGGCCGTCAAGACGCTCGAGACCGCGTCGGCGGCCATCGTCCTCGACGCCGGCCACCCGGTCGCAGTGATCAGCCGGTCCGATGTCCTTCGATCGGTCGGGAGGCAGTCCGATGACTGAGTCGTCAGCTCGCGACTTCGAGACACGCTGTGTGCACGGTGCTGGCGGGCCAGACCCCCAGACCGGGGCTGTCGTTCCCAACGTCAGCCTCTCGTCCACGTTCGCCCAAGACGCCGTCGGCAAGCACAGCGGCTTCGAGTACAGCCGGTCGGGCAACCCCACCCGAGCCGCGCTCGAACGCCACGTCTCCCTGCTCGAGGGCGCCGACCACGGCATGGCGTTCTCGTCCGGCCTGGCCGCCGAGGACGCAGTCCTGCGCATGCTCGCGCCCGGTGACGGGCTCCTCATGTCCGACGACGCCTACGGCGGGACGTTCCGTCTCGCCCGGCAGGTGCACGCCCCCGCGGGGCTGCTCGTGGCGACCACCGACCTCACCGATCTCGAAACTGTCCGCGCTGTCTGGGAGGACACGACGAAGCTCGTCTGGGTCGAGACGCCGACGAACCCGCTGCTGCGCATCATCGACATCGCAGCGCTCGCCGAGTTCGCCCACGATCGCGGTGCGCTCCTCGCCGTCGACAACACATTCGCCACCCCGGCACTCCAACAACCGCTGGCGCTCGGTGCAGACCTCGTCGTGCACTCCAGCACGAAGTACCTGGGTGGACACTCCGACGTGGTCGGCGGGTTCGTCGCGACCAACGACACCGAGATCGCCGCACGAGTGGGGTTCGTGCAGAACGCGGCCGGCGCGGTGCCCGGACCCTTCGACTCGTACCTCGTGCACCGAGGCTGCCGGACCCTGCATCTGCGGATGGAACGCCACTGCGAGAACGCCGCCGTCGTCGCCGACATGCTGTCGTCGCATCCGGCGGTGGCATCGGTGCTGTGGCCAGGCAATCCCGACCATCCCGGCCACGAGGTCGCTTCGAGACAGATGTCCGGGTTCGGCGGAATGGTGAGCCTGCGGATGAAGGGTGGCGTCAACGCGGCGCGAGACCTCTGCGAGGCGACCGAGGTCTTCACCCTGGCCGAGTCGCTCGGAGCGGTCGAGAGTCTCATCGAGCATCCCGGCCTGATGACCCACTCGTCGGTGACCGGCACCGCCAACGAGGTGCCGGACGATCTGGTGCGTCTGTCCGTCGGCATCGAGTCGGGTTCCGACCTGGTCGCCGACCTGGAACAGGCACTCGCCGCGATTCGGACCGAGTAGACCAGACCCGTGGGCATCCGCGACGAGGACATCGCCCGGGTACGGGCAACCACCGACATCGTCAGCCTCATCGGCGAGTACGTCCAGCTGAAGCAGGTCGGCCAGCGCTACCGCGGACTGTGCCCGTTCCATGCCGAGAAGACCGGATCGTTCTACGTCAACGCCGTCGACGGTCTCTACCACTGCTTCGGGTGCCAGGCGTCCGGCGACGCCATCACCTTCGTGCGCGAGCAGGAGCACCTCGGTTTCGTCGAGGCGGTGGAACGGCTCGCGTCGAAGGTCGGGATCACGCTCACCTACGACAACGAGGGCGAGAACCGCACGCGTGCCGAGCGCCGGCGGTTGAACGACATCGTCGAGAAGGCCGAGGACTTCTACCACCGACGTCTCCTCGAGTCGCCCGACGCGGCAGCCACCCGGAAGTACCTCCGCAGCCGGGGTTTCGACGCCGACGAGGTCAAGGCCTGGAAGCTCGGTTGGGCGCCCGACGAGTGGGACCAGCTCGTCGGCGCGTTGCGGCTGTCGAAGAAGGATCTCGAAGGAACGGGTCTCGGCGGCATCAACAGCCGTGGGCGGCCCTACGACTTCTTCCGCGGACGGCTGCTGTTCCCGATCCACGACAGCGACGGACACGCGCTCGGCTTCGGCGGGCGGATCATGCCGGGGCAGGAGGGCGCGAAGTACATGAACACGCGCCAGACGCCGCTGTACGACAAGTCCCGGGTCCTGTTCGCGCTCGATCGAGCCAAGGCCGGCATCGTCGAGGCCGACGAGGTCGTCGTGTGCGAGGGCTACACCGACGTCACCGCCATGTTCCGGGTCGGCATCCCACGTGCCGTCGCCACCTGCGGCACCGCGCTCACCGACGAACATGTCCAGATGCTGCGCAAGTTCGCCCGTCGCATCGTCCTCGCCTTCGACGCCGACACGGCCGGCCAAGCCGCCGCCGACCGCTTCTACCAGTGGGAAGCGAAGTTCGACCTCGACGTCGTCGTCGCCGCACTCCCTCCCGGTGTCGACCCAGGCGACATGGCCGACGACGACCCCGAGGGGCTGGTGCAGGCAGTGGCCGACGCGCGCCCGTTCCTCGAGTTCCGACTCAACCGCATCCTCGATGCCGCCGACATGTCGACGGCCGAGCACCGGGCGAGGGCGGCCGAGGATGCGCTCTCGGTGGTGGTCGAGCACCCGAACGACCTGGTGCGCGACCAGTACCTGATGCAGGTGGCCGATCG
>JBBSLH010000031.1:0-18672 GCA_038255425.1 Acidimicrobiales bacterium
TCTCCACCACCTCGCCGAGGGCGGCGCGCTGAGCGAGCGCTGCGATCCGATGTCGGCGCTGCTCGAACCACTCCAGTGCTACGGCGGGCTCGGTGCCGACGGGCGGGAACGACCGGAGGGCGTAGATGTCGACTTCGCGTGCCAGTGCTTCCTCCCCCACGATCCGAACTGCCCCGAAGGCCTCGCCCAGCACGTCGTGGGCCATCACCGCGAGACGTTCCAACCCTTCATCGCCCACGCCGACATGCCGCCCGGATCGGTCGATCCGCCGGTGTCGTCCTTGGAGCCGCTCTTTCGCCTGACGCGTCGAGTGCGAGCTGCTGGTGGCGTCTTCGTTCCCCGGGTGGAGGAGTTCTGCTACGTCGGTCGGATCCCGCCGTCGAAGCTGCACGACGAGTTCTGGATGTATCGGCTCGTCCCCAACGCGCGCCGAGGATTCGAGCCGCTCGTTCTGGACCAGCACGGTCGGGTGTCCGCGCCACGGGCCGACCGCCGTCGCAAGGTCGGTTATCGCTGGGTCGCGGTGAAGGACTGGAACGCCATGCATCACTGCGGTGTCGCCGCCCGAGTGATGGAGACCGATCGGCGGAAGTCGCGCTGGGATGACGAAGTCGGCCTGGACGATGGTCTGCGCGCCGTCTGACGTGGAGCGTGTGGATGGATATCCTTCGGTCATGTCCAAGACATCTGTGGAGATAGATCGTGATATCGCTCGTCAGGCGGCCGACATCCTCGGGACGACGACGTTGCGCGAGACGATCGACGCGTCGCTCCGGGAGATCGTGCACGCCAAGCGCCGGCTCGAGCTGATCGCCCTGCTCGCCGACGAGGCCCGTTTCGACTTCGGCGCGACCGCGCAGGCGTGGGGTGGCGACGATTCGTGACCAGGCTCGAGTACCTCGCTGACACGAGCGTCTTCTCGCGGCTCTCGAAGCCGGCGGTGGCGGCGGCCTTCGCTCCGTTGGCGGCCGAACGACGGGTCGGGCTGTGCGCACCGGTCGTGTTCGAATTGGGGTACTCGGCTCGAAGCCATACCGACTACGTGGCGTTGGCCGATCGTGTCACTGCGTTCCCCATCGTCCCGGTGTCGGACGCTGACCATCGCCGGTCGATGGAGGTCCAGGCCGAGCTGTCGTCTCGAGGTCAGCACCGAGCGTTGTCGCTCGTCGATGCGCTGGTCGCTGCGACAGCCGAGGCCCGTGATCTGATCGTGCTGCACTACGACTCGGACTTCGAACTCGTCGCCGAGGTCACCGGCCAGTTGCACGAGTGGATCGTCGACCGCGGCACGGCCGACTGAGACTGCCGAAGCTGCGTTGAAGTGGCCAGGCGAGACTGTCGTACCCCCGGCGCTGACGTCCCTCGAGCAGGTCATGGTTACCCTTGGCCGAACGTTCGGACGAGAGATCGGGTGACCGTGGGATTCAGCAGGGGCGAGCTCGAGTCGGAGTTCGAGGCGTCCAACTACACCAAGCTCCAGTCGTCGTCGCCGGGCTGATCATGTGCGTGACGATCGTCGGCATCCCGTTCGGCATCCAGTCGTTCAAGCTCGCCGGCTACTCGTTGTGGCCGTTTGGTCGCGTGGTCGTGCAGGACCCACAGGCCGGCGTGGCGCTCTGGTGCCTGGGCAACGGTCTGTGGTTGGTGTTCGCCGGCTGGTGGCTGGCGCTGGGTCATGTGTTCACCGGCATCGCGCTGTGCTTCACGGTGATCGGCATCCCGCTCGGGCTGGGCAACTTCGAGCTCGTGCCGTTGGCGTTGTGGCCCTTCGGGAAGACGATCGTGTCGCTCGACCGACTCGCGGGACGCCAGGTCTGGGCGAGCGGGCCGCGACCGATCGGCTGACTCGGGGCGCTGTCTCGAGAAAGAAGCGCTTGTCCGATCTGCCCAGAGTTGGTACTACTGCACGCACGGACGTGACCGGGGTCACATCGCAGTCGTCGTCGCAGCAGCGGCACCGATCGTCCTGGACCCCGCCCGCGCCGCGGTCGGGACACTGATGCACCAAAGGGGAAACTCCATGCGCACGCGCCTCCTGGCGTTCTTCATCGCGATCATCGGTCTGCTGGCCGGCTCGATCGCGCTCGCTCCGGCTGCGAACGCCCGAACCGACAACAAGGCGGATCGGGTCCTGTTCGTGCACGGCTACTCCCCATTCGGAACGCCGACCAGCACGTGCGACATGTGGGGGAACATGAAGTCGACGTTGACCTCGCTCGGGTTCACCGGTCCGAAGACGACGGTCGGCTACTACGACAACCAGGTGGCCTGCGATGTCAGCGTCATCCCCTACGGCAACGCCAACAAGCACTACCCGCCCAGCGGTGGCGTGCACGATCGGTACGTCGAGATCGAGCACCTCGGCTACGAGCTGGCGTGGACGATCTACGAGAAGTACTCCAAGTACGGCCAGACCGTCGACGTCGTCGCGCACTCCATGGGTGGTCTGGTGGTCCGGTACGCACTCGCTCAGGTGGAGCGCAAGCACCCGGACTTCCCACCGTCGTTGAAGGTCGACGACGTGATGACCTTGGGCACCCCGCACGGTGGCTCGGGCTATGCGAGCTGGTGTTGGACGAGTCAGTGCGGCGACATGTCGTACGGCTCGTCGTTCCTCAGTTGGCTCGCCAGCTACGGCTCGAACCCGCAGGTCGGAGCGGGCACCGACTGGACGGTCGTGGGCTCGTACGACGACGGCGTCATCTCGGAGGCGTCGGCGGTGCAGATGAACGCCGCGCACAAGGTGAAGTACCTCGGATCGGCGGACATCGGTCACGGCGACTACTACAACTCGACGTCGCTGTCGTCGACCGCCGACGTGTACTGGTCGGACAACAGCGGCCCTTGGTACGCCTGGTACGACGCGCACTGGCCGGTCGAGTGGGCCAGCTACTCCCTCTGGCTCGGGAGCTGGTGAACGCGTAGGCACTCGCGAGTCCCCGACCGTCACGGCCACGGTCGGGGGCACGCCGGCGACGTCGGCTTTCGACTGATCTGAGAAGATCGTGTCCATGACCGTCGACCACCGCCGACTCCACGACGACGAGAACGCTGACTTCTCGGCGTTGCTCCACGAGCTCTCGCCTGAGGAGTGGGAGCAGCCCTCGTTGTGTGAGGGGTGGCGGGTGCGAGACGTCGTCGGCCACATCCTCTACGGCAACGAGCTGAAGCTGCGGACGCTCCCGTGGAAGCTGGCGAAGTTCGGTTTCAGCTCCGACCGGTCGGGAAAGCACTACTCGATCGAACGGGCTGCGGGTCGCACGCCGGCGCAACTCGTCGCCGACTTCGACCAGCGCGATGCGTGGGCTGGGACGTGCAAGGTCTTCCCGCCCAAGCTCACGTTGCTCGACCGACTGGTGCACCACCAGGACATCCGGCGTGCGCTCCACCGACCCCGCACCATCCCGGCCGAGCGGCTCCTCGCAACGCTGGACGAAGCACCCACCCTCGGCTCGGTGTTCGGAGCGAAGAAGCGGACCAAGGGTCTGCGGTTCGAGGCCAAGGACGTCGACTGGTCCTGGGGCGACGGACCTGTCATCGAGGGTCCGGGAGAAGCATTGCTGATGGCGATGCTCGGTCGATCCGACGCGTTCGCCGACCTCTCCGGTGCTGGCCTCGATCGCTTTCGCTCGCAGAGCTTCTGACGCCAGACTCTCAGCGGGGCTCGTCGCTGCCGATCACGTCGAGGAGGCCGTCGCAGTCGTCGACCGTGACGGTCAGCGCTGAATGGTCCTTGGGGCCGATCACCTTGTGCGCCGGCTCGTGGAAGTGGATGCACACACCTCGGCGGGTGTTGGTTCCGAAGGTCAGCCCGTCGTCGACGAACGACAGCCGGGGTCCGATCGCCGTCCACCAGCGGTAGCCGTCGGTCACGTGGCCGCCGACCACGTTGTCGATCGGCGTCTCCAACTTCAGCAGCCCGTAGGTGGCTCGGAACGTCGACCCGTCCACGGTCACTCCGTGCTTCCCCGGCCGCACGCCGACGACGCCCCAGATGGGCGCGAATCGGGGGTCGCAGTAGTACGGGAAGAAGTGTTCGGGCATCGCTTCACGGTATGCCGACGCTTCGTCACTCGGGTTCTCGGTGGAACTCGACGGCGAAGCGGGCGTCGGCGCTGAGTTCGACGTGGTGCGGTGTGCTCGGCGGGATCGCCGCCGACCCGCCGGCCGTGAGTTCGACCGTTGCGCCGGAATCATCCTCGAACACCAGGCGGACGCTTCCCTCGTGACAGACGAGACGACCCCAGACCCCGCCCGCCACCCGGTGCGCCCGCAGCAGGCCAGCCGGAACGGTCGAAGGGTCGAACACGTCGGTCGTCCTGACGTGTTCCAGCCCGTCCGGTAGTCCGACCATGGGGCAAGGGTACGACTACAGCGCTCGCTCAGGTCGTGCCTCGGTGAACCTCGTCGTGGTGCTGGACCACTCGGCCGAGTCCCGACGCGATCGCGTCGCGCTCGGGGGCACTCAGATGTCGGGTGAAGTGTTCCTCGATGCCGCGCAGGTAGACCTTGCCGGCGCGACGGAAGGCCTGACGGCCAGCGGTCGTGGGTCTCGCGAGTGTCGCCCTGCCGTCGTCGGGGTCGGGCACGCGCTCGACGAGGCCCTCGCGCTCGAGGTCATCGACCAGGCGGCTCACGCGACTTCGTGACAGCACGACCCGCTCGCCCAGATCTTGCATCCGAAGGCTGCGATCGGGCGCGGCGTTGAGTTCGAGCAGCACGTCGTACCACGAGAGGGGGATCAGCGCAGCGTCGTCGAGGTCGCGCTCGACGGCGCGCACGACGCGGTGTTGCGCCAGGAGGACTCCGCGCCAGGCGGCGATCTGATCGTCGAGTTCGCTCATGTGACGAGAGTAACAGTTGTGTGCAGATGCACGCATATATAGTGTGTGCAGAAGCACATAACCATTCCGATCAAGGAGCAATCCCATGAGTGCAATCCATGCTGCGGTCACTGGCCCGAACACGACGGGTGTCGAACTGGCTCCCGGCCGCTGGACGGTCGACCCCGGTCATGCCGAGGTCACCTTCGTCGGCCGCCACTTCGGCCTCACCAAGGTCCGGGGCCGCTTCACCGGTATCGATGGCTCCGTCGTCGTCGATCCCGACATCGATGCCTCTGTCGTCGACGTCACGATCGACGTGGCCTCGGTCGAGTCGGGCTCGGCTGACCGCGACGGCCACCTCCGGTCGAGCGATCTGTTCGACATCGCCACGTTCCCGACGGCCACGTTCCGCTCGACGGCCATCCATTCGGTCGGCGTCACCGGCACCATCGACGGTGACCTGACGATCAAGGGCGTGACTCGACCCGTCACACTCGACGTCGAGTTCCTCGGCAGGGCCATCGACCCATCGGACAACGAGCGGGCGGTGTTCTCGGCGTCGACGGTGATCAACCGCGAGGACTTCGGCGTGAGCTGGAACGTGGTCCTCGACGCCGGCGGCGTGTTGGTCTCCAAGGAGATCCGAATCGAGATCGACGTGGAGCTCATTCGGGTCTGACTTCCTCCGCGCAGGACCGACGGACGTCAGACTGCACAGATGGAACTGGAGATCACCCCGGTCGGTTCGTTCGAGCTCGGGTGGGGGGAGAGCCTCATCTGGGACGACGTCCGAGATCGACTGTGGTTCGTCGACTGCGCAGCACAGACGCTGCACTGGCTCGACGAGGGCTCGACCGATCTACAGACGATGCAGATGCCCACGCTGGCGACGGCGGTGGTCCCGACAACGGACGGCCGACTGGTGGCGGTACTCGACGACGGCCTCGCTCTCGTCGACATCGACGCCGGCACGGTCGAGCCGCTGTCGTCCTATCCCTCCGAGATCGGCGGCCGATGCAACGACGCATGCGCCGATCTCGCTGGGAACCTGATCACGGGTCGGCTCAACCTCGGCCCGGCGGAGGGCTCGACGTGGCGGTTCAGCGCCTCTGGCGGGTGGATGCTCCTCGACCCCGACATCGCCAACACGAACGGCCCCGGCGTGGCGGTGCTCGACGGGGTGGAGACCTTGATCATCGGTGACACCTCGGCCGACTACTTCGCCGCGTCGTACGACTCGACGACGGGGGAGAAGGGCGAGCGCCGGGTCTTCGGCGACATGAGCGACAGCGAGGGCGGTCCGGACGGCTCGACGTTCGATCGCGAGGGCGGGCTCTGGTGTGCAGTCGTCGGGGGCGCGCAACTCTCGCGGTTCACTGCCGCCGGCCTCGACCGCACCATCGAGCTACCGATCACGAACCCGACCGACGTGAGTTTCGGTGGACCGGACCTCGACCGGATGTACGTGGTGTCTATCGGCGGTGACGCAGACGGTGACGCAGACCTCGACGGACGTCTGTTGCGCATCGACGGCACCGGGCACGTCGGACGGCCCGAGCCACGCTTCTCCCTGGCGTGAGAGAAGTCGCCGGGCGCCCCGGGCGGGGTGGGGCGCCCGACAACCCCGAACGACAGGACCGGGCGGCTCGGGGGGAGCGAGCGGCGGGGTCACATCGTGCCTGTGGCGAGGACTCCCTACCCCGCATCTCCGGTTTCAGAACTCGATCCTGAGATTTCTTCGAATCCCGTGACATCGTGGGATCACCCATCCAGGGGGACGACCACGAGCCAGCTCGTCTGGGGCGCGGGCCGACGTCCCCCTAGCCTCGATCGGGCATGAGCAGCTCCGAGGTCCCGCGCCGCGTTCCGTCGAGCGCACTCACCAACCCGTTCGCCACGCCCGGGGAAGGGTTCTGCGAGCTGCTGCTCGTCCGCCACGGCGAGCAGGCGTACCGAGAGGGCATGGTCGTCGGCGAGGGCATCGACCCACCGTTGTCGGACCTGGGTCGGCAACAGGCCGAAGCCGTGGGCGAGCGCCTGTCGGCTGTGGAGATCGATGCGGTGTACTCCAGCCCGTACCAGCGCGCGTTCGACACCGGCGCTGCGGTGGCCGCCGCCCACGACCTCGAACCCACGGTGGTCCATGACCTCCGCGAGGTCGACCTGTGGAGCGGAGTCGACCAAGAGCGGACGCTGGTCGAGACGGTCGGCAAGGACGAACTGCGCGCCATCTTCGCTGCAGTGCAACGGGATCGCACGTGGGACGCCTATCCCCACGGCGAGGGAAGCGAGTCGTTCCGGACCAGGGTCCGCGACGCTCTCGTCGAGATCACGTCGCGTCACGAGGGCGAACGGGTCGTCGTGGCCTGCCACGGCGGCGTGATCGCCACCGTCTTGGCCATGGCGCTCGAGTCGGCACGCGACTACGGGGTCGCCGTCCACCACAGCTCGATCACGACCCTTCGGGCTGCGGACGATCGGCTGCTGATCCACGCGGTCAACGACTACGCCCACGTCCTCGGCTTCCAGACGGCCCTCAACCCGCTGAACCTGCACTAGCCCGACATGCCGATCGATCCTCTCGGCGTCCCGTTGTGGGTGGAGTGCATCGCGGTGGGCGCCGGCGCGCTGTTCGGGGCGTTCTCCGCCATCAACGAGCGGATGGCCATCACCGGGCTGCTCGCGCTCGCCGCCGTCACCGGCGTGGGCGGCGGCATCATCCGCGACACGCTGCTGCAGACCGGTCCGCCGGTGGCGCTGGCCGAGCCCATCTTCCTGCCGGTCACGCTGACGGCCGCGTTGGTTGCGTTGGTGGCGGCCAAGGGTCTCGGGGTGGTCACCGGGGAGGACGGACGCCTGGTGTCGGCCATCCTCGTCTTCGACGCGGTCGCCGTCGGCATCTACGCCATCATCGGCGTCGACACGGGACTCCAGGTCGGACTGCCGGTGGTCGGCTCGGTCCTCGTCGGGGTGTTGTCGGGCACCGGCGGCTCGGTGGTGCACGACCTCCTGGTCGGCCGACCTCCAGCGCTCTTGCGACCCGGCATCCTTCTCGGCGTGGCTGCATCGCTCGGTTGCGCGGTGTACGCAGCGGCGCTGGCGGCAGACCTCGAACGCGGTCCCGCTGCTGCGGCGTGCGCGCTCGCGATCGCCCTGCTCCGGATCGCCGCCATGCGGTTCGGGTGGGAGGTCGGACCGGTCGAACCACGTCACCGTCCGCTGCCCCCACTGGGGCACCGCCGCCAGCGATGACCGGGTGCTGCTACACCGTGAGCATGCGCCGCCGCCTCCTCGTCATCGTCTGCTCGTTCGCCGTCCTCGTCGCTGCATGCGGCGAAGACGACAATTCGCCCGGCATGAACCAGGTGCAGGTGTTGGGCTCGCACAACAGCTACCACCTGCGGCCCGCGCCGGAGGTCCTCGGTGGCATCGCTGCGCTGGTGTCGCAGGAGGAGGCCGACGCACTCGACTACGAGCACCGGCCGCTCACCGAACAGCTCGAGGACTTCGGCATCCGGCAGTTCGAGATCGACGTCTATGCCGATCCCGATGGTGGCCGATTCGCGCAGCGACCGGCCGCCGAGCTGGTGGGGCTCCCCGTCGACAGTGAGGAGCCGGCGCTCGACGAGCCGGGTTTCAAGGTGATCCACCAGGTCGACGTCGACTTCGGCACCACGTGTCTCACCTTCGTCGACTGTCTCAGCGAGATCGCCGACTGGTCGACCGACAACGCCGACCACGAGCCGATCATGGTCATGGTCGAGGCCAAGCAGGAGTCGATCGCCGAGGCCACTGGTGACGCCATCAACTCCGAGTCGCTCGGAATCGACCTCACGGACGTGGTCAAGTTCGACCGGGCGACCTTCGATGCGCTCGAGGCTGAGATCCGCTCGGTGTTCGACGACGACGACGTCATCACGCCCGATGACATCCGCGGCGATGCCGCCACGCTCGAGGAAGCGGTGCTCGAGGGAGACGCCTGGCCGACGCTCGAGGAGGCCGCAGGCAAGGTCCTGTTCTCGTTGGTCGACACCGGGCCGACACGCGACGTCTACGTCGGCGACGCCACCAGTCTCGAGGGGCGCCTCCTGTTCACGTCGTCGGAGGAGGGACGACCCGATGCCGCCTTCATCCGAGTGGACGATCCCATCGCCGAGGGCGACCGCATCCAGACGCTGGTCGCGGCCGGCTACCTCGTCCGCACCCGCACCGACACCCCCGGCGTCGACGCGCCGGCCAACGACACGGCGCGACGCGACGCCGCGCTGGCGAGCGGGGCCCAGTACCTGTCGACCGACTACTACGTCGCCGAACCGCTGCTCGACTCCGACTACGTCGTCATGCTTCCGGGCGACGCAGTGGCTCGGTGCAACCCGGTCAACGGGCCGGACGACTGCGACCTCTGAGGTTGTGTTGCATTGTAGCAATACATTGATACATACTTGGCCAATGGTCATCGCCCTCCTCTTCACCGTCGTCATCGGCGTCGTCGCCCTGGCTCGTGCCTACGGCGAGATCGACGAGGACTTCGTCCACGACTGGGCTGACGCCCACGCCCTCACCCTCACCTCGGCCAATCGTCCGCTGGTCTGGTGGTATCTGCGCAACGCTCGTGTCCTCCGCACGTGGGGCGTGCTGGCTGCGCTGCTCCTCCCGGCCCTCGTCATGGCTGCCCTCGGGGTCGACACGGGAGAATCTGTCGACGCGACGTGGGCGTTCGTGTTCGGCGGTCACTTCGTCGGGGCGCTCTACGCCGAGGTCGCGCTCCGCCGCCCGGGTCCCTCGGCGACGAGAACGGCGTCGCTGGAACGTCGGGAAGTCCAGCAATACCTTCCGACGCGGCTCCGTCTGGCCCCGGTCGTGGTCGGCGCGCTGGTCGTCGCCGTCGCCGCCCTTGGCTGGACCGCCGGCATCGACCCGTCGGACCACACACTGCTCATGGCCGCGGTGGGGTCGACGCCGATCATCGTGTTGATGGTCGCCTCCGCCCAGCGCTGGATCGTCCGCCGTCCCCAGCCGTTCAGTGCCCCCGATCTCGTCGCTGCCGACGACGCCATCCGGTCGCAGTCGATCCACATGCTCGCAGGGTCCGGGACTGCCGTTCTGTTGTCCCTGCTCGGCGTGGTGTCCTGGGCCGTCGCTCGAGGCGATGCGACTGGGACCACCGCCATGGTCGTCGGCTTCGTCGGCCTGGCGACGATTCCGCTCGCCCTCGTGTCCTGCCTCTACTACGGGCACCGCGCGTGGCGAGTGCTGCGTACCCCCTTCCTCCGCGACGCTGCGACGACGTCGTGATCATCGCGATCGACGACCGGTCGCCGCTGCCGCCGTACGAGCAGCTCCGCTCCCAACTCGTGGCGATGGTCAAGGCCGGTGACCTGACCGAAGGCACCCGGCTGCCGTCGATCCGCCAACTGGCCAACGATCTCGGCGTCGCCGGGGGCACGGTCGCCCGGGCCTACCGCGAGCTCGAATCCGCTGGCATCGTCCACACCCGTGGCCGCCACGGGACAGTGGTGGCCCCGCCACCCGCCGGTGTCACGACAACGCCCGAGGAGTTGGTCTCGGTCGCTCGGGCCTTCGTGGATCGAATCGAGGCCATCGGCGTCGACGTCGACGAGGCGATCGCCGTCATCCGTTTCGTGGCCAGCCGCCCGCCAGTCGCCGATCGACCAGGAGCACACTGATGAACGAACTCGCCGTCTCCGACGCCAGCCCCTACATCCCGCCCGGCCGCCCCGTGCGCCGCTTCGTGTCGGGCATCGCCCTGGTGTCGGCCCTCCTCGTGGCGATCGCGCTGATCGGTCCACTCCGAGCCGACCTGGACATGGACGTCCCCTATTGGCAGATCGATGGCGACCGGGCGTCGGCACAGATCGAGGTCACCAACGACGGACGCTTCGCGGTGGACGTGACGGGCTTCGACGGTCGGGGTCTCCGCGAGCCGGCGCCGGTGGACAGGGTCCGTGTGGAGCCAGGCGAGACGGTGACCGTCACCGCCGTCCTCATCCCTGCGTGCGGCGAGTACTCCGGCGTCTTCGGTCCGCCGCTCGAGCTCGAGGCCGAGGTCATGTTCGGGCTGGGACGAACGGTGCGGGGGAACACGGTGATCGATTCCGTCGCCCAGACCGTGTGCAACCCGATCTGACCGCTCCCGCTACTTCGTGGCCGTCCCGACGAGCCTGATCCGCGTGTACGCGGCGGCCCGACCCTCGTCGATCGTCTCGTGGTCGACCGATGCGAACCCGGCGGCGTCGATGACGCTGGCGGTGTCACGGTTTGTCTCGCAGCCGTTGGCCAACCAGCGATGTGGGCGATGCACCAGGTCCTGCACCCTGCGCACACCCGTGCCCGGCTCTGCTGCGACGTGTTCCAGGAAGAAGTACGAGCCACCGGGCTTCAGGATCCGGTGCACTTCGCGGACGACGGCGGCCGGATCGTCGACGCCGCACAGGACCAGCGTGCCCACGACGCCGTCGGCTGTTGCATCGTCGACGTCGATCCGCTCTCCCTGGACCGTCCGGATCTCGAGATCGACGTCGTGCTCGGCGGCAGCGGCTCGGAGCGGGCCGTGCATGTTCCGGTTCGGCTCGATGGCGATCACCGACGCGCCTGGCGCGTAGTACCGCATGTTCGCCCCGGTGCCGGGCCCGATCTCGACCACCGTGCCGGTCATCGCACCGATGACGGACGACTTCCGTGCGCCGTGCTTCTCATGGACGCGAGCGGCGTCGCCATCGAGGATCTTCCCCTCGACCCACGACCGGACCCGCGCCTTGCCGAGCTGCTCGGGCGTGGTCCTGGGTGCTCTCGACATCGCGCCGACGGTACCCGTGCCCGGCGGGGACTGCTCAGTCGTCGAGGATCAGCAACTCGATGCGGTCTCGCGCACCTTCGGACAGGACCGATCGACCGGAAGTGATGGTCTGGAGCAGATGCTGCCCATCACAGAACCGGACGCCGTCGACCACGGCGTTGCCGAGGAAGGACTCCACCCGGACCCCGCCCTGCGCGCACACGAGCGGTGTCACAGGATTCCTCACACGACGACCGATCGATCCCGCGGCGTGACTCACCTGCGCCACGAGGTCATCGAGACTGCGACCGTTCACGAAGGCATGGCCGTGATCGATGGCGACGCCGCAGTTGTAGGAGCGGGACTCGATGGTGAACACGCCCGTCGGCCCGATGACGACGTGATCGACCAGTTCGCCCTCGTCGGAGACCGACGCGCCGGCAATGACGTGGTAGTCGGTCGGCAGTTCCGCGAGGATCTCGCCCACGGGCCGAGCCGAGGCCGCAGTGTTCCACGAGGACCGCGGGTTCCCGGTGAACCGAGTCTGGATGACGTAGAGGAGCGTGACGACGCCTGCGCCGATCGCCAGGAGTTGTGCGCTCGCGGCCCCGACCAGTGGCTCGCCGACCCCGCGGGCGCTGTTGCCGGTGGTGTCGAACGAGCGGTTCGCCAGCTCGATGCCGAGCCGTGTCGCGGCATACGCCGCCGCGGGGGCCATGAGGAGCACTACGACGAGCGTGATGGTGTCGCCGAGGTCGCCCGCTCGTCGCGAGGCCTGGCTGGCGTGGGGTCCGGAGTCGAGGATCATCTCGTCCGCCTCTCGATTGTGGTCCAGACCTCTCCCGCCCGTTGCGGGCAGTATGCGACGAAGCGCCGGGCGTGTCGACGTCCGATCTCCGGGTCAGCGCATCTGTCCCAAATCTCGCGAACTGCTCAAGACGCCCGCGGCGGTGTCGGTCAGACGATCCAGCCGTCGTGCGGCCGATCCTTGGTCGGACGCGGGGGTCCGCCATCACGGTCCTGCCGCAGCGTGACGAGCACGCCGATGATGGCGCCGACCACGCCGAGGACGTGCGTGCCCCGGGCATCGAGCATCCACGAAGCGGTGAACGCCACGATCGCGTAGCCGGCGATCACGGACCACAGGACGCGGACCCCTCTGCACATCCGGGCGGGCGTGGAGGCGTCGCCCCACTGTGGTTTCTCGTTCGTCATGATCCCAGTGCTGCTCATGTCCCGACTCCAGATGGACGCCCGTTCCTCAACTGTTCCTCATCATCGGCGAAATGTCCCCAGGTCTTTTGACTCATCGTGGGATTTCTGCCGCGCAGGGTGGCGAGATGTGAACGGGTGGTGAACAGGAGTCTCTGATCCCCCGATGCGGCATCTGCGGGCACGCCTGGAACCGAAGGAACAGATGAAGCCGTGAATCCAGCACGGATCAACCACCCGAGGGGAACCACCAACCATGGCCATCTCACGACGAGCGTTCGTCGGAGGCTCCGCCGCTGCAGTGGGAGCCGTCGTCGCGACGCCCAACATCGCCAGCGCCCAGAAGCCCGAATCGCCGCCCACGCCAGAGGAAGCCGCAGTGCTCGGCACGCCCTTCCTCGTCCAGGCCGTCGACCCTGCCAATGCCGAGTTCGAGATCCTCATCGGTGAGGACGCTGTCCCGTTCACCGACCAGAAGCTCGCTCGCACACTCGCCCGTCTCGCAGAAGAGAGCCGCTGATGTCATCCCATCGCGAAGCCCCCACGATCTCCAAGGATCCCGTCGCCGACAACACGGACACCTACGCGTTCGTGTCGCCGAACGACCCGTCCAAGGTCACGATCATCACCAGCTACGTTCCCGGCGAAGCGCCCAACGGCGGCCCGAACTTCTACGAGTTCGGCGACGACGTCCTCTACACCGTCAACATCGACAACGACGGCGACGGCCTCCCGGACGTCAGCTATGAGTTCCGGTTCACGACCGAGGTCCGCGCGGCCTCGTTCCTCTACAACACCGGCCCGATCACGAGCATCGACGACCCGGCCTGGAACCGTCCGCAGTACTACTCGGTCACCAAGGTCACCGAGGTCACGAAGAACGGCAAGATCAAGAAGCCGATCCGTGAGCTGCTCGCCGACCGTGTCCCGAGCCCGCCTTGCAACGTCGGACCCCGCTCGACACCGAACTACGAAGACCTCGCCACACAGGCGGTCCGTGACATCGCCGGCGGTGTGCGTGTGTTCGCCGGCCAGCGCGCCGACTCGTTCTACGTCGACCTCGGGTCGATCTTCGACCTCGGCACGTTGCGTCCGTTCCAGGATGCACACGTCCTCGGTGCATTCGGCACGAACGAGGGCGTCGACGCCCTGTCGAGCTCCAACGTGCACACCATTGCCATCGAGGTGCCCATCTCGCAGCTGACGGCCGACGGCTCGCAGCCGACGGACTTCGAGGATCCCGCCGCCACCATCGGCGTCTGGGGTGCCGCATCGCGCCAGCGTGGTGTGACCCACGGCAAGGGCAAGCGCAGCGCCGTCGGCCCCTGGGAGCAGGTCTCGCGACTGGGCAACCCGCTGTTCAACGAGGTCCTCGTGCCCATGGCCGACAAGGACGAATGGAACGGCAGCACACCGGACGGCGATTCCGAGTACGTGCCCAACGTGGCACGCCCCGAACTCGCCGGTCTCCTCCCCGGCCTCTACCCGGGCGTGTTCCCGAACCTCGCCGGCTACGACAAGGACCGTGTCGATCTCCTCGCCATCCTCCTGTTCGGCATCCCGACCGGCGTGGTCAAGAACGGGGCAGGCGAGACGATCTTCCAGAACGTGATCGGCTCCAAGAGCCTCGACGACATCTTCGCCGGCAACGTCACCGCGGCCGACATGTTGCGGCTCAACGTCGCAGTGGCTCCGACACAGGGCGAGCGCAATCGGCTCGGTCTCCTCGGCGGCGACGCCGACGGCTTCCCCAACGGTCGCCGTCTCGAGGACGACGTGACGACGATCGAGCTGCGTGCCATCGCAGGGCTCACGATCCCCTTGGTCGACAGCTACACCATCGACGGCGCAGCAGCTGCGATCGAGGACGGCACGTACGAGAACCCCGGACGGACGTTCCTGGACGAGTTCCCGTTCATCGGCACGCCGTACAGCGGGTACTTCGTCGGCACTGCGACACCCGACGCATGACGGCCGAGGTGAGCGCACCACTCGGACCCGTGTCCGTCCTCGACATCGGGGGCGACATCGGGGCCGCGGTGGTGTGCCTCTCGACCGACACCCCGACGGGTGAGCTCTACGCCTGCCCGCGGGGCAAGCCGGAACAGCATCTCCACACCGGCGTCCACCTCCGTCCGATGGGCGACGGCGAGGCACTCGTCGCCGTGTTCCCGGAGCTCGTCGAGGGGCAGTGGTCCCTGCTTCGTGATGGAGTGGAGCACACTCCGTTCGACGTGATCGGCGGGGCGGTCGCAGAACTCGCGATCTGATGCTCAGCCCGGGTGGCGTTGCTCGATCATCGTCGTGAGACTCCGGAACTCGGAGTCGGCGAGCGAGCCCGCCGCCCGGCCTGCGTCGATCGCAACGACCAGGTCGTCGCGCTCGGACCGGACCACGGCGAGCACACATCCGTCGGTGTCCGCCACAGGGATCGTCAAGAACGCGAGACGTAGGTAGGCCGGCGGGAGTTGCCCATCGGTGAGCAACAAGACGCCCCGCATCTCGTCGCCGCCGGCGGCGCGCTCGGCGTGCAGGCGCTGCCGGAACCCGTCGTGGTCGAACAACTCCCGCGTCACGATGTCGCCGGCAGGAGTCTGGATCTCGGCCATGAGCGGACAGTCGATCAACGTCCGGTCGAAACCGGGGCGGTCGTCGTCGAGCATCAGCTGCACGACCGTGTGCTCGCCGCCGTCGATCATCTTCGGACTCAGCGCGAGGCCCAACACGCCGACCTCGTACGTGGCCTCGCCGGGAGCGGTCTGCATCTGTGACGGTCGGCCCCCGAGGGCGATTCGGATCAATTCCACGGCGTCGACGCTAGGACGGGTCGACTTCGGTCCGACGCCGTAGCGCCAGCGCGCCAGCAGCAGCAGCGCCGAGGATCGTCCCGGCGACGATGCCACCCGTTCCGCCGGTGGCGGGGAGCGAGCCGCCGCCACCACTCGGGCCCCCCTCGCCCGGATCCGTCGTCGGCGTCGGGCTCGGCCCCGGTGTGACGTCGAACGGCGAGCCGATGAGCAGCTCGACGTTGCGTGCCCCGGGCTCGCCCAGGGCGTTCACGTCGACCTGGGGCTCGTTGGCCGCGAGCTCGCGGCTCAACGACGCGAGCTGCGTCGGTGTGGCTGCTGACGGGTTCGTGAGTTCGACCGATGCGGGAGATGCATGCTCGATGAGCGTGCCGAAGATCGACAGCGTTCCGTCTCGGTTGTCGGCGATCTCGATCAGGCGTGCCTGCTCGGGCCAGTCGATGTGGGCAGCGGTGGAGATCTCCCAGAAGCCACCGGTCTGTCCGGACGGATCTGCGACGGGGGTGATCCGGTTGACGTGGCTGTGGCCGTTGACCCACGCGATCACGTTCGGAAAGCGAGTGAGCATCTCGCGCAGGACGTCGAATCCTCGACGGGCTTCGCCCGGATCGAACGGGTCGGGGAACGGATTCTCCAGCGTGAACAGGTTGTGGTGGCTGAACAGCACGACGAGCCGGTCGGGATTCGAGGTCAGTTGCTGTTCGATCCATGCCAGTTGGGCGTCGCCCAGCGAACCCTCGGCGTAGCCGCCGTGGTTGACCGTGTCCATGCTGATGCCGAGCACCGATTCACTCACCGGGAACGTGTAGTAGAGCCGCCGCGAGGCGATCATGTCCTCGCTGTACCCGTGGCCGACCGGGCCGGGCGACGCTGGGCTGTCGAGGTGACGGCGGATCCAGTCCTCGACCGTGGCGGCGGCGCGGCTCTCGTCGGCGGTCACGGTCCGGAAGAGCGCGCCACCTGAACTGATCGCTGCCGGGTCGAGGGCGGAGGTGATCGTCGACTGCGCGTCGCTCGGATCGAACGACGTACCGACTCCGGTGACCTTCACCGTGCCGGTCGAGATGAGGTCGAAGGGAGCCGACCCTGGGAGTTCGCCCGGCGCGTTGCCCTGGAGCAGCCCGTCGTGGTTGCCGTAGCTCGAGTACCAGGGAATGCCCAGGCCGGGGCTGTCGTGGCTGGCGATGGCCGCGCCGAGCAGGCCGGGGAGTTCAGGGAATCCGAATCCCACTTTGTAGCTGTCCGCGGGGTTGGATCCGGGCGGAGCGTCGGGATGCCAGTAGTTGTTGTAGTAGCCGAGACCGACGTCGTCGTCCTGCACGCCTTCGTAGGTCCCGATCAGGCCGCTGTCGGGGACGATCGTGCCGCCGTCGAGCATCTGGACGAACCAGTCGAGTTCGTTGCGTTGTTGGTTGTCGATGTTGTCGCCGGTGGAGACCGCGACGTCGAACGCTCGGCCCGTGACCGGACCGGTGGCGACGGTGTTGATGCGCTGCACCATCGCCGAACCGACCTGCGTACACATCGCCTCCTGCGGCCGGAAGCCACCACCCACGGGCGAGGCGAGCCGGTCGACGAACTCGACCCGACTCGGGCTCTGCGCGTCGACGAGGTGGACGTCGGTGAGGTGGACGATCGAGGCCAGCCCGACGCGGCGGCCATCACGACCCGACTGTGCGGCTGCCAGTTCCTCTCGGACGAGCTGCGGGTACGGCGCCGCTTCGACGAGGCGGACGTAGCCAGTGCCGGCCGGTTTGGTGATCGAGAACTCGAGCGTCGTGCCGGTGGCATCAGTGACCGCAGCGAGCTGCGCCCGCTGCTGCGCGCCAGCGCGCACCGGGTCCCACACGACCGGCGTCGCCGCGACGACGCCCAGACCGGCGAGGAACCGCCGACGACTGACTGCTGACCTCGGTACTCGAGAAGACCCCATGAGAAGCGGATCCTAGGGTCGCACCGGCCGACGGCCTCAGCGACGCCGCCGTCGTCGACCAGGAGGTCAGGGGCCCTCTGGCTTGATCTTCAGCGCGCCGACGAACTCGCCCTTCAGCACCCGGATCACCAGCTGACCGTTGGCAAGGGTTGCCTCGACGCCGGCGCCGTAGCCCTCGGGCAGGTCGATCTCACGCTCGTAGCCGCCGAAGTCCCACTCGTCGATGAGGTAGTCACGAGGCGCGGCCGATCGGAGATGCGACCAGAACCGCAAGGTGTCCTGACGGAGCTCGATGCGGACGTCGCCGGGCTGGACGCACGGCATCGGCGCGATCACCACGAGCGCTTCGGGCGCCTCGTACGCACGGACGGGCACCCGCTGGGGCCGCATCGTGTCCTCGACGGTGACCGTGGCATCGACCACGTCGGCATGTCCGGGACGAGTCATGTCCCCGACCGTACCGCCGCTTCGCCGATCGTGCAGTCAGCGCAACCGAACGTCCCAGAGATGGTGGATCGGATCGTGGACGAAGTAGCGGGCGAAGGTGTCGACAGTGAACGTGGCTCCGTCCGATCGGTGGCCGGTACGCGCCATCTGATCAGGCGTGACCGAGTCGAACCGATCGGCGAGCGCGGCAGCGGCGGTCGTCAGCTCCGCAGCCACGGTGGCCGGGTCCGCTCGGTCGTATCGCTCCGTGATCGCCGTCTCGTCCTGGTCCCAATTGGGGTAGTCCGGGCCGTCCTGTTCGAGCATGAGGTCGAGTCGGACGAGGTAGAGGCGGAACACGTCACGCACGTGGCTGCCGTACTCGAGCGGCGACCACGTGTCGGGCTCGGGCCGGTCCCGGACGTCGCTTCGACCGAGCACCGTCTGCCACGTCGTGGCGTTGGCTCGGACCATGTCGCCGATGTCCGCTGGCTCGACGGTCCGAGTGTCGAACCCGCATTCCGGACACGGCTTCTCGAGGACCCACGTCCAGTCCTTGTCGTCTGGCGTGGGCGCTGGCGGTGCTTCCTCCGTCATGTCACCAGTCTGTCGTACCGTCGGCGGCGTGCTGAGCGAGATCCGCCGTGGCGCCACGGTCCACGGGCGTGTCCA
>JBBSLH010000032.1:0-18434 GCA_038255425.1 Acidimicrobiales bacterium
TCACAGCACCCTTCGCTAGTGTCGTGCGCCCCTGGAGGGATGCCAGAGCGGACGAATGGGACGGTCTCGAAAACCGTTGAGGCTTTCGGGTCTCCGTGGGTTCAAATCCCACTCCCTCCGCCAACGAAACTGCTGGTCAGACAGGGACTTCGCAAGAAGCCCACTGACCGGCAGATTTCGTTTCGAGCGGCGCTGACCGTCGAGCGCTTGCTCCGTGCCGATCGTCAGGCCGGGCCGCCGTCGGAGGTCGACTCGCTGGCAGCCTCCGTGTTCGAGCGGCTTCTCCAAGCGATCGCCGCGCCGACGGCTGCCGCTGCGGCAACGCCCACGCCGATCACCGGGATCAGGCTGTCATCGTCGTCTCTGCCGTCCGGTGCCGCTGCTCGCTCGAGGGTGGAGGCTGGCGAGGGAACCGTCGTCGTGGTCTCGGCCGTGTCGACGACCGCACCGCGGAACGGACCGGAGATCTCGTAGGTGGCACCGGCGACGCTGGCGTCACTGTCGTGGACGGGGTCGATCTCACGGAGCGTTCGTGGTGACGGCGCTCGCTGACTGGAGAAGTAGAGACGATCGCGTCCGGGGTTGAACGCGGGTCCCGTGATCTCGCTGTCGTCCTGGCCGACGACCTGCAGGAACGGTGCGACGTCGCCCTCCGGCGTGAGCACGACGATGCGCATCCGCCCTCCGTCCTCGGCCACGAACAGATCGCCGGTCCCCGCGTCGACCGTGATGTTGTCGACCCCGAACAGCGGTGACGAGCCGGCCGCGACATCGGCGGGGTCAGCCCGGTAGATCTCCTCGTAGGTGCCGGCCCGCAGGTCGATCGAGTGCACCGCGTTGTCGACCTTCGTGGTGAAGAAGACGATGTCGTCGTGGAACCAGATGCCTTCGCCGCCGGGGAACACCGTGGCCCCCTCGACCTGCGTGCGCGTCGGCGCCGAGGCTCCGGTCGGGTCGGGGACCTCTGCCCACGTGACGGCGCCGTCGTCGGCGACCAGTGCAGCCTCGAGCAGGCCCGCGGTCAGGTCCGGGTAGGCATCGGGCGTGAACCGGTACAGCAGGCCTTCCGGATGATCCTGCGTCAGGTAGAGCTGCTCGTCGACAGGGTCGACGGCGACGGCCTCGTGCGCCCATCGCCCCATCGCGGGCAGCGCGACCGCTGCTCGTTCACCGGTCGGATCGCACTCCCACACGAGTCCTTGTTCGGTGAAGTCCTCCTCGCACGACAACCAGGTTCCCCACGGCGTCGGTCCGCCGGCGCAGTTGGCGGTGCTGTCGTCGAGGACGCTGTAGGCATCGACGATCTCTCCGTCGGCGTCGTAATGGATCGCGCTCGCGCCTCCGAGGCCAGCGCCGAAGACCTCGCTGTTGCAGACGTGATACCAGCCGCCTTCGCCGTCGTCGAAGGTGGCGGCACCGTCGGGGAAGATGTGCCACTCGTACCCGGTGTCCGCCACCGGCTCACCGCCGACCGCGACGATCCGCGACGAGAAGCCCTCGGGCAGCACGATTCCGTTCCCGTCGGGCTCGATCCCTTCCAACGATCCGTACGGACTGGTTCCGGTCTCCTGCGCCGAGCCCGGAGTCGCGAACGCAGGGAGCGCGGCCGCACCCCCGACGACGGTCAGCCCAGCCTGTAAGAAGCGACGTCGATCCATGTGTCCCCCGAGTCGTGGTCTTTCGGGAAACTAGTCCTCGACCGTCTTCGAGAGTTCGACCTCGACGTGTTCGGCTACCCGCCCACGAGGGTCGCGAGCAGGTGCGCTGCACCCTCCTGGGAAGCGCCGGGCAGCTTCGGCGCGCGGTACGACGGGACGACGGCGGACTCCAGCTGGAACCGCAGTTCATCGGCTTCGGGAGGCAGCATGACGCCGACCTCGAGCGCTCGATCGATCGCCGCATGCATCTGCGCGACGTACGCATCAGTCGTCGGATAGAGCGTCGACAACGTGATCGGGTCGAAGCCGATGGTGTGCCCGAACAGGCCACAGGTGGTCGCCAGGTAGTCGGCCACGGGTACGTCGATCTGCGGGAGACGGACGCCGCCGACGACCTGTCGGTTCGCATCGCGCACCTCTGTGCCGGCAGCGTCGTACTCGACTCGAGGCGGCTGGACGGCCACGAACTCGGTCGGAACGGGCGGCTGCTTCTTGCCCTTGCCCTTGCCCTTGCCCGGCGTCGACGGCGGGGCGACGGCGTCGTCGCTCGTGGTCCAGCGGACGAGTTGGTCCATGGCCGCGCGGGCGGCGTATCGGCGGGGATAGGTGTTGTCGCCGTAGCCGAGGGGCTGACAGCCAGCTCGGAGGCTGAGGCCGTCGTCGCCGTAGCGGAACGAGAATCGACGGTCGTCCCACTGCTTCCAGGGCAGCGGCGGCGTCTCGAGGATGTGTGTGCCGTAGAGACCGTCCTCGATGTAACGACTGAACTCGGCATCAGCGTGCGACGCGCCCGGCACCTCCCACAGGCGGTAGTTGTTGTCGGTTCCCATGAGGGATGCGCCTCCGACGTTGGGCTCGGTGGCGCTCAGTCCGTCCTCGCTGAGGAAGTGGATGGTCGGGATGACCGGCGGACGGGTGTAGGTCCGCGAGCCGCCAGCATCGAGGAGCACGCCGTCGATGTTGTCGGCGTGGATGCCCTGGATCTGGTCGAGGTAGGTGTGGAGCCGACTCGCGGACTGCGAGGTGCCGGTCGCGATGACGTTCGAGACCGCGAGGTCGCCCATCACGGGACGCCCACCGGGGATCGGCGTCTGCAGCGGGTTGCCGAGGGCGCCGGTGAGCGCACCGCCGTTCGGAATGCCGCCGGCGACGCCGTCGGTCGAGACCGTGTTGCGGCGCAGCGCCTCGATCGCCTGCGCATAGATGTCGTAGCTGTAGGCGTCGCCCGGGTGACTCAGGTCGCCGTAACGGGGCGGGTCCCATCCGGTGTGGGACACCGGCGTGCAGCAGACGCCGGCAGCCTGGGCAGAGACCGAGACGAACGCGTGTCCCTCACGGAGCAAATACGGGTGGTCCCACATGAAGAGCGGGTTGAGCGCTGCCTGCGCGGTGACGTTGTCCCACTCGACGACGGCCGTTCCGGAGAAGTCGGATGCGTTCTGGGGGCGGACCACGAGGATGCGGGTCTTGTACGGCGCGTCGGCGCCCGTGCCCAGCAGGTCGCGGGCGGCGCCCTCGACGAAGAACTCCTCGGACACGTAGGGGTACGGCTGCGCCTCTGCGAGCACAAAGGGTGGATCGAACCACGGCTCGCCCTTCAATCCGACCTCGTCGGCGACCGGACCAGACACGATGGGCTCGGGGACGGGGTCGACAGCGGGCGTGTCCTCCGCTCGGGCGATCGGCACCGCGAGCGAGCTGAGGAGCCCGATCACGACGAAGAGGAGAAGGAATGGTCGCCTGCGCATCCCCCACGATTCGCCACGTCGCCACGGTGTTCCTGCCGGTAACCAACTCGACGGACATACTCTTTCCGCTATACTCCTGAGATGCGTCTTGCGATCGAACTCGACGGCGGCAGCGGGATAGCGGATCTTGTCCTCGGACTCCGCACGGAGGCCGACCTCACGCAGTCGGCGCTCGCCGGGCGCTTGTCCACGAAGCAGCCGGTGGTGTCGCGCTGGGAGTCGGGGGCCGATGAACCGCGCCTCTCCACGCTGCAGCGGATCGCCCACGCGTGCGGCCACACCCTCGTCGTCTCTGTGGAGCCGAACGGCGTCGACCGGACACAGATCCGAGAACTGCGCCGCCTTCGACCGAGGCAGCGGCTGGAGCTGCTTGCCGGCGATGCTGCTGGTCTCGACCGCCTTCTCCGGGCCGCCGGACGATGAGTGACCCTACGCCATTCGACCCGCTCCGGGTTCTCGAAACCCTCGTGGACGGCGGCGTCTCCTTCGTCCTCATCGGCGGAGTCGCCACTCGTCTCCACGGGTCCCCTTCTCTGACCCGCGACGTCGACATCTGCTACGAGCGCAGCAACGAGAACCTCGAGCGGCTGGTCGAGGTCTTACGCGCCAGCAACGCCCGCCTTCGCGGGGTCGACGAGGACCTCCCCTTTCTGCTCGACGCGAAGACCCTTGCGGCTGGCGCAAACTTCACGTTCGTCACGGAGTTGGGCGATGTCGACATCCTGGCGATACCCGCCGGCGTCAACGGATACGACGAGCTCGCCCGTTCTGCCGATCGCATCGACCTCGATGGCTTCGAGATTCTTCTGGCATCGCTGGGCGACCTCATCAAGATGAAGCGAGCGGCCGCTCGGCCGAAAGATCTCAAGGAGGTCGAGATCCTCGAGGCGATCCGCTCGGAGATCGAGCGAGGCGGGTGACGCTCCCTACTCGCTCGTCGGCCCGGTGAACTCCGGGTTGCGCTTCTCCATGAGCGACGCACGACCCTCGACGGCGTCTGGTCCGCCGAAGCCGAGGAACTCGTAGGCGAGGCTGGCGTCGAGCACCGCGGCCTGCTGGCGGTACCAGTGGTTGAGCGTGTGCTTCGTCCACCGGATTGCCTGCTGGGCGCCGCCGGCGAGCTGCACGGCGAGCGAGAGTGCCCGATCCTGGACCTCGTCGTCCTCGACGCAGATCGACACGAGGCCGATGCGCTCGGCCTCCTCACCGCTCAACTCGTCGCAGGTCAGGAGCAGATACTTGGCCTTGGCCATCCCGCACAGCAGTGGCCAGCAGATCGCGGCGTGATCACCGGCCGTGACGCCGAGCCGGGTATGGCCATCGATGATGCGAGCGGTCTTCCCGACGACCGAGACGTCGGCGAGGATCCCCGCGACGAGGCCAGCGCCAACGGCCGGCCCATGGATGGCCGAAACGATCGGCTTCGAGCAGTCGATGACGTTGAACACCAGGTCACGCGCTTCACGCATCACCCGCAGGCGCGACTCGTAGTCGTCCATCATCTCGTCGAGCAGGTCGAAGGACCCGCCAGCCGAGAAGCCCTTGCCCGCGCCGCGCAACAACGCGACCTTGGTCTCGGGATCGCGGTCGATCGTGAGCCAGATGTCGGCGAGCTCGCGATGCACCGCGGGACTCACGGCATTGAGCCCCGGGGCGTCGAGGGTGATCCGCAGGACGCCGTCGGCTGGACGGTCGACGGTGAGGCCGGGGAACTCGTCGTAGCGGTCGGTCATGCGGAGGCGGATCCGATGACACCGTCGATCCAGCGCCGAAGATCAGCCGTGACCTCATCGCGGTTGGTCTCGTTGAGGATCTCGTGTCGCGCCTCGGGGTAATAGTGCGACGTGACGTCGATGCCAGCATCGACGTACATCTGCTCGAGCGCTCGCACGGCCACTGCGCCGTTGGAGACCGGGTCGGCCTCGCCCGTGAGCAGCAACACCGGGACGTCGGTGGCGATCTTCGCCACGGCCTCGGGCTGCACGGCTTCGTGCGACTGCTCGAGCAGGCCGGCGACGAACGCCGCCGTGACCGGGTTGCCATCGCCGCACATTGGATCGGCGATGTACGCGTCGACCTCTGCTTCGTCTCGGCTGAGCCAGTCGTAATCGGTCCTCGCGGGTGCGAACGCTTCGTTGAACCCGCCGAGTGCATCCAGCGGCTCGTCACCGGCACCGGCCTCGACGAGTGCCTTCATCCCGTCGACCATGGCCGCGAGTTCCTCGTTCGGTCCGGTCGTTCCCGACAGGATCACCCCGTCGTGGTCCTGGTACTGCTCGATGTACGACTGCGTGAACATCGATCCCATCGAGTGCCCGAAGATCACCAGCGGCAGACCATCCAGATCGGCGACTGCCTGTTCCTGCAGGGCGCGGATCGAGTCAATGACGCCGTCGAAACCGCCGGGGCCGGTCTTGCCCATGCCCGTGACAGCCGAGGTCCGACCGAAACCACGATGATCCAGTGCGTAGACCGCCAGCCCGTCCTCGAGCAGCGCCTCGGCCAGACGGGCATAGCGACCCGAGTGCTCCGACATGCCGTGGAGGACGAGTACGACACCCCGAGGATCGCCGTCCGGCATCCAGCGCCGGTAGAAGATCTCGACGTCGTGCGGATCGTTGAGGGTCGTCTCTTCGAGGGTCATGGCAGCTCGCTTTCGTGGGCGTCCACGCCATCTTGGCCGCTCCGACGGACTCTCACGAAGCGCAACCATCAACGCCTCCTATGTGCTGCCCTCTGCCGCCCGGTCGATCCCCTGGGTGAGGATCAGATCCTCGTGCAGTTCCATCCAGACGTCGTGATAGCTCTCACACAGCACGCCGGTGAACGCCTTCGGATCTCCGTTGGACACCCGAACCAGCGAAGCGGCCAGCCGGGGCCCGTAGTGCGTCAGCCACGGCAAGACGGCGGAGATCTGTGAGAGCAGGCGCTGCACGTGCCGATCGAGCACCGCCAACTCGGCGACGACACCAGCGTCGTAGGCATCGTCGTCGTGGTCGTTGGGCACTCCGTCGCGCATCTGCCAGTCGGTGCACAACTGCTTGAAACTGTCGTTGAGCACGAGGAACTCGTCGTAGGGAAGCGAATCGAGATCGATGCCGGTGACTGCCTCGGCCAATCGAAGGGCGTGCGCGGCAAGACCCTCGTCGGTGAGCCGCCAGAGTCCTCGCTTCTCGACGTGGACGACTCCCTCCCGGGTCAGACGTGCGAGAACGGCGGCGACCTCCGATGGATCGGTCCCTGACGTCGTCGCGATGCTCGCCTCGTCGGCCATGCCCTTGATGCGGAGCGCACGGAGGACCGGGAACGTCACGTCGTCGTCGGCGGCCGGATCCGACGCGACGCTCGTCTCACGGTCGCTGAGCGATCGGGCCCACTGCCGGATCGTCTCGACCTCCGACGCCTCGCGTCGAGCCGGACGCTCGGCGCCGAGCGCGATCGTTCCCGCCGACCCGTCGACCGTCACGGTTGCGCCCAACGGCGCGAGGCCACCGGGGCCGACGAGGCCCTCGCCGGTGAGGTGCGCCTCGGTCGCACCGACCACGGCGGGCAGGCCCCAGTCGCGAGCCACGACTGCGGCGTGGCTGACCAGGCCGCCGAGCAAGGTGAACAGACCTGCGGCCGCGGCCATGCCGTGTACGTCGGCCGGAGAGGTCTCTCGACGAACGAGGATCACCGACTGACCGTCGGCTTCGAGTTCCACCGCCTCGTCGGGGTCCGTGCACAACACGCCGGTCGCGACGCCAGGCGATGCAGGAAGACCGGTGGCGATGACGGTGTGCGCCTCGCCCGGCCGATCGCCGACGGCGACAGACGGCGGATCGTCGAGCAGGGAGCGACAGCGAGCGACTGCCTCGGCGCGATCGACGGGGAACGCCTCGTCCTCTGCCATGTCGATCGCACACCGCAACGTCGCCAGCGGACTGCGCTTGCCTCGGCGAACCTGGAGCATCCAGAGCACACCAGCCTCGATCGTGAACTCGATGTCGACCATGTCGGCCATCGCGTGCTCGAGAACCTCGGCGATCCGTTCGAGATCGGCGAACTGGTCGGGCCACGCCGTCGCCATCTCGCCAAGACGGAGCGTCGTGCTTGCTCCGGCAACGACGTCCTCACCCTGCGCTCGCGGCAAGAAGTCCCCCATCAGCCCAGGAGCACCGGTCGCCGGATCTCGGGTGAACGCCACGCCGGTGCCGGACCGATGGTCGAGGTTCCCGAACACCATCGCCTGGACCGTGGCCGAGGTCCCGAGCGAGTGGTCGATACCTTCGACCTCTCGGTAGTGCCGGGCTCGCGGCGAGAACCAACTCTCGAACACGGACCGGACGGCCGCGACGACCTGCTCGACGCCGTCATCGGGAACGGTGAGGCCGAGCTCGGCCAACTCCGCCGCCAGGTCGTCGGGAGCGGTCACGTGCTCGAGCGACCTGATTGCGTCGGCCGGGGCGCTGAGCACGATGTCGGCGAACGACCGAAGGGCGCGGCAGCGGGTGTCGGCAGCGAAGCTCGCGTCGCCGGTCGCTTCGGCGAGCGCAGCCTCGACAGTGGCGTTCATCCCGACGTCGAGCACCGTGTCCATCATTCCCGGCATCGACACCTCGGACCCCGACCGCACACTCACGAGGAGCGGCGTCGACCGATCGCCCAATCGCTTTCCAGTGCGCTCCTCGAGCTGGGCGATGCCGTCGCGGACGGCGGCGTCGAGCGTCTCGTCCCATCCCGACGAGCGGTACCGCTGGCAGGCGTCGGTCGTGAGCGTGAACCCGGGCGGAACGGGGAGGCCGGCCGCCGTCATCGACGCGAGGCCAGCGCCCTTGCCGCCGAGCAGCCGCCGACGGAGCCCGTGGTCGCCGCGTGGCGGCGAGTCGAACGAATGGAACAACACTGGACTCATTTCCTAGTACAGCGTCACCCGATCAGCGGGGGTCGCGTCAACGCAGGGCCGTTCGGAGCCAGTCGAGATGCCGATCGAGTGCTGCGTCGGCCACGGCAACCGAGCCGGCCATGTTGAGGTAACCGTGGAGGACGTGCCGGACCTCGTGGTGCTCGACATCGACGCCGGACGACAGGAGCTGGTCGACGTAGGCCTCTGCCTGCGGACGCAATCCGTCGAGGGGCACCGTGGTGACGAGTGTGGGCGGCAGTCCTTCCGGGTCGAGGCGAGCGGGGACCGAACCGCTGGGTGGCGGTGTCGCCCCTGCGTGCTTCGTGAACAGCGCGCCGATCTTCGACCCGTCGAACCAGAGGAGCTCGGGGCACTCGTCTGGCTTCTCGCCAGGGAACGGTCCGTCGACCGGATCGGTGGCCGGGTACGCCAGGAACACGGCAGCCAGCGGCGCCTCGGCGACGACGAGTCGATGGGCAGCACACGCAGCCAGATGCCCCCCAGCCGACGCTCCCCCGATCGCGACGCGCGTCGGGTCGACGTCCGGGTCGGTGAGCGCGTGTCCGAACACAGCGACGATCTGTTCTTGTGGCGTCGGATACCGACACGCGGGAGCGAGTCCGTAGTCAACGGAATAGACGACGGCGTCCAGCGCGTCCGTGACCCGCTGGGCGACCACGTGCGCCTCGGGCATGTCGAGATCGCCGAGCCCCCATCCCCCGCCGTGGCACCACACGAGGCAGGGCCGCGGGTCGGACGACCCTTCGGTCTTGACGTACCGCCGGACAGACACGGGCTCGTCGTCCGCGACCTCGATGTCGGTCCACTCGATCCCTGGTGTCGGATCCACCGCCGGTACCGGCGGTTCCTCGACACCCGACGTGAAGAACTGTTCTACCGACACGCCCCGTAGGTGCGCGACGCGTGCTGCAACCTCCGGGTCGAGCACGTCATCGACCGCCATGGAACGACCCTAAGCTCCCGGCGTCGCCACCGAGGAGAACTCCCGTGAGATTCGAGAACCGCACCGCCATCGTCACCGGAGCGGGCGGAGGCATCGGCGAGGCCTACGCACGGGCACTCCACGCCGAGGGTGCCAACGTCGTCGTGGCGGAGTTGAACGAGGAAGCAGGCGCGGCGGTGGTCGCCTCGCTCGGCGAGCGTGCGCTGTTCGTCGAGACCGACGTCGGCGATCCCGAGAGCACCGACGCCATGGCCGCCGCCACGGTCGAGACGTTCGGCGGCATCGACCACCTGGTGAACAACGCTGCCATCTTCGGCGACATGGAACTCGCCGGCCTCACCACGGTCGACTACGAGTACCTCGATCGGTTCATGCGGGTGAACCTCATGGGAGCCCTGCACTGCACCCGATCGGTCATGCGACCCATGGGCAAGGGCGGTGGCGGATCCATCGTGAACCAGACGTCGACCGCGGCGTGGATGGCGATCAGCGGCTTCTACGGGCTCGCCAAGAGCGGGCTGAACTTCCTCACGTCGTCGTTGGCACAGGAGCTCGGGTTCCGGAACATCCGGGTCAACGCGATCGCGCCGGGACCGACCGACACGGCAGCGATGAACAAGCAGGTGCCGAAGGAGTTCCAGGATCCACTCGTCGCCTCGCTGGCGCTGAAGCGTCTCGGCACGCCCGACGACCACGTCGGGCCGGTGTTGTTCCTGCTCTCGGACGAGGCCCGGTGGATGACCGGCCAGATCATCGCAGTCGACGGCGGCCAGATCACGAGGCTCTGATCCGACCATGCGCATCGACATCTGGCACGAACATCGCCTCCTGATCGACGGCACGCTGCGAGATGCCCGACGCGGGGCGACGTATGACAACGTCTCGCCGGTCGACGGTGCCGTCATCGGCGTCGCTGCCGACGCGTCGCCAGCCGACATCGACGAAGCGATTGCCGCGGCACGACGCGCGTTCGACGAGAGCGGGTGGGCGACCGATGTCGTCTTCCGCGTGCGCTGCCTGCGCCAACTGCACGAGGCCCTGGTCGACCACGCGGACCAGCTGACCGACATCACGGTGGCCGAGGTCGGGGCAACTCGCGCCGCGTGCGGGTCGGTGCAGGTGCAGGCACCCCTGGCCTTCGTTCCCTATTACGCCGCTCTGGCCGAGTCGTATGTTTGGTCGGAGACACTCGGGCACGCCGACACGCTCGGCGGTCCCGCGGAGCGATGGATCGAGAAGGAAGCCATCGGCGTCGTCGCCGCCATCACGCCCTGGAACGTCCCGAACCAGATCAACCTCGCCAAGTCCATCCCCGCACTGGCCGCTGGCTGCACGGTGATCTTGAAGCCGGCCCCTGAGACACCGTGGACCGGGCTCGCGCTCGGACGTCTGGTGGCCGAGCACACCGACATCCCGGCTGGCGTGTTCAACGTGGTCACCTCGTCCGACAAGGCGATCGGCGAGCACCTCACGACCGACGAGCGTGTCGACATGATCTCGGTCACCGGCTCGACCGCGACGGGGCGGCGGGTGATGCAGGCGGCGGCAGCCAACATCACCAAGGTCTTCCTCGAACTCGGCGGCAAGTCGGCAGCGATCGTCCTCGACGATGTGGCCGACATGGGATCGATGGCCGCGGCCGCGGCGTTCGGCACCGGCATCGTCGCGGGCCAGGGCTGCGCGCTCACGACTCGGGTTCTCCTGCCACGCGCTCGCTACGACGAAGGGGTGCAGGCGATCGCCGACATGATGGCCGCCGTTCCGGTCGGCGATCCCGACGACCCTGCGTCGATGATGGGGCCGCTCATCACGCCGGCCCAGTGGGACCGCGTGGACAGTCACGTCCAGTCAGCTGTCGCTGCAGGGGCCCGAGTGGTCTGCGGTGGACGACGCCCCGAAGGCCTCGAGGCGGGGAACTTCTATGCGCTCACGCTCCTCGCCGACGTCACCACCGACATGACGGTGGCGCAGGAGGAAGTGTTCGGACCCGTGATCGTCGCCATCGCGCACGACGGCGACGACGACGCCGTTGCCATCGCCAACGACTCGGTCTACGGGTTGTCGGGAGCCGTGTTCGCCGGTTCCGATGAGCACGCCATCGCCGTTGCCCGACGCATCCGTACCGGCACCATGTCCATCAACGGCGGCGTCTGGTACGCCCCCGACGTCCCGTTCGGCGGCTACAAGCAGTCGGGGATCGGTCGGGAGATGGGCGTCGCCGGTTTCGAGGAACATCTCGAGACCAAGGCCTTCGCCAAACCGGTGGGGTGAGTCAGCGGCCGGGGTCGCGTGGCAGACCGAGGGCCCGCTCGCCGATGAGGTTGCGTTGGATCTGCTCGGTCCCGCCACCGATGCGGGACGACCACTGGCCGAGGAACTGGTCCTGGAGGTCGCCGTAGCCCTCGGGCCCGACTCCCTCGAGCATCCCCTCCGGGCCCAGCGCCTCGATGGCGAGCGACCCGAACTGCTCCATCAGGTTCGACAGTGCGAGCTTCAAGATGCTGGCCTCCGGACCGATCTCACCGCCGTGGCGCATGGCGTGCGCCACACGATCACCGGTCAGCGTCACCAGCGTCGAACGGATCCATGCGTCGACCATTCGATCCCTGGTCACCGGGTCGTCCAAGCGGCCGGTCGTCCGTGCTCGGTCGATGATCCGGTCGAGTCGATCGGCCATGGAGATCGAACCGATCATCATCCGCTCGGCGCCGAGCGTCGCCCGTGCGACCTTCCATCCCTCACCCACGTCGCCCAGCACGTTCTCCGCCGGGATCCGGACGTCGTGGAGGAACACCTCGTTGAAGTGCGCGCCTCGGTTGATCTGGATCAGCGGACGGACATCGACGCCGGGCGTCCGCATGTCGACCAGGAAGTACGTGATGCCGGTGTGACGGTTCGAGTCGGGATCGGTCCGAGCGAGGAGGATCCCCCAGTCGGCGAAGCGAGCGCCACTGGTCCAGACCTTCTGCCCGTTGACGATCCACTCGTCGCCGTCGCGTACCGCCTTCGTCCGCAGCGACGCCAGGTCTGAACCGGCATCGGGCTCGGAGAAGAGCTGACACCACAGGTGCTCGCCACGGCGCATGGTCGGGAGGAACTGTTCCTGCTGACGTGGCGTGCCGAACTGCATGATCGTGGGGCCGACCATGCTCAGTGCGACGTGGAACGCGCCGGCGGGAACGTCGAACCGGAGCTCCTCCTGCTTGACGACCCGGACCTCGCTCGGCCCGTAGCCACGCCCACCGAGGTCCGCCGTCCACGACGGCGCTCCCCAACCGCCGGCGTCGAGCTCGCCCTGCCAGGCCCGTGCCCTTGCGATGTACTCGTCGCTGTCGCCCAGTTGCATGTGTCCGGTGCCCGCGCCGAAGGGACCGGCATGCGCTTCCATCCACGGACGGACCTCGGCCCGAACGACAGCCTCAGCCGGCGTGTCGTCGCTGCTGTCGGGGGCCGGGGACACCGTGGTCATCCGATCAGCCACGTCGCTCGAACGCGAAGTCTGCGCCCGTCGAGAACTCCGTCAGCGTGACCGCGTCGGGTTGACTCGCTGGTTCGGCCGACGGGTCGTTCGTGATGTTCCAGGTTGCGAGGCCTTCGGCTGTCCTGACGACGTTCGCGGTCGGGAGATGACACACGACGGCGCTGTGCAGGATCTCGTCGCCCCCCGGGCCGGCGAGGAGCCCGGCCCAGCTCAGACCGTCGTCCTCGTCGAACGCGGCGCACGGGTGCAGCTCGACTCGCAGCTCAGAACCGAGATGCACGACCGCCTCCACGTACTGCCGCGGGTGGAACAGCGGATGGACATCGAGGACCTCGGCCAGTCCGGTCAGCGACGGGTCGGCGCCGAGCATCGCGGCGAGACGCTTGGTCGCCAGCCCGGCGATGCCGGAAGCCTGCGCGATGCCGATCGCTCGCATGTCGTCAGCGGCGACCCGATCGGCCAGCTCGACCAGGAACGCGCGCGCCAGGAGCTGGCCTTGGAGTGCGATCTCGTCGAGCATGGCCGAGAGGGTCGCTGACGAGAACTGCTCGAGCACGAGGTCGGGGTCGAGCGACCGCGTGTAGTCGTTCCAACCGTCGTCGGAGGGAAGCGACGTGTCCGGTGTGGCGATCGGGAGGTTGGCCGCCTCGCTGTCACCCAGGGCGATGGCCTGCGACGGGACGGGAAGCGGCTCGTTCGCTTCGTCGATGACGACAGTCCATTCGCAGTGCGGGCTCCGGTCGGCGGGGATCCGTGGCGGGCGATGAACTGGTCGTACCCGCGCCTTCGGATTCGACGCGATGGCGGTGGCGTCGAATGTCGGGTCCTCGATGTCGTGGCACATGCCGCGCACGTAGTCGTCGCCCATCGGCTCGACGTCCATGAGCGCGCCGCAATGGTCGAGGTGGAATCGCCCGTGGCGGTCGTCCTCGACCGACAACCGGAAGTCCATGAACTCGGGCGGCGCGCCGACGTCGAGTTGGATGCCCTTGAGGATGGTCTCCACGGTGTCGCCCTCGAACCCGAGCAGACGTTGCATCCGCTTGCTGTAGATCGGACTGGCTGCCATCCACTCGCCGATGGCCACGTCGAGCATCGCGTCACGTCCGAGGTGCGAGATCACCGCTGGCATCCCGGCCCGGTCGATCAGGTGGCCGGCCAACAGGAACTCCCTGGCGAGTTCAGCCAGCTCCGCGTGCGAGCGACCCGACCACACGGTCACTCCTGCGTCTTCTCCATCCGGGCCACGATCTTCTCGACCTCGGTGTTGAGCTTCGCGGCGTGTGGCCAGCCGGTGTAGTGCGCGAGGAACACGACGATGCTCCGTAGGTCGTCTGCATCGAGTTCACCGAGGCGGACCGCCGCGTCGAGTTGGAGACCGGCGACGTCCTCCATCCCGCCGGCGACGGCCGCACCGATCAGCATCAGGCGACGTTCCTTGACGGTGAGCGACCCCTCGGCCCACACCTCGCCGAAGAGATGATCGACCGTCGACTCGACGAAAGGCCCCTCGACGTGGTCGATGTCCCAGCCGTAGACGGCCTTCATCTGTTCTTTGCCGCGGGCTCGTCGTTCGTCGTCGGCCGTCATGGTCGTCCTCCCTCATCGGGAACACCGAGTGCGGCGCCCAGTTGCTCGAGTGCGTGAGCTGCGATGGGGGTGTCGACACCGAGGGCAGCGCCGAGCCCCACTGCGAGCCGCAGGTCCTTCTCCCCCAGGCCACTCGTGTGTTCGAAGATCGGGCGGAGCCCGTCGTCGTCGGACATCGCTTCGGCGGTGTCGCGGAGCATGATCGCTCCCGGGCCACCGGTCACCTTGTCGGAGTGGCGGACCACGTCGCCGAGCTTGGCCAGGTCGACGCCGGCGGCTTCGGCCAGTCGGGACGCCTCGCCGACCGCGGCATACGACGCGAACGTGATCAGGTTGCGGGCGAGCTTGGCTCGGGTTCCGGCGCCGATCGGACCGAGGTGCGCGACCAGCGTTCCCAGCCTCTCGAGTGCCGGGGTGGCGATGGCGACCGCCTCGTCCGAACCGCCGACCATGAGCGCAAGCGTTCCGTCGTGCGCACCCATCATCCCGCCGCTGACGGGAGCATCGAGCACGAGGACACCGCGGGATTCACACTTCGCAGCAATGGCTGCGGGCGTGTCCGCTTCGACGGTCGAGTGGATCACGACGACCGTCCCAGCGGACGCGGTCTCGAGAACCTGGTCGACGACAGATCCGACCTGATCGTCGTCGCGCACCATGAGAGAGATGACGGCGCACTCGCGAGCGAGCTCCGCGACCGACGACGCGACCGTTGCGCCCTTCGCCGCAAACGAGGTCGTCGCTTCGGGCACGACATCGAACACCGTCAGTCCACCACCCCAGTCGAGCCAGCGCGCTGCCATCGGCGCCCCGATCTGACCGAGGCCGACGAACCCGACGCGCATGTCTCTGTCGGTCATGTGGGCCGGTCCCAGATGCCCACCGGGACCTCGTTGATCGGGTAGTGGCCGGGGAGCTGGCCCGGCTTCAGTGAACGGTCCATCCGTGCCTGCATGCCGTCCGACAACGTCCCGTCGGTGATCATCTCGATGAACAGCGACGCTGCATTGCCGTAGTCGAACCAGTCGCGCTGCCACGACCACTCCTGGTTGCCGCCGTAGATGAACCAACTGCCGCCGATGCCGGCGACCTCGTAGTTGGAGCCGTCGTCACGGGTTGCGTCGGCGACCTGGCGCCAGAAGCCGATCACGTGACCCTTCGCCTCGTCGATGATCACCTCCTCGTACGGGTACTGCCAGCCGTCGAGGCCACCCATCTCCTGCCCGAGGGCGATGTCTCGGATCTCGTCCCGGCCGACCGCCATGAAGTGTTCCTTCGGCCCGTAGTTCCAGCCGTAGGTGGCGTCCTCGGTGTAGCAGGACGCCATCGTCGTCCAGTCGCCGAGCCGCTCGGCGTCGCGGTTGGCCTGGAGCCAGGTCTCGACCATCTGCTCGAGTTCGACACGGGGGTAGGCAGGCATCAGTCGGTTCCTTCGTCATCGTCGATGGAGAGGGCGTGGGTCGGGCAGAACTTCACGGCCGCGTCGGCCGCGGCACGAGCATCGTCGGGCGGTCGCTCGTCGAGGATCGTGAGCTCGCCCTTCTTCGACACCTCGAACAGCGTCGGCGCCTCGCCCTGGCACGTCGCATGCCCCTGACACAGATCCCGGTCCACCACGATCCGCCACCCTTCCCCCCGCGTCCCGTTCTGGTCACCAGATCGGCGGTCTGGACCGCCGATGTGGTGACCAGAATATTTTGGGTTGGGGGTACGGCGGGTGTAGGTGGCGGCGCAGGGGCGGGCGAGTTGGACGACCATCTTCGAGTGGTCGTTGCGGTAGCTGTCGAGGGGCTGGGCGGCCTCGAAGGTCCAGTCCTTCAAGAGGACGCTGAAGATGGCCTTGAGCTGCATCATGGCGAAGTTCGCGCCGACGCAGCGGTGGCGCCCGGCGCCGAAGGGGATCCAGTTCCACGGGTTGGCGGCGTCGGCAGCCGGGTCGTCGAGGTAGCGGCCCGGGCGGAAGCCGTCAGGATCGTCGAACGCCTCGGGGATGCGGTTCGAGATGGCAGGACTCGCCGCGACCATCTTCCCGGGTGGGATGTGGAACCCGCCGACCTCGAGATCGATGTTCGAGACCCGGAGCAGGAGAATGAGCGGCGGATGGAGTCGCAGCGCCTCCTTGATCGCGCCTTCGAGCCTCGGCATCTCTCGCAACGCTTGGAAGCTGACTTCCGCGCCGTCGGCATAGAGCTCGTCGAGCTCAGCCACGACGGCTGCCATCTCGTCGGGATTCCGCAGGAGTTCGATGAGGGTCCATGCGGCGGTGCCCGATGTCGTGTGGTGGCCGGCGAACATCATCGAGATGAACATGCCGGTGACCATGTGGGCGTCGAACCGCGGGTCGCCGTCGTCGTCGCTGATCGACATCAGGACGTCGAGCAGGTCCTTGTCTTCGTCTACGACGTCATCACCCCCGGCACGCCGGTCCATGATCCCCTGCACCAGCTCGACCAGGGCGATCCGCGCCGCGTCTCGGGCGCGGAACGACGGGATGTCGGCGTAGGCATCGACGTAGGCGAGCGCGTCGGTGCCCTGTTCGAGGTCGTGGTAGAGGTCGGCGAAGCGGTGGTCGAGTTGCTCGCGGAAGCGACGGCCGATCAGACACGACGACGACGTGTAGATCGTGAGTTCGGCGAACCAGTCGAGGAGGTCGACGTCTCCTGCGTCACCCCATCGGGCGACCATCTCGTCGACCTCACGTTGGATGGTCTCGGCGTGGCCGCGCATGAACGAGTCGCGCAACGCCTGGTTGTGGAGCATCTCGCGCCGACGTTCGGGCGGGGCATCGAACACGACGCCTTCACCGAAGATCGGTGTCATGAAGGGATACGCGGCTGCCTGGTCGAGGTCCTCGTCCTTGGCCCGGAAGAAGATCTCGTTGGCCTCCGCGCCGGTGAGCAGCACGACTTCCTTGTCGGCCATCCGAAACTCGCCGACGTCGCCGCATTCATCACGCACCCGTTGCATCAACCCGATCGGATCGCGGCGCAGCTCCTCGAGATGACCGGTCGACCCGTCATCACCGGAGACCTTGGGCGGTGGACGCATCGGTGCGGTCATCGGTGCGTCCGTTCGTCGTGCACGGGTGCCTCGGGTTGGATCTCGACCAGCGTCAGGTGTGTCCCCTTCGGCACCCCGACCACGTAGGCGATCGTGTCGGCGATCTCCTTCGGACGGAGACCGCCGTCGTGACGCAGGTGCCCCCACGCAGACCAGTGCGGCATGACGTGGAGGATCGTCTCCTCGCTCCAGTCCGTTCCCTGCTCGGTGCTCGCCGGGCCGGGACGCACCATCGTGACCCGGACTCCGGTCCCTTCGAGCTCCATCTGCATGGCGCGGGCCAGTCCTTCGAGACCGGACTTGGCCGTCACGTAGCCCGCCATGTGGGTCCGTTGCCGGACCACCACGTCGGACGTGACGAACACGACGTCACCGTGCCCTCGGTCGACCATCGAGCGGCCCAGTCGGTGCACCAGACGATGCGCTCCGGTCAGGTTGATCTGCACCGCGCGCACGAAGTCATCGGGCTCGATACCGAGCGCCGTGTCGGGATGCACTTCCCCGGCATTGCTGATGACGATGTCGATCGGTCCGAATGCCTCGGTCGCTTGCGTCGCGAACGTGTCGATGGACGCGTCGTCGGTCAGGTCGAGTTCGAACGCAGCGGCCTCGCCACCGTCGGCGCTGATCGCGCTGGCGAGTTCGTCGAGCCGGTCGGTCCTTCGGGCGCCGAGGACCACGGGACGGCCGGCCGATGCCAGTGCTCGTGCAGTGGCGGCACCGATGCCGGACGACGCTCCGGTGACGACAGCGACGCGGCGATCGGGGTGCGGGGCGAACCGTGGCATCAGCGCAGAGTCACCGTGGTCGGCAGGGTGTCGAAGCCACGGACGTTGACGGAGTGCACCCGCCGCGCCCCGTCAGGATCGACGTCGTACGTCGCCACCCGCTTCACGACTTCCTCCAGGACGATCCGTGCCTCGAGACGGGCGAGCGACGCGCCGAGACAGAAGTGGCGGCCGACGCCGAAGCTGGCGATGCCCGAGGTGTCGCGTTCGAGGTCGTAGCGATCCGGGTCCGGGAAGTGTCTCGGGTCCCGGTTGGCCGA